>DATAYB010000064.1:0-5991 GCA_036272795.1 Pseudonocardia sp.
CCGGCCGCGTTGGCGTACAGCGCGAGGAAGTACCACGTGTTCCACAGCGGCAGGATGGCCTGCCGGACGCCCTCGCGGATGCCCTGTTCGGTGACGACCAGGTTGCCGCCGCGCAGGATCGGCGACGCCATCAGGAACCAGCGCATGGCGTCGCTGCCGTCCCGGTCGAACACCTCGGTGACGTCCGGGTAGTTGCCCTTCGACTTGGACATCTTGAGCCCGTCGTCGCCGAGCACGATGCCGTGCGCGATGCAGGACTCGAAGGACGGCCGGTCGAACAGCGCCGTGGCAAGCACGTGCAGCGTGTAGAACCAGCCCCGGGTCTGCCCGTTGTACTCGACGATGAAGTCGCCCGGGTAGTGGTTGTCGAACCAGTCGCGGTTCTCGAACGGGTAGTGCACCTGGGCGAACGGCATCGAGCCGGAGTCGAACCAGCAGTCCAGCACCTCGGGCACCCTGCGCATGACGGAGCGACCGGTGGGGTCGTCCGGGTTGGGCCGGGTGAGCTCGTCGATGTGCGGGCGGTGCAGGTCGGTCGGGCGCACGCCGAAGTCGCGCTCCAGCTCGTCCAGCGAGCCGTAGACGTCGGTGCGCGGGTAGTTCGGGTCGTCCGACTCCCACACCGGGATCGGGCTGCCCCAGTACCGGTTGCGGGAGATGTTCCAGTCCCGCGCGCCCTCCAGCCACTTGCCGAACTGGCCCTCCTTGATGTTCTCCGGCACCCACGTGATCTGCTGGTTCAGCTCCACCATCCGGTCCCGGAACGCGGTGACCTTGACGAACCAGGAGTCCACCGCGCGCTGGATCAGTGGGTTGCCACAGCGCCAGCAGTGCGGGTACGGGTGGTCGTAGGTCTCGTGCCGCAGCAGCACGCCCTGCACGTGCTCGTTGCCGCTGTCGGCGCCGTCGCGCAGGTCGCGGATGATGTGGGCGTTGGCGTCGAACACGTGCATGCCGGCGTAGCTGGGTACCTCGGCGGTGAACTCGCCTCGGGAGTCGACCGGTACGACGACCTCGATGCCGGCCGCGTCGGTGACCTCCTTGTCCTCCTCACCGAAGGCAGGCGCGATGTGCACGATGCCGGTGCCGTCCTCGGTGGTCACGTAGCCGGCGGCGAGCACGCGGTGCGCGTTGGGGCGGCCGGCGAAGAAGTCGAACGGCGGCGTGTAGCCCAGCCCGAGCAGCTCGCCGCCCTTGAACCGGCGCAGCACCTCCGCCCCGCCCTCGGCACCGACCTCACCCAGCTCCCGGGCGTAGTGCGCGACCCTCGCCTCGGCGAGCACGTAGCGCTCCCCGTTCGCGGCCCGGACCAGCGCGTAGTCGATGTCCGGGCCCACCGCCATGGCCAGGTTCGACGGCAGCGTCCACGGTGTGGTCGTCCAGATCAGCGCACGTGCGCCGTCCAGGTCGGTACCTGGCGCGACCAGCGACAGCCCCACGGTGACCGCGGGATCCTGCCGGTTCTGGTACGCATCGTCCATCTTGGTCTCGGTGGCGGCCAGCGGCGTCTCGTCCCGCCAGCAGTACCAGAGCACCCGGAACCCGGCGTAGACCAGACCCTTGTCCCACAGCGTTTTGAACGCCCACATGACGCTTTCCATGTAGGGCAGGTCGAGCGTCTTGTAGTCGTTGTCGAAGTCCACCCAGCGGGCCTGCCGGGTGACGTAGTCGCGCCACTCGTTGGTGTAGCGCAGCACGGAGGCGCGGCAGGCCTCGTTGAAGGCCGCGACGCCCATCTCCTCGATCTCGGACTTGTGCTTGAGGCCCAGCTGGCGCTCGGTCTCCACCTCGGCCGGCAGGCCGTGGGTGTCCCAGCCGAACCGGCGCTCCACGTGCTTGCCGCGCATCGTCTGGTAGCGCGGCACCACGTCCTTGACGTAGCCGGTCAGCAGGTGGCCGTAGTGCGGCAGGCCGTTGGCGAAGGGCGGGCCGTCGTAGAAGACGAACTCGTTGCTGCCGTGCTCGCCGGCCGGGCGGGCCTCGACGGACGCCTGGAACGTCCGGTCGGCCTCCCAGCGGGCCAGCACGGCCTGCTCCAGCTCGGGGAACACCGGCTGGGGCGGCACCGAACCGGCCGGGGCGGCGCCACCGGCCGGTTCGGTGCCGCCGTCCACACTGGTGACGTCGACCTTGGGGTAGGACATCTTCGCGGTACTCCTCGTGCAGCCATGTCGTGCTCCGCACGGGGACGAACCGGGCTGTGCCCGGACCGCGGTACCACCCCGCTTGCCACCGACGGTGCTTGGGGACACCGCCGCCGACCACTCGTTACGCCAGGCTGTGACGGGCCAACCCGTCCGGTTCTACTGGGGCCCGCCGACCGTGCGCGGCACGGGCGGCGAGCCTGTTCTTCCGGAGGCTCCCCGGTGATGGCCGGATCAACGCCAGTGTGTTGCTGCTACCAGGGTAGCGCCGGTCAGGAAGACGACGCAGCCCGGTTCCGTGCGGCCAGCGTGCGCACCGGCGAACACAGCGCACACGGGGTGAAGCCGTACTCGACGGCCTCCTTCGCCGGCAGCGGAATGGTCTCCGCGCCGGGCAGCAGGCGGCAGCTGCTCAGGTGGAACCTGGGCTGCTCGTCGATGACCACGACCTCCTCGGACAGCGTGGCGACGATGGCCAGCGCGGCCGGGCTGGCGTTCTCCTCGTCGGGCTCCGCGGGGGGCGGGCCCTGCTGCGCCGGCGGCGGCGGAGGCTGGCTGGCGGCGGCCGCCCCGGCGGGCGATGCCTCCTGCGCCGGCTGCTGCTGGGCCGGCGGCTGCTGCTGGGCCGGCGGCTGCTGACCGGACTGCTGGGACGGCGCCGAGCGGTCGGCGCCTGAGCCGGGTCCGTCGGTCGTGCGCGGGATGACCGCGGTGTGACCCTCGTTGTCGTCCCGCCGGCCACCGGCCGGCTGCTCCGGAGCGCCCGGCCGGCCACCGGAGGGCTCGTCGGTCCGGCGCTCCGCCGCCTGGCCGGCGGCCGCCGCGGCCGCGGCGGCGCCCGCACCGGCGGCTGCCGCACCGACGGCCGGTATCACCGAGGTGCGACCGCTGTCGACGTCGGGGCGGCCGGTATCGGCCCGGTTCGAGTCGCCGCGGCTGGCATCCGGACGGCTCGTATCCGGACGCCCGGCGTCGGGGCGGCTCGACTCGCCACGGCCGGTGTCCGAGCGGTTGCCGTCGCCGCGGCTGGCGTCGATGCGGCTGCCTTCGTTGCGGTTCGCGCTGGTCCGGCCGCGTGGCCACCCCTCGGAAGCGCCGCTGCCCGACCGGGACTCCTGGGCTCCGTCCGGCCGCTGGTCGGGACGGCCGTCGGGGCGACCCTCCGCACGGGCCGGCTCGCCGGAGCGGGCCGGCTCCGCCGAGCGCGCCGGTTCGGCGGGCGTGCCGGCCCGGTCCGGCTCGGCGGGCCCGCCGGAGCGCGGCTGGGCAGTGTCGGAGCCGCGGTCGGAACCGCGCTCGCCACCCGCCGTGCGGCCGTCCTTCGGCTCGTCCGCACGGGGCGGCCCGGAGGTGTTCGAGCGCGCCGCCGCGGCACCGGCGACCACCGCTCCGGCCGCGCCCTCGGCCAGTTCGATTCCGCGGTCGCCAGTTTTGGCGGATTCCGAAGTTGCCTTTTCCTCAGCTTTGTCACCCGTTAGGGACGCGGCCGCCGAATTCGGCACATTCGTGCGATCGCCACGTTCCGTTGTCACACTGGGTGACTGTTGATCGCCTGATCGGCGGCCATCTGGCACAGCGCTAGACGGTCGATCGGGCGAGCCGGGCGGCGACGAGACGGCTGGGATAGCGACCGTCTCGGGCGCGTCCACGACGGGCGGTCCGACACCGGAGCTGGGTCGTATCGCCGCGAAGACCTCGGTCGGAGGCTCCATGACGGCGTTGCCCAGGGCAGGAATCGCCGTCGTCGGAGGCTCGATGAGGTTCGTCGGCGCGGAGAACTGGCCGCGAGGCGCACGGTCACCGATGCTGCTCTTGACCGCGGCGCGCCGCTGTGCCCAGTCGTAGACCAGAGCCCCGGCGGCCGCCACGCTCACGACGACCGAGACCCAGGCCCAGGCTGCTGTACCGGTCACCAGGGCGACCAACAGCAGCCCGAAGGCCACCAGCACGAATATCAAGACCAGCAGTAACACGGTTCACTCCGAGGTGACGACGTCGCTTGTGGCGCCGGCCACCCTAATCGTTGGTGCCGGGCCGAGGTCAGCTGCCGGCGTCGGCCCGAGAGCCGTAACCGGTGGCCGCATAACCCTGACTCGAGTTTGCCCGACCGTCCGACGGCGCGGCGGATCCTCTGCCAGCGAGATCCCGCAGCTGCGACTCAAGGTAGGTCTTGAGCCTGGTGCGGTACTCCCGTTCAAAGGTACGCAACTCGTCGATCTTCTTGTCCAGCACCGACTTCTCACGCTGGATACCGCCCATGATCTCGCTGTGCTTGCGCTCGGCTTCCCCGACCAGCGCGGCAGCCTTGTCACGGGACTGGCGTTCCATCGTCTCGGCCCGGGTCCGGGCGTCGTTCAGCATGGTCTCGGCGCGCACGCGGGCCTCGTTGACCAGACCGTCGGACTTGGTACGGGCCTCCGACAGCAGCTGCTCGGACTTGGTCCGGGCGTCGCTGAGCATGCCATCGGCCTCGGTCTTGGCCTCGGCGGTGAGCCGGTCGGCCATCTCCTGGGCGAGACCCAGCACCTTGGCAGCCTGGACGTGGTGGTCACCACCGAGCGACACCGGGTCCATCATCGCCTGGGGAGCAGCCTGGGGAGGCGGCGGCGGGGCCTGGACGGGGGGCGGCGGCATGGCCATCGCCATGGTCTGACGGTTCTCATCCGCCGGACGCTGGCGCTGCTGGGGAGCACGGGAGGCCTGGGCGCGCGCCTCGGACAGGTCACTCTGCGCGTTGCCCAACTGCTGCTCCAGAGCGTTCACCTGGTCGCGCAGCTCGGTGTTCTCCTCGATGAGCTTGCCAAGCTCCTGTTCCACGAGGTCGAGGAAGGCATCCACCTCGTCCTCGTTGTAACCCCGTTTTCCGATCGGGGGCTTGCTGAAGGCGACGTTGTGCACGTCGGCCGGGGTCAGCGGCATCGGATCACCTCACGCAGTCCTGGGCAACCGAGGCCCTGTACACGTCTCATAGCAACCTCGGGTCGAGCAGATCGTCCATCAGGCCGTGCCGACGAACGTCAACAGTATGAACACGGCCAGCAGCAGAACCATAATCCACAGGTCCAGTCCTGCCCCTCCCTACGTCACCACGGCGGTCACTCTCCGTAATGGCGCGCGAGAGCCCATTGGGGGCCGGAAAAGCGGGCAAGGACACGCCTCAATCTTGGCCGAAAAAGCCGCGCTCCGCGAGCTTTCTACGCTCCTCGGCCGAGACGTCGACACCCATTGGCGAGAGCAGGAAGACACGGTTGGTGACTTTGTCGATGGAGCCGCGCAGCGCGAAGGCGAGTCCCGCGGCGAAGTCCACGAGCCGCTTGGCGGCGGCGTCGTCCAGCTCGGTCAGGTTCATGATCACCGGGATGCCCTCCCGGTACCGCTCGCCGATCGTGCGCGCCTCGTTGTAGCTGCGCGGGTGGATCGTCGTGATCCGGGACAGCGGGGCGTCCTTGACGGAGGCGGGCGCCGTCGCGCGGACCGTGTCGTGCAGTGGCTCGGCCTGCCGGGGCGGCTCCGCGGCCAGCGACTCCACCGCGAGCGCGCCCCGCGTCACGGGGGCACGCCCGGCGCCACCGGAACCGCTGCGCGCGCTCGGCACCCCGAGCGGCGGACCGAGCGGTGCCGGCTCCGCGAGCGGTGCCCGCTCGAGCGGCTGGCGCTCCGCGTAGTGCCGCTCCGCGTACGGCCGCTCGGCGGCCTGCGGGACCCGCTCCGGGCGGTGCTCCTGGCGCGGCTCGGCGTAGCCTCCGCGTTGGTCGTCGTAGTACCCGGTCTCGTCGTAGTCGTCGAGGTACGCGTCCATATCTTCGGCCGGAACCATCCCGAAGTACGCCTTCAGCCGATATAGCGC
>DATAYB010000065.1:0-8513 GCA_036272795.1 Pseudonocardia sp.
TCGGTCGGCGAGACGCCGAAGATGCCCATGGCGTTGTAGCCCTGGGCGGCGAGCGAGTTCAGCGCGGCGTTCTGTTTGGCCTGGTCCCACTGGCCGGTCTCGTCGAACGTCATGCCGCCCAGCCCGAGGTCGGTCTTGGCCTGCTCGCCGGAGGTCTTCCACGGTTGGAAGTAGGGATGCGCGCCGCCGGGGACCAGCGCGACCTTGACCTGGGCGGCGGTGCTCACCGAGGGCGCCGAGCCGGCGGAGCCCCCCGAGCCACTTTCCGGGCTCTTGGTGCTGCAGCCGGCCGTGACGACGAGGGCCGCGATGCCCAGTGCGGACAGGACAACCCGTGCCGCGCGCGTCGTGTTCATCATCGGGCTCCAGGATCTCGTTTCCTATAGGATGCTTCGTGCTTCCTACGTGAGTAACCCGATCGGGTCAAGAGCTGGCGTTCGCTCCCCGGCTCCGGCCTTGCGCACAGCGCACCGTCGAGCGGCTGGCCGCACCGGGTCGAGCGGCTGGCCGAACTCGCCGTCGCACCTGCGCTCCTTCCGCCGAGTTCAACCTCACCGGCCTCAAGTACAAGATGCAAGGCCGGTGAGGTCGTACTCGGCGGCCACTTCCGGGGCGCGCGAAGCCGACGCATGCCGGCCCATGAACATCCCGGGCACCCGTACCAGGGCACCCGCACTTCGCACACCGTGCTGTCACTTCGCACGCCGTCCAGGGGCACTTCGCACGCCGTGCAGGGGCACTTCGCATACGCCGTCCAGGGCACTTCGCATGCCGTGTTGTCACTTCGCATACTCCGCACACTGTGCGAAGTGAAGGCGCGCCGTGCGAAGTGACAACGCACCGTGCGAAGTGCAGGCACGGTATCCAGCGGCGGCACGGTATCCAGTCGCCCCACGGCATCGCTGGCGGCACGGTATGCGGAGTACGCCGGTACTCCGGAGTTGGGCGACACTCGCGGCGCGACGCGCGTGGGCGCGGGTGGGCCTTCCGGCTGTTACGCGCCCTGGGCCAGGAACTGCTCGCGGAGTCGGAACTTCTGGACCTTGCCGGACGGGGTCATCGGGAACTCGTCGAGCACGATCACCCGGGACGGCACCTTGTACCTGGCCAGCCCTGCCCGGGCGTACTCGATGAGCTCGGCCTCCGGGTCGGCGAGCGGCTCGCGCAGCCGGACCGCCGCCACCACCACCTCGCCCCAGCGCTCGTCCGGCATACCGATCACCGTGGCATCCAGCACGGCGGGATGCGTGACCAGCCGGTTCTCGATCTCGGCCGGCGCGATGTTCTCGCCGCCCCGGATGATCAGGTCCTTCAGCCGGCCGGTCACCCGGACCATGCCGCGCTCGTCCATCGAACCGAGGTCACCCAGGTGCAGCCACCCGTCGGCGTCGACGGCCCGCTCGGTGGACTCCGGGTCCCGGTAGTACTCGATCAGCTGCTGGAAGCCCCGCGCGCAGATCTCACCGGGTTCGCCGAGCGGCAGCGTCTCGCCGGTCACCGGGTCGGCGATGCGGCACTCCGTGTGCGGGATCGGGCGGCCGACCGTGCCGACCACGTCGGCCCTGGTGTCGCCCCGGCGGGTCAGGGTGAGCACGGGGCCCAGCTCCGTCTGGCCGAACAGGTTGTGCACGGAGGCGCCGAACATCTGCTCCACCGTCTCGATCATGCTGCCCGGCACGTTGGAGGCGCCGACCAGCACGGTGTCCAGCTCCGGCGCGGCCACGGCGCCCGCCCCGCCGGACCCGGCGCCGCCGGCCGGCGCCCGCGTTGCCTCCGCCCGCGTTGCCTCCGCCCGCGTTGCCTCGATGACCGCGCCGAGCACCGTCGGCACGCTCATCAGTACGCGGACCCCCTCCGCGCGGATCGCGGCCAGCGCGGCCACCGGCTCGAACCGGTTCATCAGCACCATCGTGCCGCCGAGCCACAGTGGCCCCAGCGTGCTGACCACGCAGGACGCGGTGTGGAACGTCGGCAGCGGGTTCAGGCACACGGCGCCGGCCGGGAGCTCGACGGCCGCCATGGTCAGCGCGGCGACGTTGACCAGCGCGCGGTGGTGCAGCAGCACGCCCTTCGGGGTGCCGGTGGTGCCGGACGTGTACTGCAGCATGGCAGGGCTGAGCTGCTCGACTGCCGGCAGCGCGGCGCGGGGCGGCGCGGTGTAGCGCTCGGGTTCGGAGAGGCTGACCACGTGCCGCAGCGCCGGGCAGTCGGGCGCCACCTGGGCGGCGACGGCGGCCATGTCGTAGTCGCGGCTGCGGTCGGCGTGCAGCAGGGCCACCGCGCCCGAGTGCTCGAGTGCGTAGCGCAGCTCCTCCGGCCGGAGCACCGGGTTGAGCGCGACGAGGACCACGCCGGCCAGCGCCGCGCCGTACTCGACCAGTGGCCACTCGGCCAGGTTCGGCGCCCACAGCGCGACGAACTCCCCCGGGTCGGCGAGCTCCAGCAGGCCGGCCGCGATCCGCTCGGCGGCCTCGTACAGCCCGCCGTAGCTGTACCGGCGAGGCCCGCCGGCGTGGTCGGTGGCGACCAGCGCAAGGGCGTCCGGGGCCTGCCCGGCGCGCTCGACCAGCAGCGATCCGATGGTGTGCCCGATCAGCGGGATGTCGCGCTCGGCCGGCCACCACGACGTGGTCAACGGCCCTCGGGAGCCAGTCATAGGCCCATCCTGCCGAAGAATGCTAGCCTCGGCCATAGCGTCCGGACACATTGTCCAGCCTAGTGTTGTCCAGGCGTTTGTCGTCCCAGCCCGGTCCCTGCCCTGGAGCGAGCCATGACCATCACCGACCCGGCCACCCACCCCGCCGGGCACGTCGTCTTCACCGAGGAGCACGACGCGCTGCGTGCCTCGATCCGCGCGTTCGTGGACCGCGAGATCGTGCCGCACGTGGCCGAGTGGGAGGAGCACACGTTCCCCGACTCGATCGTGCGCCGGATGGGCGATCTGGGGCTGCTCGGGCTGTCCGTGCCGGAGGAGTACGGCGGGCAGGGCGGCGACTACTTCAGCAACCTGGTGCTCGCCGAGGAGATCGCGCGCGGCGGCAGCGGCGGCTTCCTGATGGGCCTCTCGGTACACACCGACATGGTCATGCCGCCGATCCTGGAGTTCGGCACCGAGGAGCAGAAGCAGCGCTGGGTGCGCCCCGGGGTGGCCGGCGAGCAGATGTACTCACTCGGCATCACCGAGCCCGACGCCGGCTCCGACGTCGCCGCGACCAAGAGCCGCGCGGTCCGCCACGACGGCGGCTGGCTGATCAACGGCTCGAAGACGTTCATCACGAACGGCCACCGCAACAGCATGATCCTGCTGGTCACGAAGACCGACCCGGACGCCGGGCATCGCGGTTTCAGCCTGTTCCTGGTGCCGATGGACACGCCCGGTGTGAACCGCGCCCAGAAGCTGCGCAAGATGGGCATGCACGCCTCGGACACCGCGCTGCTGTCGTTCGAGGACGTCTGGGTCGACGACTCGGCGCTGCTGGGCACCGTCGGCAAGGGCTTCGAGCAGATCATGTGGGAGCTGCAGGCGGAGCGGCTGATCGGCGCCGCCGGCTGCCTCGCCTACGGCCAGTACGCGTTCGACAAGACCCTGACCTACGCGCGGGAGCGGCACACGTTCGGGCGGCCGCTCGGCCAGCACCAGGCGATCCGGCACAAGTTCGCCGACATGGCCACCAAGCTCGAGGGCGCCCGCGCGCTGATCTACCAGACTGCCCGGTCCTACGCCGCGGGCGAGTACCCGGTGCGGGCCATCTCGATGAGCAAGCTGCTGGCCACCCAGACCGCGTGGGAGGTCGCCGACCAGTGCGTACAGATCCACGGCGGCGCCGGCTACATGGACGAGTACGACGTGTCACGGGTGCTGCGTGACATCCGCCTCTACCGCATCGGCGCCGGCGCGGATGAGATCATGCTGGACGTGATCGGCAAGTCGTTCGGGTTCTGAGAAGTCTGGAATGGATGCCCCCTGATGCCGTCGGTGACCCGCAAGACGCAGGCCAGCCGCGCCGAGCGGCGTGACCTGATCAAGGCACGGCTACTGGCCGCCGTCGAGTCGCTGCTGGCCGAGGGCGAGAACTTCACCGAGCTGTCGGTGGAGCGGCTGGTGTCGCTGGCCGGGGTGTCCCGCTCCACGTTCTACGTGTACTTCGAGGACAAGGGCGAGCTGATCCGCGCCTGGCTGACCGAGATCATCTCCGAGCTGGACGTGGCGGCACAGGGCTGGTGGTCGCTCGGCGGCGAGCGGGGCGGCGAGCGGGGCGGCGAGCGGGGCGGCGAGCGGGGCGGCGAGCGGGGCGGCACAGTCAGCTGGGACGACGTGCGGGTGGCGCTGAACCGGGTCGTGCTGGTCTACCGGCCGCACACCACGCTGATGGCCGCCGCGTTCGACGCCGCCGCCTACGACCCGGCCGTCCGCGACCAGGTCGACGCCATGATGCAGCGCAACATCGCCGGCCTGCGCAAACACATCCGCGCCGGCCAGGCCAACGGCTCCGTCGACGCCGCACTTCCCGCCGCGCAGACCGCCGCCTGGCTGACCTGGATGGCCGAGCGCGGGCTGCACCGCCTGGTCCGCGACGCCCCGGACGACGAGCTCGCCCGCCTGGTCGACGCCTACACCAGCATCGTCTGGAACACCCTCTACGCCGGCGCCGCCAACCGCCCTGCCCAGACTCTGTGAGTCCTGAGCTGGGGTTTTGCGTCGAGCTGGGCCGCGACGCGCTCCGTTGACACGTTGTATATCCGGCCGCTGAAGAATGCGCTGGCTCGATCAAACGCGTGAACGACGGGGACGGGGACGCCGATGACCACAGCCGGAGCCGGGAAGCCGCCACCCAGCCGAGCGGAGCTCGTGGCCAGGGCGCGCGCACTGCGGCCGCTGCTGCGCGAGCACGCCGCACAGGGTGAGGCCGAGCGGCGGATGCCCGACGAGGTGAGCGCCGCGCTGAGCGACGCCGGGCTGTTCCGGATGCTCATCCCGAGGCGGCTGGGCGGCCACGAGGCGGGCCTGCGCACGGTCCTGGAAGTCACGGAGGCGCTCGGCGAGGGGGATGCGTCGGCGGCCTGGCTGGTGTCCGTCGGCTCGGTCGGGACCTGGATCACCGGGCTGGCGTCCGAGCGGGCGCAGGACGACGTGTTCGGCGCTGACCCCGACGCGAGGATCGCAGGCGGCGCAGCGCCTGCCCCGGCCCGGCGGGTACCGGGTGGCCTGCGGGTGAGCGGGCGCTGGGCGTGGGCGTCCGGAGCGCACCAGGCCACCTGGGCGTCGCTCGGCGCGGTGGTGATGGACGACAACGGCGAGGTGGCCGACGCCGTGCTGTGCATGGTGCCGGCGTCCGAGGTGAAGCTGGAGCAGACCTGGCACACCGTGGGCATGCGCGGCACCGGCAGCAACACGTGGGTCGCCGACGACGTTTTTGTGCCCGACCACCTGACGATCTCGATGGGCGCGATGGCCGAGGGCGCGTGGCCGGCGCCCACCGCCGAGGCGATGTACCGGCTGCCGTTCGTGCCGCTGGCGACGTTGCCGCTGCTCGGGCCGCTGCTCGGGATCGGGCGCGCGGCGCTGGACCTCGTCGTCTCGACCGCCCCCGGCAGGGGCATGCACCACACGTTCTTCACGAAGCAGAGCGACTCGGTCGGCGTGCAGATCCAGGTAGCCGAGGCGGCGCTGAAGCTCAAGACGGCCCGGCTGCACGTCCTCGGCATCGCCGACGAGCTCGACGACTCCCTCCGCACCGGCGAGCAGGTGGGCTACGCCGCGCGCGCCGAGATCCGGGCGCGGGCCGGCTACGCGGCGCAGCAGGTGCTCGACGCGATCAACGTGCTGGTGAACGTGCACGGCGCCGGCAGCTTCGCGGAGTCCAGCCGGATGCAGCAGTACTGGCGCGACGCGAACACGGCGGCGCGGCACGCCGGCCTCAACGCGATGATCGGCTACGAGGTGTACGGCAAGGCGCTGCTCGGGGTCGAGGAGCGCATCAGCCCGATGGTCTGACCGCTGGGGCCGCAGTCCGTGAGCCCCGGACACCAGCCCTCAGCTCGTGAGGCGGGCCGCGGCCATGGTGACCAGCTCGAACTTGCGGACCTTGCCGGTCGGCGTGGTCGGCAGCTCCTCGGCGGTCAGGAACAGCACGTGCTTGGGCACCTTGAACCGCGCCAGCTTGCCCCGGCACAGCTCGAGCAGCTCCTCCTCGGTGACCGCCGCGCCGGCCTCCGGCACCACCCACACGCAGCCCGCCTCGCCCCACCGGTCGTCCGGCACGCCGACCGCGTACGCCTGGCTGACCCCGGGGTGGCGGCTGAGCAGCTCCTCGATCTCCTTCGGCATCACCAGCTCGCCGCCGCTCTTGTACAGCTCCTTGCTGCGCCCGGTCAGCCGCACGTAGCCGTCCTCGTCGACCCTGCCGAGGTCACCGGAGTGCAGCCGGCCACCGGCCAGCGCCTCCTCGGACTCCGCCGGCTTCTCCCAGAACCCGAGCATGATCGTCGGCCCGTGCGCGACCAGCTCACCCTCCGCGCCGGCCGGCAGGTCCGCGCCGGTCATCGGGTCGACCGTGGCGTACGCGCACAGCGCCCCGCCGTGCTCCGCCAACCCGGCCGCCCCCGCCAGCTTCACCGCGCCGACCGTGCCGGAGTGCAGCTCCAGCGGGTCCTCCGGACGGCTCAACGTCATCGCGCCGCCGGCCTCGGTCATGCCGTAACCGGTGGTGATCTCGGTGATGCCCAGGTCGGCGCGCACCCGCTCCCACAGCCACACCGGCGCCGGAGCCGCCCCCGACAGAATCGCGAACACCGAGGACAGGTCGTGGCTCGTGCGCGCCGGATGCTCGAGCAGGGCGACGGTCATGGTCGGCACGCAGAGGATGTCGGTGGCGCGGTGGCGCTCTATGCCGGCGAAGTAGTCGGCCGGGGCGAACGCCGTCCTCGGCACCACCGCGCCACCCACGAACAGCACCGAGAGCAGCCCCTCCACATACCCGAACATGTGGTAGCACGGCAGCGAGAACAAGATCCGCCGGCCGTCCTCGTACGCCCTGGTCAGCGCCGAGGCATAGCCGGTACGCAGCACCGCGTCATGGGTCGCCATCACTCCCTTGGGCGAGCCCGTGGTGCCGGAGGTGTAGAGGATGTCGCCGACGTCGTCGGGCCGGTGGCCAGGGTCGGCGGCCGCACCCGGGTGTACCGCGCCGAGCTCGGTCAGGCTGGCCACGGTGGCCACCCCGTCCCTGCCCCGGCCGTCGGTGGGCAGCAGCGCGACCTGGCGCAGCTCCGGCAGCGTCTCGGTCGGGCCGTACTCCCAGCCGGGTGCGATGGCGTCCAGCATGGCCAGGTAGTCCAGCCCGGCGAACCCCGTCATCGTGACCAGCAGCGAGCACCGCGACTGCGCCAGCACGTAGGCCAGCTCCTCGGCGCGGTACAGGTAGTTGAACGGGATGGCCACCGCGCCGGCCGCCGCGATGGCGAACTTCACCGGTACGAACTCCAGGTAGTTGGCCATCAGCACGCCGACCCGGTGCCCCGGCCGGATCCCCGAGGCGGCCAGCCCGTCGGCCAGCCGGGCGGCCCAGTCGGCGGTCTCGGCGTAGCTCAGCGTGCGGTCGTCGGTGAGCACGAGTGGCCGGTCGCCGTAGCGCTCGGCGGCCTCGCGCAGTGCCTGGTCCAGCGTGCGGGGCACCCAGGTCGGGTGGGCCGCGAGCAGGTCGGCGCGGCGCTGGTCGATGCCCGGGCGCGTCATCTGGCCGTGTCCCGTGCGCCAGGTGTGACGCCGCGCCCGGCACCCGGTGGGGCGTCGGGCCCGGCACCCGGTGGGGTGTCGCGCCAGCGGTTGGCCGACGGGTCGAGCAGCGCGGTCAGCTGCTCGGCGGGCAACCACGCCAGGGTCTCCAGCTGCAGCGCGTCCAGGAAGGCGACGCGGCCGCCGGTGAGGTCCTCGATCCGCAGCCTCGGACCGTTGCCGTGGTGGTCGATGCTCACGGCCACGGCGGCGAACTCGCTGGCCACCGTGCCGATCGGGGTGTCAGGTCGGGTACCCATCTCAGATCAGGTCCATCTCGGATCGGGGTCCGGGTCAGCTCGCGTCCAGCTCAGATCAGGAAGGACAGCGTGAACAGCGCGCGGTCCCGGTCCACCAGGATGACCTTCTTCTCGGCCAGCCTCGGCTCGCCGTCGACCACGCGCAACCGGTACTCGGCCCGGCCCGCCCAGATCGTGGTGCCCCGGTCGCGCGACTCCACGGCCAGGAAGTTCGCGCCGACCAGTTGGTCCGCGCCGTCCCGCCCCATCAGCTCGACGTTGCTGATCATCCGGCGGACGCTGGACGGCGGCGTCTGCGAGTGCCGCTTGCCGCTCTTGAGCTGCGCCACCCGCAGGCCGATCCGGGACCGGTTGTCGTACACGATGGACATCTGCGTGTCGGGGTCCTCGGCCGAGCTGCCACCGCCGGGGATCCAGTAGATCGCGTCGTCGGTCCACAGCGCCTCCCAGCCGTCGTAGTCGTGCTCGTCGGCCAGCCG
>DATAYB010000066.1:0-16073 GCA_036272795.1 Pseudonocardia sp.
GCGGAGACGCTCATGCCCGAGAGGTGCGCCAGCTCCTCGACCCGGAACGGCCGCGTGTAGTTCGCCCGGATCCACCGCACGGCGTGCGCGATGTGGCTCAGGCCGCTGTCCGGCAGGCCGAGCTGCCGGACCGTGTCCCCCTGCTCCCCCGTCATCAACCGCCAGAGGATCTCGCGCTTGACCAGCGGCACCAGCGCCTTCCGGTCCCTCGGCCGGTCGAGCAGGCGGACCAGCCGCACCAGCGCGTCGAGCAGCTCGCCCGACGCGTCGCTGACCGCGATCCCCGGCCGCGCGGTGGCGGCCGAGCTCGGCAGCTCTCCCGGCCCGGCCTGCTGCAACAGCTCCGCGATGAGCGCCGGGTCGAGGGTCATCCCGATACCGAGCCCTGGTCCGTCCGGCTCAGCCTCGAGAAAATGTCCGGTCAACGGCAGGTCGATCGAGGAGATCAGGTACTGGCCGGCGCCGTACTCGTAGACGTTGTCGCCCAGCGCGAGGCGCTTGCGGCCCTGGGCGATGACCGCCAGCACCGTGCCGGACATCGCGGGCTCCTGCGGAACGCCCTGGTCGAAGCTGCACACCCGGACGCCGTCGATGGCGGTGGCGACACCGCGGCGCACATGTCGCTCCAGAAGTGCACGGAGCTCGTCGAGAGGCATGGCTCTATTGCAGCACGCGGTCCCCGGTGGCCGCCGGGATCGGAGGGGCGTCCCGACCTTCGGATGCGGGAGCAGCGCCGGGCTGGCACACCACCAGCGAGTACACCCAGCACAGCAGCGTGCAGAACGCCATCGCGCCGAGGGTGCCCAGCCAGGTGATCACCGGGTTGGCCGTGCTGGCCACCGTGGAGTAGCCGGCCATGGCGCCACCCGTGTGGACGGCGAGCACCACCGCGGGCATCAGGACCACCAGCAGGAACCGCCGGTTGGCCGGGAGCACGCGTAGCAGCAGTACCAGCACGACCGAGCTCGCGATGAAGCTGTGCCCGTTGATGAACCCCCACCACAGCGGGAAGCCGCCGAGCCTCAGCGGCTGGGAGCCGTAGTACTCCCACATCCTGAAATGCAGCGGGATGAGCTCGATGGCGCACGTGGCCGCCACCATGACGCCGCAGAGCGCCCAGTACCGGCGGGTCGAGACACCGCGCCGCAGCTGGTCAACCATGAGCAGCCAGGCCGGCGCCCAATAGAACATGTAGGTGAGGCCGATGTACAGCGGGATGTCCCTGCCGAGGCCGCTGATCCAGTGCACCTGGCCTTGCTGGGGGAACACCGCCAGGCCCAGCACGTCCGGGTACGGCTCGAAGAAGACCGTCAGCGCGCCGGCCGCGAAGAGGTAGAGCGGGAGCATCGAACGCCGGCGGCCGGCCACGACCACGCAGTAGACCAACGAGGCCAGCGCGAGCACGGCACAGATCGCGATCGCGGTGTACTGGACGGTGTCGGAGATTCCGTAGGACGGCGTCGGCGGCATGGCGGGCTCCCGCTTCGGAGAGGGACGCCCAAAAAGTACACAGCGTGTACTATGTCGTCAAGGGCGCTGCCGACCGGCCATCCGGCGCTCGAACGTCTCGATCAGCGCGCCCAGCCCGCGCCGGAACCTCTCCTCACCGAGGGCCTCGGCCAGGTGCCTGCCGAGCCGCGCCAGGGTGGGGAACTCCGCCGGCTCGATCTGGTCGCCGCGCGATCTCCACTCGTCGTGCAGCACCTGGCCGGTGCCGCCGGTGGACGCGCCGAGCGTGTAGTAGGCCAGCGCCACGAATGCCTCGACAGCCAGTTCGTCGCTCATGCCGGCGGCCACGAGCACGGTCAACGCCCGCTCGGCATGCCGCATGACCTCGGGGCCCGCGATCGGCCGGCGCGCCATCACCTGGGCGACCAGCGGATGGGCGAGCAGGAGGTCGTGGAACGCCACGAAGAACCGCTCCATCGCGGGCTGCCACGGCTCATCGGGCGGGATGGTCGGCAGGGCGGACACCTGCTGACCGACCACCGCCTCCAGCATCGAGTCCTTGTCCCCGATGTAGCGGTAGAGCGCACGCGGAGTGCACGCGAAGCGACCGGCGAGGGTCCGCATGCTGACCGACTCGAGGCCCCCGGCATCGCCGACCTCCAGCGCGGCCGCCAGTACCGCGTCCCGGCTCAGCGGCGGCCCGCCGGTGCGGCGCGACAGCCCATCCGTCGAGCTCACCCCACTTGCCACCCGCGGTTCTCAGGTGGCTGTTGCCGGGGTGTCGCGCAGGACGACGGTGGCGTGGCTCTCCTGGAAGCTCTGCTCGGAGACCAGCGTGAGCCTCGCGGAGGACTGGAACTCCGGCAGCGTCCTCGAGCCGCACGACACCATCGTCGCCTTGATCTTCGCGATGGTCAGGGCGAGGCCCTCGTTGAGGTCTCCTGCGTAGGGTACGTACCCGTCGACGCCCTCTTCGAAGATCAGTCCCTCGCCGCCGCCCTGGCCGTAGCGCTGCCAGTTCCGGGCGCGGTTGGAGCCCTCGCCCCAGTACTCCTTGACGAAACCGTCCCGGGTGGGCAGCTTCGCGCCGGGCGCCTGGTCGAAGCGCGCGAAGTAGCGGCCCATCATGACGAAGTCCGCGCCCATCGCCAGCGCCAGCGCGATGTGGTAGTCGTGCACCAGGCCGCCGTCGGAGCAGATCGGCACGTACTCACCGGTGCGCTCCCGGAAGGCGTCCCGCGCTCCCGCGACGTCCAGCACGGCACTGGCCTGACCCCGGCCGATGCCCTTCTGGTCACGGGTGATGCAGATGGAGCCGCCGCCGACGCCGACCTTGACGAAGTCGGCCCCAGCCTCGGCGAGGAACGTGAACGCCTCGCCGTCGACCACGTTGCCGCCGCCGATCGGGATCTCGGGATGGTGCTTCTTCACCCAGGTCAGGGCCTGCGCCTGCCAGTCGCTGTAGCCGTCGGAGGAGTCGAAGCACAGGGCGTCCGCACCCGCCTCGATCAGGGCGGGGATCCGCTCGCGGTAGTCGTGCGTGTTGACGCCGGCGCCCACCAGCAGGCGCTTGTCGGCGTCCACGGCCTGGTGGGGGAAGCGCTTGTTGTCGGTGTAGTCGGACCGGAACACCAGGTACTGCAGGCGGCCCTGGCCGTCCAGCACGGGGAGGCAGTCCAGCCGCCGGTCCCACAGCTGCGCGTTGGCCTCGGTGAGCGTGGTCTCGGGGCCGGCGTGCGGCAGGTCCGCGACGACGGCGGCCATCCGGCTGCTGACCGGTCCGTCGAGGTCGTGGCGCTGCGGGTGGAAGTCGCGCGAGGTCACCAGGCCGAGCAAACGACCGGTGGGCGTCCCGTCGTCGGTGACCGCGGCGGTGCTGTGACCGGTGCGGCGCATGACCTCGACCAGGTGGCGCAGGCTGTCGTCGGGGCGGACGTTCGTGTCACTGGTGATGAAGCCGGCCTTGAACTTCTTCACCTGGCGGACCGCGGCAGCCTGGTCGTCGATCGGCTGGTTGTGGTGCAGGAAGCTCAGGCCACCGTTGCGGGCGAGCGACACCGCGAGCTCCGGCGAGCTGACCGCCTGCATGATCGCGGAGGTGAACGGGGCGCGCAGCTCGATCGCCGGCTGCTCCCCCGCGATGTGCCGCACCAGGGGCGTGCGCAGGTCGACGGTCTCGGCGGAGCAGTCGGTCCGGGTCCGGTTCGGCAGGAGCAGATACTCGTTGAACGTCCGCGAGACCTCGGCGATGATCTGTGCCAATTGTTCCTCCTGCCCTGTCGACCGGTTACCGAAGGCCCTGACCGGCCCGCGCACCGAACGGGGTCACTGAGATCCTCCCCAGTATTGCCCACCTCAGCGGGGCGGCACCGTGCGGCTCAGCCGGGGGATGCTGAGTCGCGAACGCCAACTCAGTTTGTCGGCCCGCGAGTCCTACGCTGGGGTCATGCCCGCCCAGCCCGCATGCCCCGGCCGGCCGACGAACCGGCGCAGGCCGTGAAGGTCACGCTCACGTTCGACAACGGCCCCACCCCAGGTGTGACGGAGGACGTGCTCGACGTGCTCGAGCGGTACGGCGTGCGCTCGACGTTCTTCGTGATCGGCCAGAAGCTGCGGGAGCACCGTGCCCTCTCGCAGCGCGCCTCGGAGGCCGGGCACTGGGTCGGCAACCACACGATGACCCACTCAGTGCAGCTCGCGGACACCGACGACCCGCTGGCCCCCGAGCACGAGATCGGCGCGGCGCAAGCGGAGCTCGGTGCGCTCGCCCACCCGGCGCGCCTCTTCCGGCCCTACGGGCGCGGCGGCATCCTCGACCGGCGGCTGATCAGCCACGCCGGCCTCGACTACCTGCGGCAACACTCCTACACCTGCGTGCTGTGGAACTGCGTGCCGCACGACTGGGACGACCCGGGCGGCTGGGTCGAGCGCGCGCTGGCCGACGTGGCCGGCCGTGACTGGAGCCTGGTCGTCATCCACGACCTGCCGACCGGCGCCATGGACCTGCTCCCCCGGTTCCTCGACGGCCTGGACGATCTCGGCGCCGAGCTCGTGCAGGAGTTCCCGCCGGAGTGCACGCCCGTCGAGCGCGGGCGGCTGGTTCGCCCGCTCGCCCACCTCATGCCGGCCTGAGCGGGGTCGAGCCGGCGACCCGGTGAGCTCGGCCGCCGTAAGCTGGGTCGGGTGCGCGTCACGCTGATCGGGCCGGCCTACCCCTGGCGCGGTGGCATCCCCCTGCTGGTCACCGACCTGGCGCACCGGCTCGCGGCACTCGGCCACGACGTGCGGCTGCGTACCTGGTCCGAGCAGGGGCCGGCCCGGCTGCTGCCGGCGCAGCGGTTCCCGCTCACGGCACCGGAGTCGGGCATCTACCCGACTGAACCGGAGCCGCTGTCCTGGCGTAACCCGGTGCACTGGTGGCGGGCCGGGCGACGGGCGGCGGCGGAGTCCGAGCTCGTGGTGCTGACCTACTACACGACGGTCCAGGCGCCGGCGCTGGCCGCGATCGCCCGGCTGGCCCGCCGCCGCGCGCACGTGGTGGCGATCTGCGCGAACGCCGTGCCGCACGAGGCCCGCCCCGGCGACCGCACCCTGACGGCCCTGCTGATGCGCTCGGTGCGCGCCGTCCTGGTGCACACGCCGGCCGAGCGCGCGGCTCTCGCGGAGCTGACCGACCGGCCCGTCGCCGTGTCCGCGCTGCCACCGCACCTGCCCACCGGCGACCCGGACGGCGGCCGGAGGCCAGGCGGCGCCGGCGACCGGCAGCCGGGCGTGGGCGGCGACACAGTGGTGCGGCGGCTGCTGTTCTTCGGCAAGATCCGGCACTACAAGGGCGTCGACATCCTGCTCCGCGCGCTGGCCCGGCTCGACGGTGTGGGGCTGAGCATCGTCGGAGAGATCCACCAGGACGTGGCCCGGCTGCGCGCCCTGATCAGCGAGCTGAGCCTGGCGGACCGGGTCGAGCTGCATCCCGAGTACCTGCCGGCCGAGCAGATCCCGCGACTGTTCGCCGAGGTCGACGCACTGGTGCTGCCCTATCGCACCGCGACGGCGTCACAGCTCGTCGCGCTCGCGCACTCGCACGGGCTGCCCACCGTGGTGACGCGGGTGGGCAACTTCCCGGACGTCGTGTCCGACGGGGTGGACGGGCTGCTCTGTGCGCCCGGCGACGTCGCCGACCTGGAGCGCGCGCTGCGCGAGCTCTACCGGCCGGGGCGGCTGGCGGCGCTGCGCGCTGGGGTCCGGCCGCCCGAGTCGGAGCAGGTCTGGGCGGACTACCTCACCACCCTGGCCGCGCTCGCCGGGGCGCCGGGACTCGCGGGCCTGGCCGGGTTCACCGGGGACGGCCGCGCGCTGCAGCCGCACGAGTAAGCCGATCGCGGAGCAGAGCCGGCCGCCGTCCAGACGCACTTCGCATACCGCGCTGTCACTTCGCACGGTGTGCGGAGTATGCGAAGTGATGGCACGGCGTGCGAAGTGGCAGCAAGGTATGCGAAGTGGAGAGCGAACGCTGGACTGCTCGACACCGGCCTAGACTGGGCGGACGGGCGCGCTGGCGACGCTGCTCTACAGGATGCCGGTGCTCTACGGAGTGGGGAGAGCACGCGCGGTGGCGGAGGACATCGAGCTGGCGGCAACCCGCCGGGACGACCCCGCCAGCAACCCCCTCAACAACCCAGCCGACCCGTGGGGTGACCTGCGCGCCGACTGCGGGCGCTGCGTCGGATTGTGCTGCGTGGCACCCGCATTTGCCTCCTCCGCCGACTTCGCGGTGGACAAACCCGCCGGTCAGCCCTGTACCAACCTGCTCACGGACTTCCGCTGCGGCATCCACGCCGACCTGCGTGACCGGGGCTTCGCCGGCTGCACGGTGTTCGACTGTTTCGGCGCCGGCCAGCACACGACCCAGGTCACCTTCACAGGCCGGGACTGGCGCACCGAGCCGGCCATCGCCGGCCCGATGTTCGGTGCGTTCGCGGTCCTGCGGCAGCTGCACGAGCTGCGCTGGTACCTCACGGAGGCACTCACGCTGCCGCGTGCCAGCGAGCTGCACACCGAGCTGCGCCGGGTACTGGGAGAGACCGAGCGACTCACCGCCGAGGGCCCCGACCGACTACTGCAGCTGGATGTCGCCACGCACCGCGACGAGGTCGCCCCGCTGCTGCGGCGGGTGAGCGAGCTCGTCCGCGCCGGCGTGGGCGGCAAGCGACTCGACCGGAGTGGCGCCGACCTGATCGGCAGGAAGCTGCGCGGCGCCGACCTGCGCGGGGCCAACCTGCGCGGCACGTACCTCATCGGAGCCGACCTGCGCCGAGCTGACCTGCGCGGCGCCGACCTCATCGGGGCCGACCTGCGCGGGGCGGACCTGCGGGGCGCCGACCTCACCGAAAGCCTGTTCCTGACCCAGTTCCAGGTCAACGGAGCACTGGGCGACCGTGCCACCGGACTGCCGCCCGCACTCGTCCGTCCCGCCCATTGGACCGCCCGACGCCCACCCGTGTGAACCCGACCACTTCGGAACAGTTCGACGGCTAACCTGGCCGAGAGGCCCGGTACGGACGGCGCGCGGCGCACCGGCGGCGACCCAGGGCGCTCATTGGGTGAGATCGGCCAGCTGGGGTGGGCATGACTGAAGTCGCCGGATCGGTGGCCCCGCACGCAATGATCGCGGGCTTCATCGTCTGGCTCGCCCGCCAGCGCGCGCCCCTGCTCGGGCGCCGCCACTGCCCGAACACCGTCGAGCGGTTTCTGCGCTGGCAGCACCTGCGGCGCGAGCAGGGCGCGGACCACACCGAGGACGCCTACTGCGCCGAGCTGAGCCGCGGCGGCGCCACCAGTGCCGAGCTCGTGCCGATCCGGGCCGCGATCGCCCAGTTCCGGCGCTACCTGCAGACCACCGGCTGAGCCGGCCCGTTCGCCAGCCCTAGCGCCGACCCCTCAACCAGTCACAGCGCTGTACAGCGAGGCTGGTTTCGAGGCGTGCCGGAGGGTCACCGGCCGAAGCGCAGCCGCGGAATCCAGCGACTCGGTGAGCAAAATCCAGCGACTCGCGGTGGGTTGCAGGTCGGTTCTTGATCGCCACGTAACGTAGGCGTGAATGTCGCGGAGGGTAATCGGTGATCACCCCTGTAGGTAAGATCAGCTGACCGCTCGCCTGTCGATGGGGACCGTTCATCGACTCTCCGACACATTTTCAGGTTGAAACCGTCACTCCATCCCCAATGAGGTGTTGAACACCAAAAGCACCACGGTTCACATCCTCAACCGGAAGGAACGGGTTCCCCAATGCTGATGGCCACCATGCTCGCCAAGATGCCCGATCTGCGTCAGCGCGTTCAGTCCGAACACGTGCCGGACTCGACGGGCCACTGCCGCGACTGCCGCGAAGAAACCCGCTGGCCGTGCGAGCTCTATTGGATCGCCACCGAGGCGGAGAACCTCGGCGCCGGACATTCCCCGCTCCCTGCACCCCGGTCGCACCGCGCGAGCTGACCGCGCGTCAGCGCGGCAACGATCGCTGTTGCACGCCGGGTCGGTTGCTCACCACGAGCACCGTGCCGAGAATCATCAGCCCGCACAGCCAGCTCAGAAAGACCGCGTCCAGCCGATGGCCCAGGTAGAGCTGGGCCACCCCGACGGCCAGCGCGACCGCCGCCGCCAACCCCCACAGGGCACGGCCGGCCGACTCCCCCAGGTAGCCGCGCAACAGCCAGGCCGCCATCCCGCCCACGACCACCACCGCGGTCGCCGGCCCGGAAACCACAGTGGGGCTCCAGGTCAGCGCACTGGCCCCGATCAGCCGTCCGAGCAGGCCTTTCCCGGCCACCAACACAACCACGACCAGCGTCATCGCGACGCTCGCACTGACCAGCGGCGCCCACCGCCGCCACCGCAGCGACAGCCACGCGGCCAGCCCGAGCAGGGCCAACGGCGCCAGCGTGTCCGCCGCGCGGGAGAACCCGCTGACGGTCACATGGTTGACCAGCACGTGCAGCCACACCGACTGTTCACCCGGATAGAGCGAAGGGCCGTGCCGGCCACCGGAAATGGCGTCCATCCGCCACAGCTGCACCACGAATGCCGCGCTGAGCACCCCGCACATCGCCGTGCCGACCAGGAGCAGCCCGCGTATCCAGCGTGGTTCCCCCGCAGTCCGCGGACCGTTCCGATCGACGCCACTCGTCGCCAACACTGCTCCCATCCGGCACCGGACGAGTCGTGTGCGCGACGTCGTGTCGCGCGACACGACGGCCGGCTCGCCTCAATTACCCGAAAGGGTAATTGGCGCACCTGAGGAAATGCCGTGGGTAATCCTGATAGCGACCTGGCAAAACCGACCGAGCGACGATCGGGTCAGATCGTGGCGACCTCGAGTGCACCCGCCGAATGGGCGCTGTCCGATCGCGTGCCCTCCGTGCGCAGGCTTTCCGGGCGTGGACCTTCCGGACGCGGGCTTTCCGGGTGCGGATCGGTCGGCGCAGCCGACACCGTGGCCGACCGCCCCCCGAGCTCGACGCCGGGTGCGCTGAACGGCACCACCCGGTCCCCCGGCGTCTTGTTCAGCAGCAGCCGCGTGACGTCCGGCCTTGCGTAGTGGCCGGCGGGGTCGGCGGCCGCCTTGGCCAGCGAGATCAGCCCGAGGTCCAGGTCGGCGTACACGATGCCCTCGGCGTCCTCCGGCAGCGGCTCGCTCAGCAGCTGGCCGTCCGGCGCGTAGATCCTGGCGTAGCCGCCACCGGGCAGCAGCAGCGCGCGCTTGGTGTCGTCGGTACACAGCTGCTCGACCATCGCGTGCGACACGGTCGCGCACGGGGCCACCACGAAGCAGCTGCCCTCCACCGCGTAGATCTGGCTGGCCGCCGTGTTCACCTCGGCGCCGAGCGCGTACGCCCCGCCCCGGTAGAGCGAGAAGCTGGGCCAGGCGGCGACGTGCACCTGCTCGTCCTGGGCGTACATCGCGTACTTCGACAGCGGCTGCAGGTGCTCCCAGCAGCACAGGCCGCCCAGCCTGCCGAGCGGGGTCGGGTAGACCGTGAGGTCGCTGCCGTCGCCCTCTCCGAACACGGTCCGCTCGACGTGCGTCGGCTTGAGCTTGCGGCGCCGCGCGATGGTCCGGCCGTCGGGCCCGATGATCCACTGCGCGATGTACAGACTGCCACCGCTGCGCTCGGAGAGGCCGAGCGCGACCGTCACGCCGTGCTCGCGGGCGGCGGCGGCCAGCCGGTCGGCCTCCGGGGTGCCGTAGGCCAGCGAGTTGTCGTGGTAGCGCTGCACGAAACCCATGCCCCAGGCCGGTGAGTCCAGCCAGATGAACCACGGGTAACCAGGTAGCCAGGTTTCTGGGAAGGCCACCAGCGCGGCGCCGTTGCCGGCCGCCTCGGCGATCAGCGCGATGGTCTTGTCGATCCCGGCGTCCAGGTCGAGAAAGGCGGGCGCGGCCTGGATCGCGGCGGCCCGGAAGCGGGGGTGGTCGACGGGCATGGCGGTTCCTTCCACAAGGGGGTTCCTGGTCAGCGTCGCCGAGCGGCCCCCGTCGCCGCTGGTCTGAGCGTGGCGGCTTCGTTGACTCTGCGGTGCAGCCCTGCTGGGGACTCCGCGGTAGGTCCTCGTCCGACTCCGCGGTGCGTCCTGATCCGACTCCGCGGCGCAGACGTGCTTGCCCGCCCGGCACCGCGTCATTACGGTCTGGCTATGGCGCGGGTGCTCAGCACGGCCCAGGTCGACGCGCGCGACCGTCTCGCCTACTGGACGGATGCGGTCTGCGACGCCTATGTCCAGCTGGACTGCCAGGTGCCGTCGGCCGGGGGCATCGAGGGCGAGATCCGGATCAACACGCTCGCCACCCTGGAGCTGTCGAGGGTGACGGCGAGCGCGCAGCGGGTCCGGCGCACCCCCTCCCTGATCGCCCGGGCCGCCGAGGACTACTTCCTGGTCAGCATCCAGATCGCCGGGGTCGGCGCGGTTCGCCAGGACGGCCGGGAGGCGGTGCTGCAGCCGGGCGACTTCGCGCTCTACGACAGCACCCGGCCCTACGAGCTGGAGTTCGCCGCCGACTTCCAGCAGTACGTGCTCATGCTCCCCCGCCCCACGCTGCACGCCGCCCCGAGGCGCACCGAGACGCTCACCGCGCGGCCGGTCCGGGGCTCGCGGGGCGCCGGCCACCTGACCATCCAGATGATCCGCACACTCGGCGAGACGCTGGACGAGCTCGAACCCGCGTCGGCGGCCGCCGTGGCGCAGAGCGTCGAGCACATCGTGATGGCCGGCCTGAGCACGCTCGACGCCGCCACGCCGCCACGCCGCCCCCGGAGCCCGAGCAGGCGGCCCGCCGCGAGCAGGTCAAAGCGTGCGCGAGGGCGCGGCTGCACGACCCTGGGCTGACCGTGGCCACCCTGGCCGCCGCCCTGCACACCTCGGTGAGCACGCTGCACCGGGCATTCGCCGACGAGCCGTACACGATCTCGGAGTGGATCTGGGCGCAGCGCCTGGACGGCGTACGCGCCGACCTGTGCAACCCCGCGCTGCGCGCTCGCACCCTCACCGACCTGGCGTTCTCCTGGGGCTTCGTGGACGCGTCGCACTTCAGCAGGGCGTTCAAGGCGCGGTTCGGCTGCTCACCGCGCGAGCTGCGGAACGCGTCGGCACCCAGGTAACCAGGTACGTACCGGGCAGAGGCCTCAGTCCGTGAAACCCGGGGTGCGGTGACGGGCGGTGCTCAGATGCGCGCGCATCGCGGCGGCGGCGGCGTGCTGGTCACCGCGCAGCAGGGCGTCGACGACCTGGGCGTGCTCCGCGCGGGTGCGGTCGCCGCTGCGGTTGCCGCCGTGCAGCCGGAAGGCGTGCAGGTGCGAGTGCAGCCGGCGCAGCGCCTGCCTGGCGACCTCGTTGCCGGCGATCCGGGCGACCAGGTCGTGCCACCGGACGTCGTGCTCGTAGAGCTCCCGGTACGTGCGGTAGTCGCCGCGCTCGGCCGGCGCGTCCGGGCAGCGCGCCATCTCCTCGGCCAGCTCGCGCCGGTCGGCGGCGTCGACCTTGCCGGCAGCGGCGGCGGCCAGCGCGGGCTCGACCAGTAACCGCAGCTCGTAGAGGTCCTCGAACTCGGCGCGCGAGAGCAGTGGTGTCGTCGAGTAGCCCCGCAGCGGTTCCTTGCTGACCAGCCCCTCCGACTCCAGCCGGGCCAGCGCCTCCCGCAGCGGCGTCGCGGAGACCTGCAGTGCGCGGGCCAGCTGGTCCATGTTGACCCGCGAGGACGGTGGGATCCGGCCGTTCATGATCAACGTCTTGACCGTCTCGTACACGCCGTCGGTCAGGATCACCCTCGGCGGCACGAGGCGCTCGCCGCCAAGGTCCGGCATGGTCATGGGAGGTCCAGGCGGTACCAGCGGGCCGCCGTGGCGCCGAGCACCGCGTCCCGCTCGGCCGGGGACAGCGCCCCGATCAGCTCTCTCGCCAGCGCGGCGACCCGCCCGTAGTCGGCGGCGAGCAGGCAGACCGGCCAGTCGGAGCCGTACATCGTGCGGTCGGGGCCGAACGCGGCGAGCACCTGCTCGGCGTAGGGCCGGATGTCCAAGGGCGTCCACGCGGTGTGGTCGGCCTCGGTGACCAGCCCGGACAGCTTCACCACCACGTTGTCCTCGGCGCCAAGCGCGCGGATGTCGGCCGCCCAGCGCGCGCGGTCGGCCTCGGTACCGCGCGCGATGTCCGGCTTGCCGGCGTGGTCGAGCACGAAGCGCAGCCCGGGCAGCGCGCGCACGGTGTCCAGGGCGGCGGGCAGCTGCGCGGGCACCACGAGCAGGTCGTAGACCAGCCCGGCGGCCTCGACGGCGGCCAGCCCCCGGCGCACGTCTGCCCGGCAGAGCCAGCGGGGGTCCGGCTCGCTCTGCACGCCGTGCCGGACGCCGACCAGCGCCTTGCCACCGGGTTCGGCCAGTAGCGCGGCGACCCGGTCGGCCACGTCGGCCGCGGTCAGGTCCGCCCAGCCGACGACGCCGGCCACCACCGGGCTCGCGGCGGCCAGCGCGAGCAGCTCCGGTGACTCCTCCGGCACGTCGACGGTCTGCACGAGCACGGTGGCGCCGATGCCCTCGCGGCGCAGCTCGGGCTCCAGCTCGTCGAGCGCGAACGAGCGGCGCAGGGTGGGCAGTCCCCCGGTCCACGGCTGGTCGCGCACGGCCAGGTCCCAGAGGTGATGGTGGGCGTCCACGCGCGGGGTCATCGGTGAAAACCTCCTGGTCGCTGCGTTACGCTCGCTGACCGGACAGAGTTGGGGGACGCATGGAGCCAGACGGCGAGCGGGGACTCGTCGGGCCGGCGCCCCGCCAGATCCTCACCGACAGCGTCTACGACGCGGTCAAAGCGTTGATCATGGACGACGCGGTCACGCCGGGCGCGAAGCTGAACATGGACGGGCTGGCGCGCGACCTCGCCGTGTCGCAGACCCCGATCCGGGAGGCGCTGGCCCGGCTGGAGTCGGAGCGGCTGGTCGTGAAGGAACCGCTGCGCGGCTACACGTCCGCGCCGCTGCTGTCGCGCACGGCGTTCGAGGACCTCTACGAGTTCCGGCTGCACCTGGAGCCGTGGGCAGCCGGGCACGCCGCGCGGCTGGTCGACGAGGAGTCCCGGGCGGAGCTGGCCACCGAGCTGGCCACCTGCGCGGTGCAGCCACCGCCGGGTGGTGGCTACGCCGACTACAAGCCGCTGGCCAGCCACGATGCGCGGTTCCACGACCTGGTGATGAGGCTCGCCGGCAACCGGACGGCGCGCGCCGCACTGGCCGACACGCACTGCCACCTGCACATCTTCCGGCTGTTCTACACCAGCGGCACCGGCGCGGGCGTGCACTCCGAGCACGCCAAGGTGGTCGACGCGATCAGCGCGGGCGACCCCGCGGCGGCGACCTCGGCGATGCGCGAGCACCTCGAGGCGGCCCGCGACCGGCTGCGGCCACACGTGCGCTGAGCAGCGGGTATCGGGCAGGCTGTGCACATGCCATCCCGCCGCTACGGATCCGTCATCCGGCTGCGCCCCGAGCACGAGGCGACCTACCGCGAGCTGCACGCCGCGGTGTGGCCGGACGTACTGGCGCAGATCGCGCGCAGCAACATCCGCAACTACACGATCTTCCTGCGTGACGGGCTGCTGTTCGCCTACTTCGAGTACACCGGCACGGACCTCGACGCCGACCTGACCGCGATGGCCGCCGACCAGCGCACCCAGCAGTGGTGGAAGCTCACCGACCCCTGCCAGCAGGCCGTGCCGAGCGCCGAGGAGGGCCAGTGGTGGGCGCCGCTGGAAGAGGTCTTCCACACCGACTGACCCCACACCGGCTGACCCCACACCGGCTGACCCCACATCCGCTGACCTGCGCGTTCGCGTACTGGCTGACACCGGCCCGGCCTCACGCGTGGATCAGGGACATGACGGCCCGGCTGGTCGGGTCGTAGTCGTGCGCGTCGTTGGGCACCTCGCCACGTACCTGGAAGTCCCGCATCACGACGACCCGGTCGGCCAGTGTGATCATCTCCGGCAGGTCGCTGGTGATCAGCAGGACGGCGAGGCCGGCCACCGCGAGCTCACCGATCAGCTCGTGGAACGTGGCCTTGGTGCGCACGTCGATGCCGACCGTGGGCTCGTCGATGATCAGGATCTCGGTGCGCGCGGCCAGCCACTTGGCGAGGCTGACCTTCTGCTGGTTGCCGCCGGACAGCTCGCCGACCAGCTGCTCCGCCGACGCCAACCGGATGCCGAGGCGGTCCACGTAGGTGGCGGTGAGCTCCTCCTCGCGGCGGCCGGACACCCCGGTGAACCGCGCGCCGATCCGGTTCCACACCGTGACCGCGATGTTGCGGGTGACCGGCTGGTCCAGGAACAGCCCCTCCGCCTTGCGGTCCTCCGGCACGTAGCCGATCCGGTGCGTGCGCAGCGCATCCCGCACGTCCTTGATCCGCACAGCGCGCCCGCGCACCCGGACCTCACCCGCCGTGACCTTCGACAGCCCGAGCAGCGCCTTGGCCAGCTCGCTGCGCCCGGCGCCGACCAGCCCGTACAGGCCGACGATCTCCCCCGGCCGGACGGCGAGGCTGACGTCGCGGTGGCCTGCGTCGGTGCTCACGCCGGCGAGCTCCAGCACGGGCTCGGCCGTCGGGGCCGGCCGTTTCGGCAGCGCCTCGGCCAGGTGCGAGCGGCCGACCATCCGGTCCACCAGCTCGTCCCGGTTCGTGCCGGCCAGCGGCGCGGCCTCCAGCACCGACGCGCCGTCGCGCAGCACCGTGACCGTGTCGCAGAGCTCGAAGACCTCCTCCAGCTTGTGGCTGACGAAGACCACGGCGGTGCCGGCGTCACGCAGCCGGCGCACCACGGTGAACAGCCGGTCGACCTCGCTGGGGGTGCTGGCCGTCGTCGGCTCGTCGAGCAGCAGCACGCGGCTGTTGGTGTGCAGCGCCTTCGCCACCTCGACCAGCTGCAGCTGCGCCACGGAGAGGCCGGTGGTCGGCGTCTCCGGGTCCAGGTCGAGGTCCAGCTGCTCGAGGCAGCGGCGGGCCTCGGCACGGATCGCGGCCCTGTCGACCAGGCCGCGGCGGGCGGGGATGCCCTGCAGCACGATGTTCTCGCCGATGCTGAACGCGGGCACCAGGTTGCGCTCCTGGTGCACCACCCCGATGCCGGCCCTGGCCGCGTCGCGCGGCGAGGACGGCGAGATCTCGCTGCCGCCGAGCACCATCCGTCCCGAGTCCGCCCGGTGCACCCCGGTCAGGATCTTGATCAGGGTGGACTTGCCGGCGCCGTTCTCCCCGAGCAGCGCATGCACGGAGCCCGCCTGCAGCGTCAGGGTGGCGTTGTCCAGCGCGCGGACGCCGGGGAACGTCTTGACCAGGTTCTCCGCGACGAACAGCGGCTCGAGCGTCGACTCAGCCACGGCGGCTCCTCCGCTGGGTGAGCACCACGGTGCCCAGTACGACGATGCCGACGACGAGGCTGACCCAGCTCGGGTCGAGCGAGAACTGCGCCCTGGCCACGTCGACCAGCCGCACCACGAACGCGGCCAGCACGGTGCCGAGCACAGCCACCGAGCCGCCGGTCAGCGCGACCCCGCCGATGATCGGGGCGGCGAAGCTCGGCAGCAGCCAGTCGCCGCCGATGCTGGAGTTGACGCCCGGCGCGGAGGCCAGGGTGACCACCGCCGCGATGCCGATGATCAGCCCGGACAGGGTGTGCGCGAGCACCAGGATCCGGTCGTTGGAGATGCCGGACAGGCGCGCGGCCAGCGGGTTGCCGCCGCTGGCCAGCAGCCACCGGCCGGGCACCGAGCGGCGGGCGAACACCGCGACCGCCACCGCCACCACGACGGCGACCAGCAGGATCACCGGTATATAGAGCACCGACGCTGCCCCGAGCGCCTTGAGCCCCGGCGAGTAGTTGGCGATCGTGCGCGTGCCGACCACCCGGTACTGCAGGCCGATCAGCACGGTCATGGTGGCGAGGGTGACCACGAAGCCGTTGATCCGGGTGAACACCACGAGCAGCCCGTTCACCGCGCCGATCCCCGCCGCGAGTACCACCCCGGCAAGCACCGCCAGCCACACCGGCCAGCCGGCGTCGGCCATCATCGAGCCCATCAGCACCGC
>DATAYB010000067.1:0-6688 GCA_036272795.1 Pseudonocardia sp.
CGGTGATCTGGCTGCTCACCGCGCTGGCCGCGCTGATCCTGCCGGCGGCGTTCCGCGACGCCGTCTGGGTCACCGTGGGAGGGCTCGTGCTGGCCGGGGTCTGGTACGTGCTCGGGCTGCGCGGCCGGCTCCGCGACGGCACCGCCGGGCCGCCGAGGCTGCCGGACGCCGCGAGCAGCACAACAACCACGAACGTCGTCGAGGAGAGTGCGTGAGCAGGGTGGGCAAGGGGCAGTGGCGGAACTGGGCGGGCAACCAGAGTGCCACGCCGAGCCGGGTGGTGGCGCCGGCCAGCGCGGCCGAGCTCGCCGAGGTGGTCGGCTCGGCGGCCAGAGCCGGTGAGCGGGTCAAGCCGATCGGCTCCGGGCACTCCTTCACCGGTATCGGCCTCACCGCCGGCGTCCAGCTGAGCATGGCGCGGTTGGCCGGGCTGCGCGCGCTGGACACCGGGACCGGCCTGGTCACCGTGCAGGCCGGCATGCCGCTGTACCGCCTGAACGAGCTGCTCGCGGGCGTCGGCCTGGCCATGAGCAACCTCGGCGACATCGACCGGCAGACGGTCGCCGGCGCGCTCGCCACCGGTACCCACGGCACCGGCCGGCACCTCGGTGGCCTGGCCACCCAGGTGCGCGCCATGGAGCTGGTGCTCGCCGACGGTTCGGTGGTGCAGTGCTCCGCCGACCGGGACCCCGAGCTGTTCAGTGCCGCCCGGGTGGGGCTCGGCGCGCTGGGGGTGGTCAGCACGGTCACCCTGGCCACCGAGCCGGCGTTCGCGCTGCATGCCGCCGAGCGCCCGATGCCGCTGGGCCGGGTGCTCGGCGAGCTGGACGAGCTCGTGGCCGAGAACGAGCACTTCGAGTTCTACTGGTTCCCGCACACCACCAAGACGCTGACCAAGCGCAACAACCGGCTCGCCGAGGGGCAACGACCCCAACCGGTGGGCCGGCGCAGGGCGATACTCGAGGACGACGTGATCGGCAACGGCGCCTTCCGGCTGACCTGCGAGCTGGGGCGGGCGCTGCCGGCCGCGATACCCAGGATCAACCAGCTCTCCGCCCGGTTCATGGGGGACCGGGAGTACTCCGACGCCTCGCACCGGGTGTTCTGCTCGCCGCGCCGGGTCCGGTTCGTGGAGATGGAGTACGCCGTGCCCCGGGACGCGGTGCGCGAGGCGATCAACGGCGTGCGGCGGGCCACCGAGCTGCCCGGCATGAAGGTGTCCTTCCCGATCGAGGTCCGGTTCGCCGCTCCCGACGACATCCCGCTGTCCACCGCGAGCGGCCGGGAGTCGGCGTACCTCGCGGTGCACATGTTCCGAGGTCAGTCGTTCCAGCGGTACTTCGACGAGGTCGAGGCGGTGATGGGTGCGCTGGACGGCCGCCCGCACTGGGGCAAGATGCACTGCCTCGACGCGGCTACGCTGCGCACCCGGTACCCCCGGTTCGACGAGTTCCTCGCGGTGCGCAAGCGGGTGGACCCGACCGGGGTGTTCCGAAACGACTACCTCGACCGCGTACTGGGGGACTGAATGCCGACCGTCGACGAGCTGACCACGCCGGCGCTAGTGGTCGAGTCCGCCGCGCTGGAGGCGAACCTCGCCACCATGACCGCCGCGCTGCCCGGCGCCCGGCTGCGCCCGCACATCAAGGCGCACAAGTGCACCGCGCTGGCCGCCCGGCAGCGGGCCGCCGGGCACACCGGGTTCACCGGCGCCACCGTGCGTGAGATCGAGGGCATGGTGGCCGCCGGTCTCGGCGCGGACCTGCTGCTGGCCAACGAGGTGCTGGACGCCCGCCGGCTGGGCGCGCTGGTCGCCGACGGCGCCCGGGTGACCCTCGCGGTGGACTCGGTGCCCACCGTCGAGGCGGCGGTCGCGGGCGGGCTGCGCGAGGTGATCATCGACGTGAACGTCGGGCTGCCCCGCTGTGGCGTAGCGCCGGACCGCGCCGGCGAGCTGGCCCGGCTCGCTCGCTCGCGCGGTCTGGCGGTGCGCGGCGTGATGGGCTACGAGGGCCACCTGATGATGGTCACCCCCGCCGACGAGCAGACCCGGCTCACCGAGGACGCGATGAAGCTGCTGCTGGCGGCCCACGCCGAAGTCGGCGGTGAGCTCGTCTCCGCCGGCGGCACCGGTACCTACGCGCGCAACACCTGGGCCACCGAGATCCAGGCCGGCTCGTACGCGCTGATGGACACCGCGTACGGCTCGCTCGGGCTGCCGTTCGAGCAGGCGCTGTCGGTGCTCGGCACGGTGATCTCGGTGTCCGACGGGTGGGCGGTGGCCGACGTCGGGCTGAAGTCGCTCGGCATGGACCACGGCAACCCCACCGTCGCGGGCGCCACCGTCTGGTTCTGCTCCGACGAGCACCTCACGTTCGCCCCGGACACCCCCGGCTCGGTGCGCGTCGGTGACCGGGTGCGCGTGCTGCCGGCGCACGTCGACCCCACCGTCGCGTTGCACGAGGCGATGTACCTGGTGGACGGCCAGCAGGTGCTCGAGCGGTGGGCGGTGGACCTGCGCGGCTGGTGAGCGCGCATCCTCGGCGGCTGAGCTACCAGGGCAGCTGGCCCTCGTCGTTGAAGAAGCCGCCGCTGGGCCCGTCCTCGGGCAGGGTGGCCAGATGGACGACGATCCGGGCACCCTGCTCGGGGGTGCGCGAGCCGCTGTGCCCGTTCAGATCGGTCGCGATGTGACCCGGGGTGGCCGCGTTGCACTTGATGTGACTGTGCTCGGCGCTGCCCCGGAAGGCGTTCGCGTACTGCACGGTGAGCATCGTGACGGCCGCCTTGGACGAGGCGTAGGCGAGGTTGCTCGGTGTGTCGCCGAACCGGGCGTCCGGGCCGGCGTTGTAGGTCAGCGACGCGGTCGTGCTGGACACGTTCACGATCCTCGGCGCCGGCGCGTCCACCAGTAGCGGCAGCATCGTCCTGGTCACCGTGACCACGCCGAACACGTTGGTCTCGTAGGTGGTACGCAGATCGTCGGCCGTGGTCTCCAGCGCCGGCGGCGCCACCAGGATGCCGGCGTTGTTGACCAGCACGTCGAGCCGGCCGTGCCGCTCGCGGACCTGATCGGCCGCGTCCCGCACACTCGCCGCGTCGGTCACGTCGAGCTGGACGGGGTGCACGGCGAGGCCTTCGGCGGCCAGTTCGGCGGCGGCCTGCTCGCCCCGGGCGCGGTCGCGGCTGCCGAGCAGCACCGTGGCGCCGAGCCGGCCGAGCTGGCGGGCCACCTCCTTGCCGAGCCCCTTGTTCGCGCCGGTGACCAGCGCGGTGGTGTCGTTCACGAGGGTTGGGTCCCTTCGGTCGGGGGCTCGATCAGGAGCCGGAACATCGCCTCGAGCTGGTCGGTGAGCGCCGCCTCGTCGGCCGTGGCGAGCGCCGGGCTGTTCAGCACCTGCTGCATGAGCCGGACGCCGCTCAGCACGGCGAGGAACAGGGCCGCCCGCTCGCCGGCGTTCGCCCCGGGCAGCAGCGCGACGAGGTGGCGTTGGAAGTGCCTCTCGATGCCGGCGCGCAGGATCTCCGTCGCCCTCGGGTTGGCCACCGAGCGCACCATTAGCAGGAAGCCGTCCACCGACCTCGGCTCGGCCGCGACCAGTGCGGCTGCGGCGAACCGGCTCAGGCTCGGCAGGTCCTCGGCGATCAGGGTGCGCTCGCTGAACGTGACCTCGACGACCTCTTCGAACAGCTTCTCCTTGGAACCGAAGTAGCGGTTCACCAGCATCGCGGTCACCCCCGCCGCCTGCGCGATCTCCCGTACCCCGACGCCGTCGTACCCGGCCCTGGTGAACGCGACCAGCCCAGAGCGCAGGATCGCCTCCCGCGTGGCGGCCGCGTTGCGCCGGCGCCTGGCCGGCGGCTGCTCGAGCTCGATCGGCTCGCTCCGTGTCATGTCTACCACTGTAGATTGCTGATTGCCCTAGGCAAGTCTACAGTCGTAGATACGAGTCGGACATGCCCCACATCACGGTCGGAAGAGGTTGCGGTGGACATGAGGCTGCGGGGCCGGCGGGCCCTGGTCACCGGTTCCAGCGCGGGCCTGGGGGAGGCCGCCGCCGCGCTGCTGGCCGAGGAGGGCGCTGACGTTGTGGTGCACGGCCGGCACGAGGACCAGGGCGAACGCCGTCGCGGCCGCGATCCGGGCCAAGGGCGGCCGGGCAGCAGTGGCGATCGGCGACCTGGCCACCGACTCCGGCGCCGACGCGGTGGCCGCCGCCGCACTGGCCGGCGGTCGGATCGACATCCTGGTCAACAACGCCGGCAGCTACGAGCACCGGTCCTGGACGGAGCTGACCGCCGCCGACTGGCTCGACACGTACCAGCGGAATGTGGTGTCCGGCGTCCGGATGATCGAGCGCCTGGTCCCGGGCATGCGCGAGCGGGGCTGGGGGCGGGTGATCCAGATCGGCGGCGGGCTGGCCGTCCAGCCGATCGCCGCCGGTCCCGACTACAACGCCACGCTCGGCGCCCGGCACAACCTCGCGGTCTCGCTGGCCCGTGAGCTGGCCGGCACCGGTGTGACGTCCAACGTGGTGGCCCCCGGTGCCATCCTCGTGCCGGCCGTGCGGGAGCTGCTCACCGGCGCGGCGGCGAGCTATGGCTGGGGCGGCAGCTGGCCGGAGATCGAACGTGGCGCCGTGCGTGACCTGGTGCCCAACGACACCGGCCGCCTCGGTCGGCCCGAGGACATCGCGGCCGCCGTGGTCTATCTCGCCAGCCCGCTCGCCGACTACGTCAGCGGCGCGGTGCTGCGCGTCGACGGCGGCACGATCCGCTCGGTCAACTAGCCACCCGACCAACGAGACGCTCTGGAGAGACACGATGACGAAGACATGGCTGATCACCGGTAGTTCGCGGGGCTTCGGCTGGGAGCTGGCCAAGGCCGTGCTGGACAGCGGGGACAACCTGGTGGCCACCGCGCGCCGCCCCGAGCAGCTCGACGAGCTGGTGACCAGGTACGGCGACCGGGTGCGGGCGATCGCACTGGACGTCACCGACGCGGCGGCCGCCCGTGCCGCCGTGCAGACCGCGGTCGATGAGTTCGGCCGGCTCGACGTGGTCGTGAACAACGCCGGCTACGCCAACAGCGCGCCGATCGAGGAGATCACCGAGGACGACTTCCGGGCGCAGCTCGAGGCGAACCTGTTCGGCGTGGTCAACGTGACCAGGGCGGCGCTGCCGGTACTGCGCGCCCAGCGCTCCGGGTACATCGTGCAGTTCTCCTCGGTCGGCGGGCGGGTCGGCGGCTCCCCGGGCATGGGGGCGTACCAGACGGCCAAGTTCGCGGTGGAGGGCTTCTCGGAGGTGCTGAATGGCGAGGTCAAGCCGCTCGGCATCAAGGTCCTGATCATCGAGCCCGGCGCCTTCAGGACAGAGTGGAGCACCACGTCCATGGTCCGCCACGAGGTCGGGCCCGACTACGAGCAGACGGTGGGGGAGATGAACCGGATGCGCCAGGCCACCGCCGCGACCTGGCCGGGCGACCCCGTTCGTGCCGCGAAGATCATCGTCGACGTGGTGGCGATGGAGGAGCCCCCGCTGCGGCTGCTGCTCGGCGCCGGCGCGGTTGCGACCGCCGAGAAGTCCTCCCGGGAGCGCGCCGAGGAGGCCGCGAAGTGGGCCGACCTGAGCCGGTCGGCGGACTTCCCTCCGGGCGAGTAGCCGCGGAATCCAGCGACTCGGCCCGCGGAATCTAGCGACTCGCCGGGGGTTGGGGTGGGGGTTGTAGCCGGTTACTTTTGGAGGGGGTCGCGGGGGAGGCCCAGGAGGCGCTCGGCGATCTGGTTGCGGACGATCTCCGAGGTGCCGCCGGCGATGGTCAGGCAGCGGGACATCAGGTACGCCCAGGTGGCGTGCTTGGCGTCGCCGGTGAGGGCGGCGGGGCCGGCGAGGCGGCGGGCCAGGTCGGCCACCCGTTGGTCGTGCTCGGCGGAGAGCAGCTTGGCGAGGTTGCCCTCGGGGCCAGGGCCGGCGCCGGTCACCGCGCGGGCGGCCTGGCGCACCCCGAGTAGCCGTTTGGCCTGGTCCTCGGCGAGCAGCTCGGCCAGTTCGTGCTCGAACCGGGTGCCGTCGGGGTGCTCGGCCACCCGGTCCACCAGGTCGGCGGCCGACATCCCGATCAGCCCCGCGCCGCCGCCGAGTGACACCCGCTCGTTGCCCAGCGTGGCCCTGGCGACGGTCCAGCCCTGCCCGACCTCGCCGACCACGTCGCCGTCGGGCACAAAGACGTCGTCGAAGAACACCTCGTTGAACAGGGACGCCCCGGTCAGCTCGCGCAGGGGACGGACAGTGACGCCGGGCGCGGACAGGTCGATGGCCATCATGGTCACGCCGGAGTGCTTCGACCCCGACGAGTCGGTGCGTACGGTGGCGAAGCCCCACTGGCTCCACTGCGCGCCGGACGTCCACACCTTCGAGCCCGAGACCCGCCAGCCCCCGTCGTCCCGCACACCCCGGGTGCTGATCGCGGCCGCGTCCGATCCCGCGCCCGGTTCGCTGAACAGCTGGCACCAGATCGTCCTGCCGGCCAGCGCGTCGGCGATCCACCGCTCGGACTGCTCGCCCGTGCCGTGCTGGGCGATCGTCAGCGCCACCCAGCCGGTGATGCCCAGGTTGGGCGCACGCACCCGCGCGCGGGCGAACTCCTGCTCGATCACCAGCTGCTCCACCGCGCCGGCGTCGCGCC
>DATAYB010000068.1:0-2187 GCA_036272795.1 Pseudonocardia sp.
CGCTCGCCGAACCGCTCGAACGCGGCCAGGCTGCGCCGCCCCAGCTCGATGTTCACCGGGTCGGAGAACTGCGCCCGCACCCCACCGGCCGCCCGCGAGGTGCTGCCGGCGCCCAGCTCGTCCCGCTCCAGCAGCAGCACGCCGACACCGGCCTCGGCCAGGTGGAACGCCGCGCTGGTACCGACCACGCCGCCGCCGATCACCACGACGTCGGCGGCCCCGGGCAGCGCTCCCGAGCTCGGCGAACCCATCAGCTCTGCGGCAGCCGGTAGTCCAGGTCCGGTGCCACGGTGGCGACATCCATCTGCGCCTTCTGCAGCTTGCCGGAGAAGTCCCAGTTCATCGACTGCCACCGGGTGAACTGGTCGAGCACCCAGATACCGGACTGGCGGCTGCCGTTGCCCGACTTGCCGTTGCCGCCGAACGGCAGGTGAGCCTCGGCACCGGAGGTGGAGTTGTTCACGCTCACCATGCCGGCGCCGACCCGGGAGCGGAACCGGAACGCGGTGGCCGGGTCGGTCGTGTAGATGGCGGCGGAGAGCCCGTAGCCCGGCGCGTTGGCCAGCTCGACGGCCTCGTCAAGGTCCCGGTACGTGGTCACCCCGACCAGCGGGCCGAACGTCTCCTGCTGGAACACCTCGTCGCCGGGGCGCACGCCGTCCAGCACCACCGGGTGGTAGAACAACCCGGCCTCGGGGTCGCCGACGAAACCGTCCCGGGGCGCCGCACTCGTGATCCGGCCGACCGCCGAGGAGCCGAGCACCCGGTGGTGGGCGGTGACCCAGCCGAGCACCTTCTCGAAGCCGTCCGCGAACTTCTCGTCCAGCAGCGGCCCGTAGAGCACGTCGCCGGTCGGGTCGCCGATGGTCGCCCCGCGCACCGCGGCGTCGAACCGGCTGACGAACTCGTCGTGCAGGTCGGCGTGCACGATTACCGTGCCGAGCGAGGTGCAGCGCTGCCCGGCGGTGCCGAAGCCGGAGAACAGGGCGCCCTCGACGGCGAGGTCGAGCTCGGCGTCGGGCGCGATCACCATCGGGTTCTTGCCGCCCAGCTCCAGGCACGGCGACTGCAGGTGCCGCCCGCACAGCTCACCGATCCGGGCGCCGACCGCGCTGGACCCGGTGAAGCCGACCTTCTGCACCAGCCCGGCGGCGAGCGACTGCTCGAGGCCGTCGTAGGTCGCGGGGCCGTCCGCGAACACCAGGTTGAGCACGCCGGCGGGCACCCCGGCGCGCCAGGCCAGCTCGGCGAACGCCCGCGCGCTGGCGGCCGCGTACTCGGCCGGCTTCCACACGACGGCGTTGCCGCACAGCAGCGCCGGCACGAGGTACCAGGACGGCACGGCGACCGGGAAGTTGCCGGCGGTGATCACGGCGGCCACCCCGACCGGCACCCGGAACGTGAACAGCTGCTTGTCCGGCATCTCCGACGGCACGGTCTGGCCGTACATCCGCCGGCCCTCGCCGAGGAAGAAGTCGCAGGTGTCGATGATTTCCTGGACCTCGCCGAGCGCCTCCGCGGCCGGCTTGCCGATCTCCCGGGTGACCAGTGCCGCCAGTGCCGTCTTGTTGGACTCGACGAGCCGGCCGAGGCTGGCGATCACGCGGCCGCGCACCGGCGCCGGCACGTCCGCCCAGGCGCGCTGCGCGACCTTGGCCGACTCGGCGGCGCGGCGGAACGTCTCGCCGTCGGCCAGCCGGACGGCGGCGACCACCTCGTCACACCTGGTCGGGTTGCGGGACGAGTACTCCGCCCCGCCCTCGACCTCGTTGCCCGAGATGATCGAGGTCAGCTGAATCGGCACCATGGCGCTGAGCCTAGGGGCCCGGGCCGACGCTGCCGAGGGTCGGCGGCAGCAGTCCTTCCGACGCTCAACCCCAGCGTTGCTTACCCTCGCAGCGAGGCCCGGCGTCGCAGGCCGGCCGCCCGGGCCGGCCTGCGCGGGGCCAGCGGCAAGGCGGCGCGGCAGCGCGGAGCCAGCGACGCGGCAGCGCGGAGCCAGCGGCGTGGCGGCGCGGAGCCAGCGGCGTGGCGGCGCGGAACCAGCGACGCGGCAGCGCGGAACCAGCGACGCGGCGGCGCGGAACCAGCGACGCGGCAGCGCGGAACCAGCGACGCGGCAGCGCGGAACCCGCGACGCGGCAGCGCGGAACCCGCGACGCGGCAGCGCGGAACCCGCGACGCGGC
>DATAYB010000069.1:0-9296 GCA_036272795.1 Pseudonocardia sp.
GTTCTTGATCATCATGTTGACGTAGACGAGCACCTCGAAGCCCCGGTCCAGCGCGGCCGGGTCGACCGTGGCGCGGTAGCCGGTGATCACCCCGGCCGCCTCGAGGTTGCGCACCCGGCGCAGGCACGGCGACGCGCTCAGGCCGACCCGCTTGGCCAGCTCACTGTTCGGGATCCGCGCATCCTCGGTCAACAAGTTCACAATTGCGCGATCGACCGCATCCATGAGTGGATCCTGCCAATTTGGTCGCGCGTTGGGCAATATCCGTTGGTCGCCGGCTCTCCCGGAGTTAGCGTCCGATCGGTGGGGCGGTGCTCGCCGCAGAGGAGGGTGAAGATCGTGTTTGCGCAGTTCCGGGCAGCTTTCGGGCGTTGGTGGTCGCCGGTGGTGCGTGACGGGCTCGGGATCGGGCTGGCGACGGGCACCTATGGGCTCTCGTTCGGTGCGCTGTCGGTCGCGGCGGGGCTGTCGGTCGCCCAGTCCAGCGTGTTGTCGCTGTTGATGTTCACGGGTGCGTCGCAGTTCGCCTTCGTCGGGGTGCTCGGCGCGGGCGGCGGTCCGGTCGCGGCGGTCGCCACCGCCGCCCTGCTGGGCAGCCGCAACGGGCTCTACGGGCTGCAGCTGTCGCGGACGCTGGGGCTGCGTGGCTGGCGGCGCTGGCTCGGGGCGCACCTGGTGATCGACGAGAGCGCCGCGATGGCCGTGCGGCAGTCCGCGCCGGGCACCGCGCGCACCGCGTTCTGGACGACCGGCCTGGCGGTGTTCGTCTGCTGGAACACGGCCACGCTGCTGGGCGCGTTCGGGGCAAGGTCGCTCGCCGACCCCGCCGCGTTCGGGCTCGACGTGGTCAGCCCGGCGGCCTTCCTGGCGCTGCTGGTGCCCCGGTTGCGCGCGGCGGGGCAGCCGAGGGTGTGGGCGGGAGCGGTCGCCGCCGGGGCGACCGCGCTGCTGGCGACGCCGTTCGTGCCGGCCGGGGTGCCGGTGCTGCTGGCCGCCGTGCCGGCGGTGGCCATGGCGCTCGCTCCGGTGCGGTCCCGCACGGCCGGGTCGGATCCGGCGCGCCCGGACCCGGTCGGTTCGGAGTGTGGCCGATGATGTGGGTGGCGATCTTCGGTGGTGCGCTGACCTGCTATGTCGCCAAGGTCGCCGGGCTGTCGGTGCCGGAGCGGGTACTGCGTGACGAGCGGGTGCAGCGGGCGGCGGCGATGTTGCCGATCGCGCTGCTCGGCGCGCTGGTGCTCGTGCAGACGTTCAGCACGAGGGGTGCCCTGGTGATCGACGTGCGCGGCCTCGCGGTGGGTGCGGCGCTGGTCGCCATCCTGTTGAGGGCACCGTTCCTGGTCGTGGTTGCCGTTGCGGCCGTGGTGGCCGCCCTCGCCCGCTTGGCTCTCGGCTGAGCCCAGCGGCACTATCGTTGAACAATCCTTCGAGTCCTTTGTCGCTGCATTCCCTCGGGTGATTGCTAAACTGCCGTCCCGGAGCGACTGGAGGCCGCGTGGATGCCGACGGGCTGGTAGCCGACCGGGTGCTGCTCGGGCGCACGAGCACTGCCGAGCGGGTGGCCGCCATCCTGCGCACCCGGGTCAGTGCGGGTTACTTCCCGCCGGGCGTGCGGCTCGCCGAGGAGGAGATCACCGAGGCACTCGGGGTGTCCCGCAACACGCTGCGCGAGGCGTTCCGGCTGCTGACCCACGAGCGGCTGCTCGAGCACCAGCTGAACCGCGGTGTCTTCGTCCGTGTGCTGGACGTGCCGGACGTGGTCGACCTCTACCGGGTCCGCAAGCACGTCGAGTGCTCGGTGGTCCGCACCGTGACCGCGCCGCCGGCCAACCTGGAGCAGATCGCCGCCGCGGTGCGCGAGGGCCAGCAGGCGCTCGACGAGGAGGACTGGCGTGGCCTCGGCACGGCCAACATCCGGTTCCACCAGGAGATCGTCGCGATCGCCTGCAGCCCCCGGATCGACGAGCTGATGCGGGCGGTGCTGGCCGAGCTGCGGCTGGTGTTCCACGTGATGGCGAACCCGCGCTGGTTCCACGAGCCCTATTTGGCCCGCAACCACGAGATCCTCATCGCACTCGAGCAGGGCAACGGGGCGGCTGCCGAGCAGCTGCTGGCCAAGTACCTGGACGACGCCGAGCGGCAGCTGGTCGACGCCTACTCGGCCGGCCCGTCGGAGTAGGACAGGGCGTGGGAGTAGGACAGGGCGTCGGAGTAGGACAGGGCTACGCGGCGGCCGGGGCGATCGCGTCGGGCTGCTCCTCGGTGAGGTCGCGGTGGGCGGTCTCCGGGGCGCACCTGAGCGCGATCAGGGTGAGCACCAGCATCAACAGCACGTAGACCGACACGGCGTACGGGGTGCCGAAGCGGGCGACCAGCGCGATCGACACGATCGGCGCGATGCCGCCGCTGAGCACGCCGGCCAGTTGGTAGCCGGCGGCGCCGCTGAAGCGCAGCTTGGTGGAGAACAGCTCGGCGACGAACGCCGCCTGCGGGCCGTACATGATCGCGTGGGTTACCAGCGCGACGACGGTCGTCAGGACGATCACCGGGACCGACTTCGTGTTCAGCAGCGGGAAGAACGCGAACGCCCAGACCGCCGCGCTGACCGCGCCGACCGCGTACACCGGTCGCCGCCCGTAGCGGTCCGACAGCCCCCCGAACAGCGGGATCAGCGCCAGTTGGCAGGCCGAACCGACGAGTACCGCCATCAGCCCGACGCCACGGTCCATCTTCAGTGAGGTCGTCAGGTAGACCAGGATGTAGGAGGTGAACGTGTAGAAGGCGACGTCGGTGCCGATCCGCAGGCCCATCGAGACGAGTATCCCGCGCGGGTGCTTCTTGATCACCTCGAGCAGCGGCAGCTTGGCCTGCTCGCCCTTGTGCTCCAGCTCGGCGAACAGTGGGCTCTCCGCAATGGTGGAGCGGATCCAGAGCCCGACGAGCATCAGCCCGCCGGACAGCAGGAAGCCGACCCGCCAGCCCCAGGAGAGGAACGCCTGGTCGGACAGCGTCGTGCTGAGCAGGCCGAGCACGGCGGCGGCCAGCAGGTTGCCCACCGGCACGCCGATCTGCGGCCAGCTGGCGTTGAAGCCGCGCCGTTTGGGGTCGCCGTGCTCGAGCGTCATCAGCACCGCGCCGCCCCACTCGCCGCCCAGCCCGATGCCCTGGACGAACCGCAGCACGGCGAGCAGGATCGGCGCCGCGATGCCGATCGAGGAGTAGGTGGGCAGCACGCCGATCAGGAAGGTCGCGCCGCCCATCAGTAGCAGCGTGATGACGAGGACCTGCTTGCGGCCGGTGCGGTCGCCGAGGTGGCCGAAGATCATGCCGCCGAGTGGCCTCGCGATGAACCCGACGGACGCCGTCGTGAACGCCAGCAACGTGCCGACCAGCGGGTCGAAGGTCGGGAAGAACAGCTTGTTGAACACCACGGCCGACGCGGTGGCGTAGAGGAAGAAGTCGTACCACTCCAGCGAGGTACCGACCAGGCTGGCGACGATGACCTTGCGTGAGCCTCGGGTGCTTGCCGGGGACCGGTCGGCCGGGACGGGGTCTGAGCTGGTCATGGCTACCTCGCTCGCACTGTGGTCGACACATCGTCGGGGGTGCCGCGCTGCGCGTCATGTTAGAGGATTGTTCAACGATTCATCAAGAGGTCAGTGTGGGGTGACGAGACCGGCGGCTACAGTCGCGGGGTGACCGCCGAGCGCGCCGAGCCCGCTGAGCAGGCCGGGCGTGCCGAGCCGTTGCTGCCGGGCCTGACGCCAGGTGAGCGGCTGAGCCCGCAGGTGGCCCGCCGGATCCGGGATCTGATCATGACCGGCGCCGAGCCAGGGCATGCGCGGCTGCGCACCGAGCACCTCGCGGAGCGGTTCGGGGTGAGTGCGACGCCGGTGCGCGAGGCGCTGATGTCGCTGCACGGCGAGGGGCTCGTCGACTTCCAGCCCGGGCGGGGCTTCAGTGTCGTGCCGATGAGTCGGCAGGACGTGCTCGACCTCTACGACGCGCAGGCCTACCTGTCCGGCGAGCTCGCGGCGCGCGCGGCGGTGCGGCTGACCGACGCCGACCTCGAGACGCTCGACCGGCTGCAGCGCGACCTGATCGCCGCCATCGACCGGGGCGACCTGGTGGCCACCGAGCGGATCGACTTCGAGATGCACCGGCTGATCAACCGGTCGGCGGCCTCCCCGAAGCTCACGTGGCTACTCCGGCTGACCCTCAAGTACGTGCCGTTCGACCTCTACGGCCAGATCCCGGGTTGGCCCGCCGCCGCGCGGGACGACCACCTGCCGATCCTGCGCGGGCTCGAGCACCGCAGCGCCCGGACCGCCCGCGACGCGATGACCGCGCACATCCGCAACGCCGGCGACCTGCTCGTCGAGCTCCTCGTCGAACGCGGCGTCCTCACCGACCCGGCTGACCCCGCCGAAGAAACGCCAGCTCAGACCCCGTGAGTGGTATTGGTCGCTAATAGCGACCAATACCACTCACAGGGTCGTCGACTAGTGGTCGTGGACGACGATGCCGCGGATGTTCTTGCCGGCGAGCAGGTCGTCGTAGCCCTGGTTGACCTGCTCGAGGGAGTACCTCGTGGTGATCAGCTCGTCGAGCTTGAGGTCGCCGGAGCGGTACAGGCCGAGCAGCCGGGGGATGTCCGTGGTGGGGTTGCAGTCGCCGAACACGGTGCCCTTGATCGTCTTCTTGTAGAGCGTGACCACGACGCCGGGCAGCTGCACCGTCTGGTCGGTGAAGCCGGACATCGCCGTGAGCACGATCGTGCTGGCCTTGCCGGTGGCGTCGAAGGCCTCCCTGACGACCTCGGCGTTCATCGTGTCGACGGTCAGGATCGCCTTGTCGGCGCCGAGGCCCCAGGTCAGCTCGCGGGCCAGCTGGGCGGCCTCGGCGCCGGTGGCCACCGCGTGCGTGGCGCCGAACCCGAGTGCGAAGTCCCGCTTGTTGGCCAGCGGGTCGACCGCGATCACGTACCGCGCGCCCGCGAACCTGGCCGCCTGCACCGCGTTCGCCCCGATGCCTCCGACGCCGAACACGACCACGGTGTCACCGGGTCGCACGTCCGCGGTGTTCACCGCCGAACCCCAGCCCTTGGGCACCCCGCAGCCGACCAGCGTGGCCACGTCGAGCGGCAGGTCAGGCTCGATGCGCACCGCGGAGGCCTGCGAGATCACGCCGTACTGGCTGAACGTGCCGAGCATGCACATCGCGCCGTACCGGCCGGCCGGCCCGCTGATCGGCCAGCGGGGCCCCGGCAGGTGTCCGCGCATGATCGACGCGCCCATGTCGCAGATCGCCTGCTGGCCGGTGGCGCACCAGTGGCAGACGCCGCAGGCCGGCATGAACGAGCAGACCACGTGGTCGCCGGGGGCCACCCGGTTGACCCCGGGGCCGACCTCCTCGACAACACCGGAGCCCTCATGGCCGAGCACCATCGGCAGCCAGCCCTCGATGTCGCCCTGCATCACGTGCAGGTCGGAGTGGCACAGCCCGGCGTGGGTGTACCGGATCAGCACCTCACCCTCCTCGGGCCCGCTGAGCTCGAGCTCTTCGATCTCCAGCGGTCTGCCGACCTCATGGGCGACGGCGGCGATGGTCTTCACGGGCTGTTCCCCTCGGGCAACTGGTTAGCGTCCGCTCGCAGCCTCACTGATTCTATAGAATCTAACAACTGGGTGGTGGTGTACCACACGATCTTCGAGGGCGCGGCGAGCCGAAGGTCGGTAGCTCGGGCTTGTGTTCTATAGAACGACGCGCTAGAGACAGGCATACGCCCCGGGACAGTGCCGTTCTGAGAAAGGCCACCGCGATGCCGACCACCGCGCCGACCACCTCCGCACCCAGCTACGCCAGCGGGCCCTCCGAGACGCCGCTGATCGGCTCCACCATCGGTGCCCAGCTGGAGCGCACCACAGAGCGGTTCGGCGACCGGGACGCGCTGGTCGACGTGCCCACTGGCCGGCGCTGGACCTATCGCGAGCTGAACGCGGCGGTGGACTCGCTGGCCACCGGGCTGCTCGGCCTTGGCATCACGAAGGGGGACCGGGTCGGCATCTGGGCGCCGAACGTGCCGGAGTGGGTGCTTGTGCAGTACGCCACCGCCAAGATCGGCGCGATCCTGGTGAACATCAACCCGGCGTACCGCTCGCACGAGCTGGGCTACGTGCTGAACCAGGCGGGCGTCTCCGTGCTGGTCTCGGCGGTGTCGTTCAAGACGTCCGACTACGCGGCGATGATCTCCGAGGCGCGCGCCGGAGCGCCCGCGCTGCGCGAGGTGGTCCTGCTCGGGTCGCCGGAGTGGACCGCGCTGGCCGGTACCTCCGCCGACGCCGACGCGCTCGCCGCCCGGCTCGCCACCCTGGACCGTGACGACCCGATCAACATCCAGTACACCTCGGGCACCACCGGGTTTCCCAAGGGCGCCACGCTCTCGCACCACAACATCCTCAACAACGGTTACCTGGTCACCGAGGTGCAGCGGTTCACCGAGGTCGACCGGCTGTGCGTGCAGGTGCCCTTCTACCACTGCTTCGGCATGGTGATGGGCAACCTCGGGTCGATGGCACACGGCTCCTGCGTGGTGATCCCGGCGCCCGCGTTCGACGCCGGCGCCACGCTGCGGGCGATCGAGGCCGAGCGCTGTACCGCGCTGTACGGCGTGCCGACCATGTTCATCGGCATCCTGGAGCACCCGGACTTCGCGGCCACCGACCTGTCGTCGCTGCGCACCGGGATCATGTCGGGCTCGCCGTGCCCCGTGGAGTACATGAAGCGGGTCGTCGCCGAGATGCACATGGAGCAGGTGACCATCAGTTACGGCATGACGGAGACGTCGCCGGTGTCCACGCACACCCGGGTGGACGCCTCGCTGGAGCGGCGCACGTCCACGGTCGGCACTCCGCAGCCGCACGTGGAGATCAAGGTCGTCGACCCGGAGACCGGGCTGACCGTGCCGCGCGGCGTCACCGGTGAGCTCTGCGCGCGGGGCTACCTCGTGATGCGCGGCTACTGGGAGCAGCCGGAGCGGACCGCCGAGGTGATCGACCCCGCCGGCTGGATGCACACCGGCGATCTGGCCACCATGGACGACGAGGACTACCTGAACATCGTCGGGCGGCTCAAGGACATGGTCATCCGGGGCGGCGAGAACGTCTACCCGCGCGAGATCGAGGAGTTCCTGTACTCGCACCCGGACATCGCCGACGTGCAGGTGGTCGGCGTGCCGGATCCGAAGTACGGCGAGGAGCTGTGCGCCTGGATCAGGATGAGGGACGGCCGCCCGCCTCTGGAGGCCACCGCGTTGCGCGAGTTCTGCACCGGCAAGCTCGCGCACTACAAGATCCCGCGGTACGTGTACCTCGCCGACGAGTTCCCGATGACGGTGACCGGCAAGATCCGCAAGGTGGCGATGCGAGAGGAGTCGGTCCGCGCGCTCGGCCTCACCGGCAGCGGGCCAACGGCCTGACCCGCGGTCGGGCCTGACCTGGCGTCGGCGGCACCCGATCAGTCCGGCAGGCGGGGCATCTCAAGGCCCTGGTCCCTGCCGAGCAGCACGCCGCGGGTCACCGCAGCGGAGCCGAACCGGTCCCTGACGAGGTCGAGCGCCGTGTCCAGCGCCATCGGCTGGCCGTCGAACGGCAGCGCGAGCTGGACGGCGTCGGCGTCGCACAGGTTGGCCACCGCGATGCCGATCATCGTCAGGCCACGCTGGGCGATCAGCGGCCGGGCGGCGGTGTGCAGCGCCCGCACGGCGCCGAGGATCGTGTCGGTGCGCGCCGTCGCCCCGGCCAGCGTGTGTGAGCGCGTGGCCCGCGTGAGGTCGTCGAAGCGCAGCCGTAGCACCACCGTCCGGCCCACCCGGCCGGCCGAGCGCATCCGCCTGGTCACCCGGTCCGTGAGGCCGACCAGCACCGCGTCCAGCTCGTCGGCCGAGCGGCGGGACCTGCCGAGCGCCCGCTGTGACCCGATCGAACCGCGCCGGCGACCCTGCTGCACCGGCCGTGGGTCACGGTTGTGCGCCAGCGCGTGCAGCTGGCGACCCGCGGCGCGGCCGAGCAGCGAGACCAGGCTCGGTTCTGGCAGCTCGGCGACCTGGGCGACCGTCGTGATGCCCCACTCGTGCAGCTTGCCGGCGGTGACCGCGCCGACGCCCCAGAGCAGCTCCACCGGCAGCGGGTGCAGGAACGCCAGCTCGCCCTCCGGGGGCACCACGAGCAGCCCGTCCGGCTTGGCCACCCGGCTGGCGACCTTGGCAAGGAACTTCGTGCGCGCCACCCCGACCGTGATCGGCAGGCCGACCTGGCGTGCCACCTCCCGGCGGAGCTGGCCGGCGATGTGCTCCGGAGGCCCCGCAATCCGCCGCAGCCCGCCGACGGCCAGGAACGCCTCGTCGATGGACAGCGGCTCGACCAGCGGCGTGGTCGCCCGGAACACCTCAAAAACCGCCCGGCTGGCCTCCGTGTACGCGGCCATCCTCGGCGGCACCACGATCGCCCCCGGGCAGAGCCGCCGGGCCTGCCAGCCGGTCATCGCGGTGCGCACCCCGTACGCCTTCGCCTCGTAGCTCGCCGCGAGCACGACACCGCCGCCGACGATCACCGGCCGCCCGCGCAGCCGCACGTCGTCCCGCTGCTCGACGGACGCGTAGAAGCTGTCCAGGTCGGCATGCAGGATATCGGCGACACCACTCGACACGAACATATGTTCGCATCAACCGCCGACAAAGCCGAGCGACTTCGCCGAGTACCTCGTCGACGAGCGCTCCCAGCTGGGCACGACGCCGCTGACGGTCACCGCGCTGGGCACCACGATGTTCCTGGTCGACACCTGCGCGACGCAGATCATGATCGACGCGTTCCTCACCCCGGTCTCGTTCCTCGACGCCGCCGTGCGCCGAGGCGTCTCGACCGACGAGAGCGTGGTCGCCTCTGCGCTCGACCGGGTCCGGGCCGACCGGGTCGAGGCGATCTTCATCTCACACTCCCACTTCGACCACGCCTTCGACGTCGCCTCTATCGCCCTCCGGACCGGGGCCACCGTCTTCGGCTCCGAGTCCACCCTGAACATCGCCAGGGGAGGAGGTGTGCCCGAGGCGCAGCTGCGACTGTTCGACCTGGTCACGTCGGTGCAGGTGGGTGATCTCGCCGTGCGCACGCTGGCCTCGAGGCACTCGCCCAACCCCGTGGGCGGCGAGGGCGTCACCATCGCTACGCCGCTGCTCCAACCCGCGCCGCACTGGAACGACTTCTTCTGCCCGGTCCACCCACCCCTACCGCTGCAGCGCG
>DATAYB010000070.1:0-36461 GCA_036272795.1 Pseudonocardia sp.
TGGATCTTCGGCTCGCTCGGGGTGGCCTACGCGATCATGCCGGAGATCGTGGACGACAAGGTCGGCTCGTGGTCGCTGGCGTACTCGACGCTGCTCACGGTGTGCGCGATCGGCGCGGGCGTGGGGATCCAGCCGATCGCCCAGCGGCTGGACCGTACGACCAGTGCCCGTGCCGTGGTGGTGGCCATGACGACGATGTGCGCGGGACTTGCGTTGAGCGCCGTGGCCGCCGCGCTGCGCTCACCTTGGCTGGCACTGGCCACCGCGCTCGTGCTCGGTACGGCGTACGGCATCGCGATCGTGTCCGGCCTGCTCGAGCTGCAGCGGCTGGCCAGGCCGGCCGAGCTCGCCGAGCTCACCGGCGCCTACTACGCGCTCGCCTATGTCGGGTTCCTACTGCCCTCGGCGCTCGCCGCACTCAGTCGGGTGGCCAGCTACGCGATCCTGCTGTCCTCGCTCGCGCTGATCGCGCTGGCCGGCACCGCCGTGATCGCCCGGCACTCCCGCCGACACCTGCCCGAACCCCCGGCGCTGAGCCTCTAGGACCGACCGGCCGACCTGTCAGGGGGTCGTGAGTGGCGTCTGACCGGAGCCGGGTGCAGCGGCTAGCCTTCGCGCAATGGCAGGTTTCGTCGCATCCCGGCAGCGGCCCAGTGCCCGGCCCACGTCGGCGCTGCTCGGCCCCGTGCTCACGCTGCTGCTCGTGGCGTTGGCGGGAGGTCTCGCGGCGTGCACGGGTGCGCCCACACCGGCGGCTCAGCAGACCGCGACAGTGACGCGCGGTGACGTGTCCCGCACGGTGACGGCGGACGGCGCCCTGTCCGGGGTGACCTCGGGGGCCGGCAGCGTGCTGGTCGTGCCGTTCGAGGAGGCCGCGGCGGCGAACATCGTGGCCGGCCAGTCGGCGCAGGTCACGTTCGCGGCGGTGCCCGGCCTGGAGCTCCCCGGGTCGGTGCTCGCGGTCGCCCCCGGTGGCGTGAACATCTCCGGGGTGACGAACTACTACGTCTCGATCGTGCTCGCCGCCGGTGACCCCCGGCTGCGCGCCGGCCAGACCGCGACGGCCGCCGTGCACACCGGTGCCGCGCACAACGTGCTGGTCGTGCCCAATGCGGCGGTGCTGCGCGACGGGGGCGGCACGTACGTCCTCACGCCCGGCCCGGACGGCAGCCCGGTGCGGACGCCGTTCCGGCCGGGCGTGGTCGGCGACCGGACCACTGAGGTGCGCTCCGGCCTGGCCGAGGGCCAGCGGGTCCTCCTGCCGGCTCCGACCGGCCCCCCTGGTTAGCCAGCGCGCCCGGCCAACTAGCGGGGCGGGCTGTGCAGGGCCCGGTCGGCCGGTCCGAGACGGTCCGAGGCGGTCGCGGCCTGGTGCCAGTGGGGGTAGATCAGGTACGGGGCGCTGATCCGGTCGAGGTGCTCGATCTCGGAGTCGGCCAGCTTCAGCTCGGCGGCGGCGAGGTTGTCTATCAGCTGCGAGTCCCTGCGCGCGCCGATCACCAGCGTGCTGACGGCCGGCTTGGTGAGCAGGTACGCCAGCGCGACCTGAGCGGCCGAGACGCCGTGGCCCTCGGCGATCTTGACCAGCTCCTCGATGGTGTCGTAGAGCTTGTCCTCGTCGCGGATCGGCGGCTCGTGCCAGTCACCGAGGTGGCGGCCCTCGCTCGGCCGCTGGTCTCGCCGGTACTTGCCGGACAGCAGGCCGCCGGCCAGCGGGCTCCACACCATCACGCCGAGGCCCTGGTCCACCGACAGCGGGACCAGCTCGTACTCGGCGTCACGGCTCTCCAGCGAGTAGTAGATCTGGTTGCTGACGAACCGCTGGTAACCGTGCGCGTCGGACACCGCGAGCGCCTTCATCAGCTGCCAGCCCGAGTAGTTGGACACCCCGAGATAGCGGACCTTGCCGGCGCGGACCAGCGAGTCCAGCGTCTCGAGCGTCTCCTCCAGCGGCGTCTGCCCGTCCCACTCGTGCACGTGGTAGATGTCCAGGTGCTCGACGCCCAGCCGGCGCAGGCTCGCCTCCACCTGGTCGCGGATGTGGTGGCGGGACAGGCCGGCGTCGTTCGGCCCGGTGCCCATCGACATCCGCACCTTCGACGACAACAGGAGTTGGTCGCGGCGCCCCTCGATGGCCTTGCCGACGATCTCCTCGGACAGGCCGGTCGAGTAGACGTTCGCGGTGTCCAGCAGGTTTACGCCGGCGTCAAGGCACAGGTCGATCTGGCGGCGCGCGCCCTCCACGTCGGTGTCACCCCACACCGCCAGCGCTCCGGCGCCGCCAAAGGTCGCCGCGCCCATGGTCAGCGTCGACACCCGCAGGCCGGACCGTCCGAGCTGCCGGTACTCCATATGCTGCCCCTCCCCGTCGTGATCGTGCGTGCCCTTGATCAGTACCAGCAGACGCCCACCCCGGCCACTCCACAACCTTGCCCCGAGCAATTGCCTCGTCAGGAGCCCGGCCACCGGCCGCGCCAGACGCCGCACGACCAGATCCCCGATCTCGACGCTGGAGCGATGTCCGTCGGGTATCGAGTGATGCCCAAAGAGTTCTGGACGGGTCTCGGTGCTGGACCTAATGTCCTGTCGCCGATAGGACACAGGCCCTCGGTTGGACGCCTGAGCGCGCCGCCGGCCGGCCCCGACCGAAAGGTTCTGCCCGTGACCATCAGCTCGGTGCGGCTCTCCTCGGTGATGCTGCCGCTGGCCACCCCGATCAGCGACGCCAAGGTGCTCACCGGCCGCCAGCTCCCGATGGCCGAGGTCGCCATGCTGTTCGCCGAGATCACCACCTCGGACGGCCACGAGGGCCTCGGCCTCAGCTACTCGAAGCGCGCCGGCGGGCCGGGGCAGTTCGCGCACGCGGTCGAGCTCGCGCCGGTACTGCTCGGCGAGGACCCCAACGACATCGGCAAGATCTGGGACAAGGTGGCCTGGGCCGGCGCCTCGGTCGGGCGCGCCGGGCTCGCGGTGCAGGCCATCGCCGCGTTCGACGTGGCGCTTTGGGACATGAAGGCGAAGCGCGCCGGCCTGCCGCTGGCCAAGCTCCTCGGCGCACATCGCGACTCCGTGCGGTGCTACAACACCTCCGGCGGGTTCCTGCACACACCGATCGAGCAGGTGCTGGACAACGCCGACGCCTCGGTGAAGGCCGGCATCGGCGGCATCAAGATCAAGGTCGGGCACCCGGACAACGCCGTCGACCTCGCCAGGGTGGCCGCCGTACGGGAGCACCTCGGGGCCGGCGTGGCGCTGATGGTCGACGCCAACCAGCAGTGGGACCGCCCCACCGCCCGCCGGATGTGCCGCAACCTCGAGCAGTTCGACCTGGTCTGGATCGAGGAGCCCCTGGACGCCTACGACGCCGCCGGGCACGCCGCGCTCGCCTCGGCGTTCGACACCCCGATCGCCACCGGCGAGATGCTCACCAGCGTCGCCGAACACGCCGAGCTCATCCGGCACGGGGCGGCGGACATCCTGCAGCCGGACGCGCCACGGATCGGCGGGATCACCCAGTTCCTCAAGGTGATGGCTCTCGCCGAGCACCACAGGCTGCAGCTCGCACCGCACTTCGCCATGGAGCTGCACGTCCACCTGGCCGCCGCCTACCCAGCCGAACCGTGGGTGGAGCATTTCGACTGGCTGGAACCGCTGTTCAACGAGCGCCTGGAGATCGCGGACGGTCGGATGCACCTGTCCGGCCGCCCCGGGCTCGGCGTCACACTCAGCGAACAGGCCCGCGCCTGGACGGTCGACCAGCACGAGGTCCGGTTGTGACCAACTGGGCTCACTGGCAGGCTCTACGCAATTCCCCCGGTATTGCGTAGAGAGAGATGATGGACGCACAAGAAGTGACGATTACGGTTCCGTTGACCATCACTGTCCGCCTCGGCGAGGCCAACAGGACAACGACCGGAACAGTGACCGGAGTCCCCGGCGCGGCACCTGCCGTCGCACTCGACCGGGCAGCCCCGGCCGTCCATCCAATCTGCTACTACGCCGGTTACCAGGGTTAGGACCCGACGTTTCTCCAGGTACCCGTCCGATTGCCGAGCCTGACCGATGCACAACGCCGGAATGCGGCAACAAGTACCACGGCCGGGCCGAACGACGACCCCGCGGTGCTCCCCTACACCCATTTCAGCCTGGTGATGAATCGCGCCCGGCAGCTGGCCTACTACACCGCGGTGAATATCGACGGCGGCACGTCCCGCGACCTCGAGCGGACGGCGGACCGCTGGTTCTACGACGGCAGGATCGCGGAGTCCGAGCAGATCGGCGAGGAGCTCTACCAGCGAAACGCCCTGGACCGGGGCCATCTCGTCCGCCGACTCGACCCGGTGTGGGGCCCTGATTTCGAGCGCGCGAACGAGGACACCTTCCATTTCACCAACTGTTCACCGCAGCACGAGAAGTTCAACCAGGGCAAGGACCTGTGGCAAGGTCTCGAGAACTACATCCTGGAGAACGCGCAGGCGCTCGACCGCAGGATCACCGTATTCACCGGGCCAGTCACCGAGGACACCGATCCGATTACAAAGGCGTCCGGCTCCCGCTCGCCTTCTGGAAGATCATTGCGTACTGCCGTTCCGACGGCACACTGGCCACCGCCGCATATGTGCTCGAACAGGGCGCATTGATCCAGGAGATCCTGAGCCGCGCGGTCACCTTCGACCCAGGAACTTACCGGCTGCCGATCGCGGACCTGGACGCCCGCAGCGGGCTCGACTTCTCATACCTGGCAGACCACGAGCTGCCCTTGTCGTCCGGCGGGATCGAAAGGACGGTTGCCCGCGTCAGAATTGCGGACGACTACGCAAACCTCGCACTCCAGTGACTTTCCCATGAATTTTGCACGGCAGCCGGGAGACCGCTCAGGCGCCCTCGCGGCCGATCTCGGCGGACAGCTCGCGCGCGATGGCGCGGGTGCGCTGGCCGGCCTGCGGCAGGTGCTGGCCGAGGCGGCCCTTCGGGGCCGACACGTTGATCGCGGCGATCACCTGGCTCCGGAAGTCGTGCACCGGCGCGGACACCCCGACGACGCCCTCCTCGAACTCCTCGTCGACCATGGCGAAGCCGTACCGGCGGACCCTGGCCAGCTCGACGTGCAGGTCCTGCTCCGTACGGATGGTCAGGCGGCCGCGCGGGCCCGACGCCGGCCGCGCGCCCGGGGCGAACTGCGCGTCGAACAGGGCACGGAGCGCCTCGACCGGCCAGTCCGCGACCAGCACGCGGCCGGCGGAGGTGGCCAGGGCGGGCACCGTGAGGCCTTCCCAGCCAAGGCCGCGGAACGCGTGCGGTGGGCTGACCGAGCTGACCGTGAGCACCTGGTCGCCCCGCAGCACACACAGGTGCACCGTCTCGTGCAGGCTGCTGACGAGCCGGCGCAGGTACGGCGCGGCGAGGTGGGTGAGCCGGGCCTCGACGGTACGCGCCGCGAACGCGTAGAGCCGCCAGCCGAGCCGGTAGAGCAGCGTGCGCTCGTCGCGTTCCACGAGGCCCTCGGCCTGCAGGGCGCGCAGGGCACGGGACACCTGGCTGCGGCTGCGCCCGAGCCGATCGGCGACCTGCGCTACCCCGAGCCCGGCGCCGTCCGCGCGGTCGGCGGCGGCCAGCGTGTCCAGCAGCTCCATGTCGCGGCGCAGACCGGCGGAGAACGTGCCGGGTTCGGGCTCGGTCACGAGCCCTTCGGTGTGCCGAACCACGCCATCCCCCTCGCCGATTGCACTCATCGCAACGTCCATTGCGCCCATTGAAGCTCGTTCCTACCCTCCGAAACCAGGGCCGAAAGCCCGGTCGCACAGGCCGGCGCGCCCTGCCAGCCAACCAGCACAGAGGGGGCCTCCGGTGCGGATCGGCGAGAGCTTCATCGGCGACGGGGTCGACGCGGCCCACATCAACACCGTGCTCGGCGTCAAGGACGGGCCGGTGGGGGTGGCATGGGCGACCGCGCTGGCCACCCCGAGGGAGGGGCACGTGCCCTTCGTCGCGGTGCTGCAGCCGGGCATGCCGACCCGCCCGCTCACTCTGTTCGTCAACAAGGCAACCATCGCCGGCGAGCGGCACGCCACGCTGACCTGGGGTGCCGCCCAGGCTGGCGTCGCCGCGGGCGTTGCCGACGCGGTGTTCGCCGGCACGGTGCCGCGCGGCCAGGTCGGCGAGTTGGTGCTGATCGCGGCGGTCTGGGTCAACCCGATGGCCGAGTACGCCGACGCCGTGTACGCGAACAACCGGGAGGCCACCGCGCGGGCGCTCGCCGCCGGTGCCGCCGACGGCCCGGCGGCCGCCGCGCTGCTCGACGAGGTGCTCGCCGCGAGGGACGCGCCCGCCAACCCGTTCTACCGGCCCGGTATCGCGCACCGCGGCCTGGGCGGCGGCGCGTGACGAGCCCCGAGGGGCCGGCCACCCCGTGAAGATCACCGGGATCCGGCTGGACCGGCTGCGCCTGCCACTGGATCCGCCCTTCACGGCCGCCTGGGACCCAGTGCCCCGCCGGCACTTCGATGCCACCCTGGTCCGGGTCGACACCGACGAGGGGCTGACCGGCGTCGGCTCCGGGGACACCATGGACGGCTTCGAGGAGTACGAGTCGCTGTTCCTCGGCCGCGACCCGCTGCGGATCCTGAACCACGTCAGGACGTTGGAGACGATCACCTTCCACGCCGGGCGGTACTGGCCGCTGGAGGCCGCGCTGTGGGACCTGGCCGGCCAGGTCTGCGGCGTGCCGGTGGCCACCCTCTTCGGCGGGAGCGTGTCCCGGCTACCGGCGTACGCGTCGTTCGGCGATTCGCGGCCGAGGGCGGAACGGGTGGAGGCCGCCCGCGCCGCCCGGCAGGCCGGGTTCCGCGCGATGAAGGTCCGTGTGGCCAGGGACGGGCTGGACGAGGGGCTGGCGACGGTCGCCGCGATCCGGGAAGCCCTCGGTGCCGACGTCTCGATCATGGTGGACCTGAACCAGGCCTGGCGGATGCCCGGTGACATCGCGCCCGCGCTCGACCTGGCCTCCGTGCGCCGGTTGGCCGCCGGGCTGGCCGAGCTCGATGTGCTGTGGCTGGAGGAACCGCTGCCCCTGCACGACGTGTCCGGCGGCCGGATGCTGCGCGAGGGCGTCGACGTCCGGGTGGCAGGCGGCGAGATGGTCCGCACGTTCGCCGAGCTGGTGACCATGATCGAGGAGGACACGCTGGACGTCTACCAGCCCGACGTCGTGCTCGCCGTCGGCATGTCCCGCGCCCGCACCGTCGCCGAGCTGGCGCACCTGCGGCACCGCTGGTTCACCCCGCACACGTGGACCAACGGCCTCGGCCTGCTCGCCAACCTGCACGTGGCCGCCGGTGTCGGGGGCGGGCCCTACCTGGAGTTCCCGTACGACCCGCCGGGCTGGACGCCGGAGCGGCGGGACTTCTTCCTTGCCGAACCCGTCACCATCGACGCGGACGGCTACCTGAACGTGCCGGACGCCCCCGGGCTCGGCGCGCGGATCGACGAGGCGGCGGTGCGGCGATGGGCACGGTGAAGCGGGTCGGGTTCATCGGCCTCGGCCACATGGGCGCCCCGATGGCGGCGAACCTGCTGGCGGCGGGGTTCGAGCTGGTCGTGCACGACACGGTACGGTCGGCCGGCGCCGCTCACGAGGCCGAGGGCGCGAGCTGGGCGGCCAGCCCCCGGGAGGTCGGCAAGCGTGCCGAGCTCGTGGTCACGATGCTGCCCACGCCGGCGGTGGTGGAGTCCGTGCTGCTCGGCGCCGACGGCCTGCTCGATGGCCTGGCACCTGGCACGACCTGGCTCGACATGTCGACCAGCACACCGGAGGTAGCCGCCCGGGTGCGCGCACTGGCCACGCCGAAGGGGGTCGCGGTGCTGGACGCCCCGGTGGCCGGCATGGCCGCCGGCGCACAGGCGGGCACCCTGCAGATCTACGTCGGTGGGCCGAGCGAGGACTACGAGCGCGTACTGCCGGCGCTGCGGGCGATGGGCGACCCGGCGCGCATCCTGCACGTCGGCCCGCACGGTGCCGGCTACGTCGTCAAGCTCATGGTCAACCTGCTGTGGTTCACCCAGCTCGTGGCCACCGCCGAGGTGCTCACCGTCGGCGTGCGGGCCGGTGTCGACCTGGCCGTGCTGCGCGACTCCCTGCTGGCCAGCCCCGCCCGGGGCAACCTGCTCGAGCACGACATGGTGCCGCTGCTGCGCGACGGCAACTACGACGAGTCGTTCGCCATGGCGCTGGCCTGCAAGGATCTCGGGCTCGCCGTCGACGTGGCGCGGTCCGGGAACGTACCGGTCGAGCTGTCCGCGCTGGTCGAGCAGGTGTTCCGGCGGGCGCGAGCGAGCTACGGGGACCTCGCCGGTGAGATGGTTCCGGTCCGGCTGTACGAGGACGCCGCCGGCATCGCGCTGCGGCTGCCCGGCCCTGACCTCACATCCACCGGGTCGTGAGTGGCGAAGGTCGCCATGGCGGCCATCGCCACTCACGACCTCCACCGCCCCACTGAAGCGGGAGGTACCGCCATGCTCGCCGCCCAGTCGTTCGCCGTTCCCCCGACGGGCCGGATCGAGTTCGGCGCGGGGGCCGTGCGGCGGTTGCCGGCGGCGCTGCGGCTGGTCGGCCACGAGCGGGCGTTCGTGGTCAGCGACCCGGGCGTGCGGGCAGCGGGTGTACTCGACCAGGTGCTCGTGATCCTCGCCGAGGCCGGTATCCGGACGTGCGTGTTCGCCGAGGTGGAGCCCAACCCGTCGGTCGCCACGCTCGCCTCGGCGGTCGGCCCGGCCCTCGAGTTCGGCCCGGCGGCGGTGGTCCCGGTCGGCGGCGGCTCCAGCCTGGACGCCGCGAAGGGCATCGCGCTGCTCGCCACCCACGGCGGTGACCTGGCCGTGCTCGACTACGGCTCCGAACCATCCCACCCCGCACCACCACTGGTCGCCGTACCGACCACCGCCGGTACGGGCGCCGAGACCAACGGCTTCGGGGTGATCGCCGACCCCGCCGGCCACCGCAAGATCTACATCGGGCACGCCTCGCTGACGCCCCGGGTCGCCATCCTCGACCCGGAGCTGACCGTCGGGCTGCCCCCGGCCGGCACCGCCGCGACCGGCACCGACGCCCTGGTACACGGCGTGGAGTCGCTGGCCTCGCTGGGCCGCAACCCCGTCTCCGAGGCGTACGCGCACCAGGCTGTCACCCTGGTCCATCAGTGGCTGCCCGCCGCGGTGGCCGACGGCACCGACCTGGAGGCCCGGTCCCGGCTGCTGCTCGGCGCCCATCTCGCCGGGCTCGCGCTCACCCTGTCCGGGCTGGGCCTGGTGCACGGCATCGCGCACGCGGTGACCGCCTACACCGGTGCCGCGCACGGGATCGCGCTCGCCGCGGTGCTCGAGCCGGTGCTGCGTTTCAACGCTCGCGGCGGCACGGTCGACAACTACGCGGGCCTCGCGTTCGACCTCGGCGTCGGCGAGCGGGGAGGTTCGACCGAGCGCAACGCCGGCGCCGCCATCGACGAGCTGCGCCGGGTCACCGAGCAGGTCGGGTCGCACACCCCCCTCGGCGCGCTGGGCTGCACCGAACAGTTGCTGCCCGACCTCACCCGCACAGCGCTCGCCGACGCCGTGACCGGCAACAACCCCCGCCGGCCGAGCCCCGCGCAGCTCACCGAGCTTCTCCGCGCCGCGCTGTGACCTCGCCCCGGGTGGGTCGAGGTGACCGGCGTCCTAGGCCAGGTCGCCGGGCCGCACCCGCAGCTTGGCAGCTATGCGAGCCAGCGCCTGCTGGTCGTCGGCGGTGAGCGGGTCGAGCACGAACTGCCGCACCGCGCGCACGTGCGTGGGCGCGGCGGCGGCAACCACCGCGTAGCCGTCGTCGGTGAGGGCGGCGAGGGTGTAGCGGCCGTCCTCGGGGTCCGGCGAACGCTCCACCCAGCCCCGCTGTTCGAACCGTTTGACAACGTTGGACAGGCGCGAGAGCGAGCCGTTGGCCAGGTAGGCCAGCTCGCTCATGCGCAGGCGACGCTCCGGCGCCTCCGAAATGTGGCTGAGCGCGAGGTACTCGAACAGCGTCAGGCCGGCCCCGTGCAGCGGCGACTCCAGCCGTCCCGGCAACAGCAGCACCAGCGAGACCAGGCCGGTCCATGCTTCCTTCTCGTCCGGGTTCAGCCACAGCGTCTCCTCGGGGGAGCTCCCGCCGGCGTCCGGGGTTGCGGTGGTGGCCACGTCGGCACAATACCGAGCACTCGTGACTTCACGCGTGAACTGAACATGCTAGATTGACTTCACACGTGAAGTCCACTCGAAGGAGCGTTATGACCAGGCCGGAGTTCTTCGCCACCCCCGGATACGGCGAGACGCAGCTCGCCGCCATGCACTACGCCCAGGCTGTCCGGATCGGCGACCGCGTCGAAACCTCGGGCCAGGGGGGCTGGGACGACGACTGGAACTTTCCGGAGTCTCTCGAGGACGAGATCGCCCAGGCCTTCGAGAACGTCGAGCGGACCCTCGCCTCGGCGGGCGCGACGTGGCGTGAGGTCGTCGCGGTGAGCTCCTACCACATCCCCACCTCCACCGACTTCATCGGCGAGGTCCACAACCGCGTCATGGTGGAGCAGCTCCGCAAGCGCATGGGCGACCGCTCCCCCATCTGGACCGAGATCGGCGTGCCGGCCCTCGGTGCTCCGAAGATGCGCGTCGAGATCCGCGTGACCGCGATCATCGGCCAGGGGGACTGATCCTTGTCTCTACCTGGTCACCGGAAAGAACGCTGATCAACAACTGTTGGCGCCCCTCGGATCCCGACATTGTCGGACCGCGCCCCTAAGCTGATGCCGAGGTCCGAGAACGAACCTGTGAGGAAGGGACGCGCACGTGGTCCCGGACTCCGGGGAAGACGCTCCGGCCCACCGCCCGGGGCTGCGCGAGGTGCTGCGCGACTGGGGCCGGATCGGCTGCCTCGGGTTCGGCGGGCCACCCACGCACATCAGGCTGCTGCGCGAGCTGTGCGTCGAGCGGCGGCGTTGGCTGCGGCCCGGCGAGTTCGAGGACGCGATCGCGGTGTGCAACCTGCTGCCCGGGCCGGCGTCGACCCAGCTGGCGATCTACTGCGCCTGGCGGGTCCGGGGCCGGCCTGGCGCGCTGGTCGGCGGAGCCGCGTTCATCGTGCCGGGGCTGGTGCTCATCCTCGCTCTCGCCGCGTTGTTCCTCGCCGGCTCGCCGCCGAACTGGGTGCGCGGGGCGGGGGCGGGCGCAGGTGGCGCGGTCGCGGCTGTCGCGGTACACGCCGGCGTCAGCCTGCTCACCCCGAGCTGGCGGCGGCGGCGGGATACCGTGCGCTGGCTGGCCTACGTACTGGCCGGCGTGCTCGCGGCGGCCACGCTCGGTCCCTGGCTGGTGCTCGTGCTGCTGGGCTGCGGCGCGGTCGAGCTGTGCGCCCAGCGAATGATGCCGTCCGGCCCGGTGCCGGGGTTCGCGCCGTCCCTGCTCACGGCCGGTGCGTTCGGTGCGGGCGGGTTGCTCGCACTCGGCTGGATGGCGCTGAAGGTCGGCGCGCTCTCCTACGGCGGCGGCTTTGTGATCATTCCACTGCTGGGGGCCGACGCCGTCGAACACCACCACTGGATGACCGGGGCACAGTTCCTGAACGCCGTCGCGCTCGGCCAGATCACCCCCGGCCCGGTCGTGCAGACCGTCGCGGTTGTCGGCTACGCGGCGGCCGGCCTCGCCGGCGGGGTGCTGGCCTCGGTGGTCGCGTTCGCGCCCTCGTTCGCCTTCGTACTGTTCGGCGGCCGACACTTCGACCGGCTCCGCGACAACGCCAGGGCCCGCGCCCTGCTCGACGGCGCCGGACCGGCCGCCATCGGCGCGATCCTCGGCTCCGCGATCCCACTCGCAGAAGCGCTGAGCGAACCCTGGCAGTACGGGGTGCTCGCCGGCGCCGCCGTCCTGCTGTTCGCGCTGCGCCGAGGTGTGGTGTCCACCCTGCTGCTGGCCGGCGTGGTCGGTGCGATCACCACACTCCTCTGACGGCCTCAGTCGTGGCCGTCAGGTGCGCATCGTTCGGGGTGGCCGCAGTCCTGTGCGCCGTCGGGAGCCTTCGGCGCCCCGACGCGTCCGATCGCCGAAAATGTCCGACCCCGCCCCTAAGCTGATGCCGCGGTCCGAGAACGAACCTGTGAGGAAGGGACGCTCGCGTGGCCCACATCCCTGGTTACCCCGGGAACCGTCCCGGCTCCTACCACCACGAGGACCCCCCTGGCGACCATCCGTCGGCGCTGAGCGCGATCCGGCACCGACTGTTCGACGGCGAAGTCCTGGACGGGGTCTACCGCGGTCGCCCACCCGGAGTCCACCTGATGGGCATGACCAACCGCCGCGTGATCCTGCTGGAACAGACCACCCAGGCCGACCGGCTGGCACTGACCTCCGTCCCGCTGACCCGGATCACCAGTGTGGGGCTCATCCCCGACAACGAGGGGGATCTGGAGGGCGCCCACTCGCTGGCGATCCGGATCCTGGCGGGCATCTACGAACTGCACCTGCGAGACCCCGCCGAGACCCAGGAAGTGCACGACCTGCTGGTCTGGCGACTCATCGTGAACTGAGCAACCACCTGGGGCCGCGGGCTGGTCACCGTCGGGGACGGCATCCGCCCCACCCGGTCGATACCCGGACGCCACGTGTGGCCGACGGGGGAACGGGCATCTCCCTAGAGTGGATGCAGTGAGTGACGGCCCTGTGCACGGCTCGTCCGGGGACCGAGGAGGCCCCGGGCCGCCACCCGTACCCACGCCCCGCCGGGAGCCCCCGCCGGCTCACCGGGCGGTGTCGGCCCCGGTCGGCGACTTGGTACCCCGAAGCCTGCGGGTGGCGTCCGCCCTCGGCTGGCGGCTGCTGGTGATCGCCGCGGCGCTGTACGCGGCGGGCCTGGTCGTCGGTCACCTCGCGGCGCTGGTGGTACCGGTCGCTATCGCGGTACTGCTGGCTGCGCTGCTTGCCCCGGCGGTCGACGAGCTGACCCGACGAGGCGTACCCAGGGCGCTCGCCACCGCGGTGGTGCTGATCGGCGGGTTGGCGGTCCTCGGCGGGCTGCTCACCTTCGTGGTGATCACCTTCGTGAACGGTGTGCCGGCGCTCGAGACGCAGCTTGCGGCCACCATCGACTCGATCACCAACTGGTTCGCCACCGGACCACTGCACCTCAACACGCAACAGCTCGGCAGCGTGCGCACCAGCCTGCTCGCCGCGCTCAACGCCAACGAGGCGAGCCTCACCGCCGGCGCACTGACCACCGCCGCGACCATCGGCGAGACCTTCACCGAGATCCTCCTGGTGCTGCTCACGCTCGCGTTCCTGCTGCACGGCGGCGCCGGCATCTGGCGGTTCCTGCTGCGCGCAGCACCCGCCCACACCCGCACCCGGGTCGACGTGGCCGGCCGACGCAGCCTCGCGGCGCTGGTCAGCTACGTGCGCGCGACGGCGACCGTGGCGGTCGTCGACGCCATCGGCATCGGCGTGGGCCTGGCCGCCCTCGGTGTCCCGCTCGCGGTACCGCTGGCCGCGCTCGTGTTCCTCGGCGCGTTCGTGCCGATCCTCGGGGCGGTGGTGGTCGGCGGCATCGCGGTGCTGGTCGCGCTCGTCGCCAACGGGGTCGTGCCGGCACTGATCCTGCTCGGCATCGTCGTCGCGGTGATGCAGTTGGAGAGCCACGTCCTGCAGCCGCTGCTGCTCGGCCGCGCGGTCAAGCTGCACCCGCTCGCCGTGGTGCTGGCCATCGCCACCGGCCTGCTGACCGCGGGCATCGCCGGGGCGCTCTTCGCCGTCCCGTTGCTCGCCGTGCTCAACTCCGGGGTCCGCTCCCTGCTCAGCGAGGCCGATGCGCACGTCGACCCGGCGGATGTGCACGCCAGCCAACCCGAGGGCGCCACCCCTGCCGACCCCGCGCTCGACACGTACGCCGACTAGGGCGACACGCGGGGCTCAGCGCGGCCGACCGGGCCCCATGCTGGCGTTGAGCGACATTTTGTGCCCTATCCGGGTGCATTCACGCGACCCTTCGAGTGGCGACTGGATTCGCCCGTCACTGTCCGATACTCATTACGCGTCGGACGTGTTGATCAGGAGGTCACCACCACCATGGCGAACTCTGATCCCGGGCACGGCACCGGACCCGATCCCGCCGACCCGGTACACCCCCCGGCGGCGGCGACCGGGCAGCCCGCCGCGGCCACGCCGAGCGGCGACCGGGAGGCCACCGGCCCCGGCTCGACACCCGCGTCCAGTCCCGTCCCGGACCCCGGACCGCCCACCGAGCCGTTCGTGCCCGTCAAGCCGGCCCCGTCCGGCGCGCCGGGCGAGGCCGGCCCGGGTCCCGCCGGCGAGCCCGACCCGGGCGCGCCACCTCGGCGGATCGAGCTGACGGTCGCCGAGCTGCTCGGCCGGACGCCCCTGTCGGCCGAGCGGCGGCGTCCCACCCGCCACTCCGTGCACGCATTCGAGAAGATGTCGCCGCGCCGCCGGGTGACGCTCACCGCCGGTGCGGTGGTGGCCGCCGGCTCGGTGATCGCCGCCTCGCTGTTCGCGCCGAGCGATTTCCTGCGGCCCCGCAACCAGGAACGGACCGACTCGAACGGCGAGCCCGAGAGCCGGCCGCCGATGCCCGGCGCCGCTGTGAACACCCGGCCGGCCCCACCGTCCGGTGGACCGGCCGACACCGATGTGCCTGGCACCTGGACGGCGCCAACGGTGTCCTCGCTGCCACTGCCGCCGCTCGCTGGTCCGGCCACGCCGGGCGCGGCGGGTCCCCGGGTGGCTCCGCCCGCTCCCTCGCGCGGCGAGGCCGGCGGCGCCGGCACGCAGCCCGGCCCGCCGTCCGGTGGCGGTTCCAGCCTGGCCGCCGGCGGGAGCTCACCCGGCAGCCCCGGCGCGTCCGACAGTGGAGCGACACGGCACGGTGCCAGCCCGAACGGCACCACCGCGACCGCCGCCGGCTCCAACGGGACCGGCGCCCGCTCCTTCGGTGTCAACCCGCGCAGCGCCGCCGCAAACAACGCGGGCTCGAGCGGTGCCACTCCGAACAGCGCAGCGGGTTCGAACGAGGCACCCGCCTCCGGTGCCGGCGCACGGGGCGGCGGCTCGGCCGGCCAGAGCCGCCCGGCCGCCGCACGGACCGGTACCTCGGACAGCACGGCCACGACCGCGATCGGTCCGCTCCAGGTGCCGGTCTCCCAACTGGCCGACGCCGTACCGGTCAGGGACCTGGTCGACTCGCCGAGCCTGTTCGCCTGATCCGGGAGCGCGCTCGCGGCCGGCGTAGCGCCAGTCCTCGGTTCCCGGCGGGCCGGTCAGGGCAGCTCCGCCGAGGTGTCCTCACCGAGGATGGAGCCGATCCGGGCGACCGCGCCGGGCCGGCGCGCGTGCAGCACCGCGACCACCGCGTGCGGGTGGCCGCCGTGGCGCAGCCGACGCACACCACGAACGCGGATAGCAGGGCGCCGAGCTCGACCAGTGTGCCGACCGTGCTCCCGATCAGTTGGTGGCGCGCAGGATGGGCGCGGACTGGGCGACCGTGATCGTGCTCGCGATCATCGTGTCCACCAGCAGGCGCTGCTCCGGGTCGATCACGGCGGGCAGCTTGCCGTCCACCCTGGCCGGATCGGGCGGCAGGTGCGGGTCGAGCTGGAGGGCGACCTCAGCGACCGCGTCAGCCAGCGGAGCGCTGGCCGCGGCCCGCATCAGTAGCGCGGACATGCTCGCGGACAGGCCCTGCAGCGCTTCCGAGGCCTGCTCCGCGGCCAACTGCTGCTCGGCGGTGGGTTCGGGGCTCACCGAGTCGGTCGCGCGCAGGTTCTGGTGGGCCCCGGTGGCGGCGCGGAACCTCGGCCGCAGCGCCATCGCGTCGGGGTTGCGGTTGACCAGCGCGGCGGCCACCTCGTGCACGAGCTCGCGGGCGTCGCGGACCGCGTCGTTGAACCGGACGGCGACGGTCGGCTTCGGTACCCCCGGTATCGCCACGAAGCCGAAGGCCAACGCAATCCCCACCGCGAGTGCCATCTGGCCGAGGTACTGCAGCAGCGTCGGGCCGATCTCCAGGTGCCGCATGTTGACGTTCAGGCCGACACTCATCAGGATGGTGCAGGCGTTGAACACGAGCGGGTTCTTCTGCATGAAGAACAACATCCCGATCAGCATCGCCCCGATGCCGATGGGCACCAGCGCGGGCTGCGGCAGGTCCACAAGCACGATCAGCAGGGCCAGTGCCGCCGCGCCGGCCAGCGACCCGTAGGCCCGTTGCCTGGCGACCCGGATCGAGTCCTGCAACTGCGGCTGCATGATCGCGAACACCGCCAGCAGGAACGACAGCCGCAGCGGGCTGCTCGCCCACAACATCGAGATCGACAGCGCCAGCAGCATGCCCAGCGCGCACCGCACGGCGTGCCGCAGCTGGGCCGAGTCCCAGGTCAGCGCGCCACGCAGCTCGGTGGTCAGCTGGTCGCGGCCGAAGGCGGCCGGCAACGCCACCTCAGCGCGGTCCCGGTTCGCCACGGCAGCCTGGATCGCCTCCAACCCCAGCCACACGCTGGTGACCAGCTCGCGGGTGGCGCCGGGCAGGGCGATCCTCGGCTCCGCGCGGCGGACCCGATCGGTGGGGGCGGCTGCGGTCTTCTCCGACACCTGCCCGGCCAGCCGGCCGGCCTCCTCGTTGGCCGCCGCCAGCACCTGGTCCAGCTCGGCAACGGCGGGCCCACTCAGCTGTCCCCGTCGCGTGTTCAGCACCCGCAGCGCGTTGTGGTAGCGCAGCACGCCACCGAGCACCGCCGTGGTCCAGGCGCGCGGTCCGTCGGCGCGCCACTGCTGCACGGCCTGCTCCGGGGCGGCACCCGGGCCGGCGGTCAGCGCGCCGGCCAGCGCCGCCCGCACCGACTGGTCGGGATCCTTCATACCCATCAGCACCCGCACGACCACCACGACGACAACCGCGACGGCCGGCCCGGCGAAGTCCTGGAGCAGCGTGAATGGGCCACCCTGCTGAAACCCGCAGGCAAAGGTCGCCGCCATCCCGAGGCCCATGCCCACGGTGACGAAGCGGGTGCCGAGCACCGGCAACAGGCCGACACCGAACACGACGACGGTGACCAGCACGATCGCCGGCCACGGGGCCACCCCGGCCAGCGACTTGAGCCCGCCGACCACGACGATCAGCAGCGGTCCGAACCAGGCCAGCAGCCGGAGATCGGCCCGCAGGGTGCCGCCGAACGACGCCATCAGGCAGAACATCGCCGACAGCGCAGCCAGTACCGCGGCGGCCCCGAGCCCCACCAGCACGCCGAGGCCGGCCGCCGCCGCGATCACGAGGAGCATGATCACAGCCATCACGAACGCCCCGTCCTGATCACCCCCGGGATGCTAATGCACGCGTCAGGCGGGTCTTCGTGGTGCGCCTCGGTGCGGCCGGACCGAGCCTGTCAGGACCGGGGCCTCGTCGGGCCGGGCCTAGCCAGGGTGTCAGGGGCCGGGGCGCGGCGGCGGCCCGCACTGCGCCGGCACGGGCACCTGCCGGCTCGCGGTCGGCGCCGGGGTGTCGGACCCGCTGCACATGTCGTTGCCGACGATCCCCGTCTGGAACGCCGTGTACGCACCGGGCACCGCGGGAACCTGCTGGACCCGGCCCTGCCCCGGCGCACCGGGATAGGCCGTCGCCACCGGCGGCGAGGTGGGGTCACCGGCCGAGGACGGCGGCGCGAGGGGGCTGGTCAGCAGGAGCACCGAACACGCCGCGACCACGACCCAGCCGAGAGCGGCGGGAACGGTGGTGCGCAGCGCGACGCGACGCGCGGGGGTCGCCAGTGCGATCCAGAGTCCGACAGCAAGACCGATCACACCAAGTCCATCCACTACTACTTCTCTACACGTCCGATCCCTGGCCTGACGCCGGATCCGCTCTACCGAGTGACACACGACCCACTCGCCAGTGTGAGTTCGCCGGTCGACGGTGTGAGTCACCCGTTCGCCAGTTGCGTGGACCGCCCTACTGCTCGACGAGCGTCCCCATCGCGGCGAGGTCACGGTGTCGCCCGGCATCTCCAACGGTGATTCGCGCCAATCCCGGAACAGCATGTGAAATGCACGACTTCGACCGGCTCGACAATTTCGCAGGAATCGTGACACACCAGGCCGCCAGGTCCCGAGGATCTGCCGAAAAAAGCCTTCGGGCGGCCGTACCGGAACGGCTACCATGAGCCGCCGCACCAAAAGGGAGATATGTCGTGGGATACAGCCTCGGGGTGGACCTCGGCACCACATTCACCGCCGCCGCGATCTCGGATCAGTCCCAGGCCGAGATGATCACTCTTGGCGACCGTTCTGTGGTCGCGCCCTCTGTGGTGTTCGTACGGGAGGACGGCGAGGTGGTCACAGGCGACGCCGCCGGCAGGCGGGCGGCGGCCGCCCCGGAGCGCGCCGCACGCACGTTCAAACGGCGCCTCGGCGACCCGACACCGGTGCGGCTGGCCGGCACGTCGTACCCCGTCACCGAGCTGCTCAGCCTCCTGCTGCGGGACGTGCTGCGCAAGGTCACCGACACGCGCGGCGAGTCCCCGGAGCGGGTCGTGCTGACGCACCCGGCCAACTGGGGTGCGTTCCGCAGGGGCCTGTTCGAGGAGGTTCCCCAGCTCGCAGGCCTGACCGGGGCATTGATGATCACCGAGCCGGAGGCGGCCGCCGCGCACTACGCCGCGTCGAGGCAGTTGGCCACGGGTGAGATCGTCGCGGTCTACGACCTCGGGGGTGGCACGTTCGACGCCACCGTGATCCGCAAGCTGGCCGACGGGGTCGAGACCCTGGGCACCCCGGAGGGCGTCGAGCGGCTCGGCGGGGTCGACTTCGACCAGGCACTGTTCGACTTCGTGAACTTCTCATCGGACGGGGCGCTGGACGGGCTCGACCAGAGTGACCCGAAGGCCTTCCTGGCGCTGACCCGGCTCCGCCAGGACTGCGTGCTGGCCAAGGAGGCGCTCTCCGCGGACACCGAAACCCTGCTGCCGGTATTCCTGCCCGAGAAACAGTTCGATGTGCGCATTACCCGCGTCGAGTTCGAGAACCTGGTGCGCGCGCAGATCGAGTCCACCATTTCCGGACTGGCTCGCGCACTCCGCTCGGCGGAGGTCGCGGCTGCCGATTTGAGCGCGGTACTTCTGGTCGGCGGTTCGTCGCGCATTCCGCTGGTCGCGGAAATGGTGTCCGAAGAGCTCGGCCGGCCGATCCTGGTCGATACCCACCCGAAGTACGCGGTCGCGCTCGGCGCAGCCACGGTCGCCCGGCTGCCCAGCACCGCCAGGGCGAATGGCGTCGTGCCAGGCCCGGTACGCGGCGCCGACCCCGTACCGGCCGCGGGCCCGAGGCCGGACGGCGGGCCGATACCGGGCGGGGGCCCGACACCCAGCGGCGGACCACCACGGCCCGGTTACGTGCCACCCGTCCCACGCCAGATCCAGGATGGGCCCGCGTTCGCCCCACCGGCCGGCCCGACGACCGGTGGGACCGCGTTCGCCGCACCGGCCGCCGGGCCCGGCTTCGCCCCCGCTGGCGCGCCACGCACGGGCCTGCCGGGCCCCACCTGGCCGGGCCCCGGCCAGTCCTTGCCCGGCCAGCTCTTCCCCGGCCAGCTCTTCCCCGGCCAGTCCGGTCCCGGCCAGCCCTCCCCCGCCCTGCCCGCCGCCGGGCAGCCGGCCGCTGGTCAGCCGCCGGCCATGTGGTCGCTGGCCGCCCCGCCACCGCCCGGGTCCAAGCGCACCGGGACGGCCGGCGCGGGGCAGTCCGACGAGCAACCTCCGCGCAGCTCGCCCGCCAGCTCGAAGCTGCTCGTCGGGGTCGCCGCGGTGGCACTGGTACTGGCCGCCGGGCTGGTCGTGCTCTACGTGCTGCACCAGCTCCGGATCGGCTGAGCCGGAGCCGGGCAACCCCTCAGGGGGTTCAGAAGTGCAGGCCCTGGGTGCCGAACACCCACAGGGCCGACGTCAGCCACAGCGCGACCAGCGCGGTGAAGACGAGCCCACCGATGACCGGGAGCAGCCATCCCGGCATATCGCGCCTGCTCAGGGACAGCATCTTGGTCACGAACGCGCCGTAGAAGACGCACCCGGCCAGCGAGTGGATCAATACCCGTGGGCTGTAGCCGCCGAAACCCAGTGCGTAGAGACAGTGCACCACCACGGGCACCGTGAACAGTACGGCGATCCGGCCGGACCAGCGGTGGAACGCTGGCAGCCAGCTCATGGGCGCCCCGGTGTACAGCATCCGGGCCGACACCAGCTGGCCGACCGCCAACAGCGCGGCGAGCGTGGCGAGCCAGGATTTCGCGTACACGCCGCTGCTGAAGCCGGCCAGGTTGATCGAGAACCCGGTCGGCTCGTGCAGGCTGCCGTATACGCCCAGCGCCACGGCGACTCCGCAGCCGAGCAGGACCGGCGCCAGCACCGCCCCCGCCCTCGGGTCCGGAGGAACCGGCGGCTCGTGCGACTGGGCGGACATGCTCGTCATCGAGGGCCTCCTCGATCGGCGCCGGTCGCCGGAGCGCTACTAGCCGACAACACGGTCGCCACCTTCGACCGACTGGGCGGTGGCCGGGTCGAGCGGCCCAGCCGGCGTGACGGTGTCACCGTCGTGGGCCAGGCCGGTCACCTTGCCGGACGAGTCCTTGATCCAGCCGGTGGTGCGGGTGCTCGACTTGGCCCGGTACAGCCCGGCGGGCGCGGCGGCCGGCGCGGCGGAGTACGTCCACGACCTGCCGCGCGCGGACACCGTGCCGGCCAGGGTCCGGCCGGACAACGTGCCGCTGAGAGCGTTGACCCCCTTGCCCTTGGCGTCCACCACTCCGTTCGTCGCGGTGCCCTGGTACCAGCCCTCGATGGCCGTGCCGTCGCACAGGTACGCGGACACCTGCCCGTTGCGCACGGTCACCGCGATCGCCGCGTGCGTGCCGTCGGTGTAGCCCATGTACTTGGCCGTGGCCGGGAACTCGGTCGCGGCGGCCGGCGGGGCCGCCGCAGGTGCCGGGGCGGTGCCTGCCTCGGGGGCGGCCGCCGCGCCGGGGTCGGCCACCGCGTTCGGCCCGCCGGCGGCGGGCGGGCTGGCAGGGGCAAGCGGGTTCGCGGCAGCCGGTGGCTGGACGCCCGCCGAGGGGGATGACAGGTCCGGTGGCGCCGCCACCTGTGACGCGCCGGCCGGGGCCGCCTGCGCCGCTTGGGCCGCCGAACCCGCGGTCGGCGACTTGGACAGGTTGACCGCCAGCAGGACCAGGCCGAGAACCACAACGGCGAGTAGCGTGACGATAGGACCGCGCGATCTCATGATGTGCTCCTAGAATCCGTTGCGACGCGGTCCGCCGCCGGCCTGATCCCGTTCCCGAGCCAGCAATGGCGTTCGGAAGGAAGGAACTGCCGGAATCGGTTTTCTGCTTCGGCCGATGGGACTGCCCGGGAAGGGCTCACCGGACGAGATTCGCAGCGGGCCGGAAAGCGGCCAATGGTGCCGCCCCCCGGCGCAGTGGTGCTGTCCCCCAGAGCGAGGGTGGGGAAAACCCCAGTAAGCCGCAGGTCCGGGCCGGCCGCGGAACCGGGTTCGGCTCGACGGAATGGGGACCCGGGCGATGCCGGTCGCGCGCGTGTTGTACTCATTGTCCTATCCCCTCAATGGTGGCCCACCGGGCCGTGATGAGGAGCAGGAGAGCAGCATCGGTCGCCGCTGTCTGCGCACTATTGCACAGAGCGCCGATTACGCCGCCGAATCGTGTCGGGCCGGTGCGTCCACCGGCCCGGGCAACGGCTCAGTCGACTGCCGGATCGGCCGCACCCGAGGCCGGCTGCGACACCAGCGCCACGGCGACCGCACCCAGCGCCGCGACGACGGCGAAAATGTAGAAGCCCCACGGGTAGGCGAGGCCGGCGGTGAGCAGCGCGCCGCCGAGCAGCGGCCCGGCGATCGCGCCGAGCCGGCCGATGCCGCTGGCCGAGCCGAGAGCGGAGCCGCGCGCCCACGTCGGGTAGCGCTGGCCGATGTAGGCGTACACGAGCACCTGCGCACTGAACACGAACAGCCCGGCCAGCAGCACGCTCACGTACACCCCGGCACCCGGCAGCTTGATGCTGAGCAGCGCCAGGAACACCATCGCGGCGACGAACCAGGTCAGGGTCGCCGGGCGCAGGCCGATCCGGTCGGCCACCCGGCCGGCGACCAGCATACCGAGCACCGCGCCGACATTGAGCGTGAGCAGCAGCGCCAGCGCGGCGCCGAGCTGGTAGCCGGCCGAGCGCATGATCTCCGGCAGCCACGTGTTCAGGCCGTACACCAGCAGCAGCCCCATGAACGACGCCACCCAGAAGGCCAGCGTGGCCCGCAGGTAACCACCGGCGAACAGCGTGCCGATCGGGTTGCGAGGCTGGGCCGCCGGGCCGGCGCCAGCCGGCAGCTCGCCCGCCTTGGCACGCAGGTACCAGGTGGACTCCGGCAAGTAGCGCAGCATCACCGGGACCAGCACGAGCGCCGGCAGCGCCCCGATTACGAACATGGACCGCCAGCCGAGGCTCGGGATGACCAGGATGCCGAGCAGCGCGGTGAGTACGGCGCCGACGTGGTAGCCGGTCATCATCGTGGTCGTGGTCGAACCGCTCCTGCCGGACTTGGCGTACTCGTTGACCAGAGCAAGCGCCACCGGCAGCACGCCGCCGAGGCCCAGGCCGGCGAGGAACCGGAGCGCCCCGAACACCCACGGGTTGGGCGCGGCCGCGCAGAGCAGCGTCAGCACCGAGAACGCCGCCACGGTGATCAACATGGTGCGCCGGCGACCGATCACGTCGGTGAGCGGGCCGACCGCCAGTGCCCCGACCATCACGCCGAGCAGGCCGACGACCGAGATCAGTGACGCGGTGTTCGGGGTCAGCCCCCAGGCCGGGAAGCGCAGCAGCGAGGGCAGCACCACCCCCAGCACTACCAGGTCGAACCCCTCCAGAGCCACGGCCGCCCAGCACAGCGGGAGCACCCACCCCGCGTAGCGCTCCCGCGCATTGGTCAGGCTCGTCGATGAGTCCGTGGACATCTGGGCCACCCTTCCGCCAGGGATTCCCCGATCGGGGTGTGCGCAGTATCCGGAGCGACACCGGCGACGTCAGCCAGCCCTTCCGCTCAGCGAAAGGCTTGCCCGGCGACGACCGTGAACAGGGCGTTTCCGCTCGATTTGAGGCAACCCTTAGACGTCTTTGGATATCAGAACGGTCACAAATCTCACGGCTCGGCAGAGACACGACCCCGAGAGCGAGCGAGCCGGGACGTACGCCACGCGACCGCGTGCGCACCCGACCGAGCCCAATCCCCGCTGGTCATGACCACTTAAGAGCGTCGCCCCACCGGGTGGGCCCTCCCGGGCGGGCCCGCCGGGGACCCGCGCGCCGGTGGCCCCGATGCCACTTAAGCGGCGCCGTCGCGTATGAGTTATGTGGCACGTTCCATGTGGATTGACCTGGCCTTTGTATGCTTAGGCAGTGTTGACATGTCGGGTTCTCGGGTCCACGGAGGTGGATGTCGCCGGAGCTCGGGTCAAGCTCGGCGGCCCGGTACCCCGGCGGTTGTTCACCGAGCTGATCGCGGCGGCGGGTCAGCCCGTACCGGACGACCAGCTCACCGAGGCGGTCTGGGGCGCCGGCACGCCCGCCCGCGCCGCGACCACCCTGCAGGTCTGCGTCTCCCGGCTGCGCCAGGCGCTCGGCGTCGAGGCCCGCCAGCTCCTGCAACGGACCAGCTCTGGCTACGCCTTGCGGCTGGACCCCGACGCGACGGACGCCGCCCAGTTCACGCGTGCGGTCTACGAAGGTCGCCGGCACCTCGCCGACGGTCGGGCCCCCGCCGCGCTGCACGTGCTGACCGCGGCGCTCGAGCTGTGGCGCGGTGAACCGTACGCCGACCTGCCGACCTCGAACCTCGTCGCGGCGGCGCGCGCCCAGCTCACCGAGCTGCGCGAGGTCGCGTTCGAGGAGCGTGCGGCCGCCCGGCTGGCCCTCGGTGACGCGGCGCGCGCGGTCAGCGAGCTGAGCGCGGCGGTCACGGCGAGTCCCTACCGGGAACGCCGCTGGGCGCTGCTCATCCTCGGGCTGTACCGGAGTGGCCGCCAAGGCGACGCGCTGGCCGCGCTGCGCCGGGTGCGCGCACTGCTGTCCGACGAGCTGGGCGTCGACCCCGGCGCCGAGCTGCGCGAGCTGGAACGGCGCGTGCTCAGCCACGACCCCGGCCTGCTGCCGGACTCGGCCGGCGCCGCGAAGGACCCCACCCCCTCGGCGCAACCGCCGGCCCCGGTGGGCACGGCGGCGCCATCGGACACGTCGCCGGCGACAGGCGCTTGGGCCCAGAAAGCCTGCCTGACCGGCCGGGGCGGCTCGACCGGTCGCGGCGGCGGCTCCGGCGAGGCCGACCGGAACCGCACCTGGCCGCTGTCCACGTTCGTCGGCCGGGACCGGGAGCTGGCCACCGTCGCCTCGGCACTACGGGAACGGCGGCTGGTCACCCTCGTCGGCCCCGGTGGCGTCGGCAAGACGCGGCTCGTCGTCCAGTACGTCGCGCAGCGGGTGGACTGCCCGTGGCTGGTCCGCCTCGCGCACGTCCGCGAGCCCTCGGAGCTGACCGGTATGGTGGCCGATGCGGTCGGCTGCCCCGGCCAGGCGTGTCCCGACCTCGTCGAGGCACTCGCCGCCCGCCCCGGCCTGCTCGTGCTCGACAACTGCGAGCACCTCACCGAGCCGGTCGCCGAGCTCGTCCTCGAGCTCCTGGAACACTGCCCCGACCTGCACATCCTGGTCACCAGCCGGGAACCGCTCGGGGTCGACGGCGAGACCTGCGTGCCCGTCGAACCACTGCCGGTGCGCGACCCGGACGGCACCGACGGGCCGGCGGTGGCGATGCTGCTGGACCGGGTCAGCGCGGTGCGCACCGGTTGGCGCCCCACCGAGTCGGAGCGCGCCGAGGCCCGCGCGGTGTGCGCGGCGCTGGACGGGCTGCCACTGGCGCTGGAGCTGGCCGCCTCCCGCGCCAGAGTCCTCAGCCTCGGCGAGATCCGCGCCCGGCTGGACGACCGGTTCGCCCTGCTCGGCGCCGTGCCGCGCGGCTCGCTGAGCACGCACGCGACCCTGCGGGCGGCCGTCGGCTGGAGCGTCGAGCAGCTGCCCGAGGCCGAGCGGGAGCTGCTGCACCGGCTGTGGGCCTTCGAGGGTGAGTTCTCGCTGGAGGGCGCCGAGGCGGTCCGGCCCGCGACCACCTTCATGATCGACTCGCTGGCCACGCTGGTGTCCCGGTCGGTCGTCGTCGCCGACACGACGGTGACCCCGGCCCGGTACCGGATGCTCGAGACGGTGCGCGCGTACTGCCGCGAGTCCGACCCCGACCCGGCCGCCACCCGGGAGGCGCACGCCCGCTGGGCCCGTGAGCTCGCCGCCCGTACCTCGCCGGCGGCCACCGGGTCGACCGACGGGCGTCCGGCGACCCGGCGTCCGACGGTCGAGCTGACCCCCGCGCTCGGCCGGCCGAGGCTCGACAGGGCCCGCCGCTCCCTCGCCGCCCTCGACGCGGTGACCGAGGACATGGCCCGCCTGCGGCGCCGGTTCGCCGAGGTCATCGCGCTCGCCGAGCGGACCGGCAACCCCGGCCGGCTGCCACGCGCGCACGCCATCTGCCAGCTCGCGATGACCCTGCTCAGCATCCAGGCCGCCGGCCTCACCAACCATCTCGCCGGCCCCGCCCGCACGGCGCCGGACTGGCTGCTGGACGCGGCTGAACAGGCCAACGGTCATTGGCTCGTCGATGATGCCGAGCTGGTCGGCGCCGCTGACTCGACGGGCGGCGGCGGGTTGATCGACGGCGGCGAGCTGTTCGGTGTGGGCCGGCTGCTCGGCGGCACCGGCTGGTCGAACCTGGCCGCCGGCTGGTCGGACCTGTACGAGGCGCGCACGGCCGCTGACCCGGCGCTCGGCGCGGAGCAGGCCCTCGGCTCGATCCGGCTGGCGTTCAGCTCGTTCGAGGAGGACGGCGACCGGCCGCTCTCGCTGGCCGCGCTGCACACCGGTGCCTCCGCGCTGGAGCTCGTCGACCGGGCCGACGACGGTCTGCTGCTCAAGGCCGCCACCGGCCAGCATGCGAAGAAGCTGGGCATCCCCGTGGAGCACTTCCTGCGGATCGGCACGCTGCTGGACGGGTCGAGCCCCGCGCCCCGGCGCCGCCGGCCCGCCGACCGGTTCAGGCCCTCACGCGCCGAAGGGCCCGCCGCACGTCAGCGGGCCGTCCGGCCGGCCCGCGTCACGCTGAGCTGGTCCGAGATGGCGTCGCTGCTCGCGGCCGGCCAGTGACGGCCTGCCCGCACAGCCGCTATAGGTACACGGGCTAGCGGCACACGGGCTGACAGCCGCCGTGCCTTCGGCCGGAGTGGTTCAATCGGGCCATGCCACTCGACGAGCTGTGCGCGCTGATCACCGGGCACGCGCGGCCCGACCAGACCACGGCCATCGACGGCGTCATGATCTCCAAGGTCGAGCAGCCGTACCCACCGGCGCCATCCATGTCCGGCACGGTGATGGCACTGATCGCCCAGGGCGCGAAGCACCTCGCGCTGGGCGAGCGCGTGTACGAGTACCGCGCGGGGCAGTACCTGCTGGCCTCCGTCGACATGCCGGTGACCGGCTACTTCACCGAAGCCAGCCCGGAGCGCCCGGCCCTGGGCTTCGGCCTGGTCCTGCGGCCGGCCGCCGTCGCCGAGCTGCTCCTGCAGGCCGGCCCAGCTGACGTCCGTGAGCCCGGCGGCGAGGCGTCCCCGGGGATGGCGGTCAGCGATGCGCCCGAGGAGTTGGTGGACGCCGTTGTGCGGCTGCTGCGCCTGCTGGACCGGCCCCGCGACGTGCAGGTGCTCGCACCGCTGGTCATCAGGGAGATCCTCTGGCGGCTGGTCACCGGCTCGCAGGGTGAGACCGTCCGGCAGCTCGGCCTCATCGACAGCAACCTCACCCACATCGCCGGCGCCGTCCGCTGGATCCGCGAGCACTACAACAAGTCCTTCCAGGTGGCGGACCTGGCGCGGCGGACCGGTATGAGCGTGTCCGCCTTCCATCGCAACTTCCAGGCGGTCACGGCGATGAGCCCGATCCAGTTCCAGAAGCAGATCCGGCTGCAGGAGGCGCGGTTGCTGGTCGCCACGCACCCGAACGAGGTGACCGGGGTCGGTTACCGCGTCGGCTACGACAGCCCTTCGCAGTTCAGCCGCGAGTACCGCCGCCAGTTCGGCGCCCCGCCGAGCCAGGACGCCGCCCGCCTGCGCAACCCGGCGCAGCTGCCGGACTAACGGGGAGCCAGGGGCGGCACCCTGTTGCCGAGCTGCACAGGAGGCAGGTTTTTCGGGCGGAAAACCTGCCTCCTGTGCAGTTCGGTAACAACAGGCCGGGCTAACGCGCGAGCGGGGCCGGACGGAATGTCGACCGGTAGGTCGCGCCGCCAAACTTCCCCACTCATCACGGGCGCTGATCACGGGCGCTGCTCACGGGCGCGCGGCGGGGCTCCCCTCGCGCGCCAGCTCGTACCGGCCGAACAGCGCGTTGAGCTCTCCCTGCGGGATCTGCCACGTGGCGAACTCCAGGGAGCCGCGATCGAGCAGCTCGCGGGCGCTGGCCCTGACGAAGCCGAGCGCGGCCCTGGCGATGCTGCCGCCGAGACTGATCCGCACCACGCCGGCCTCGCGCAGCGCCGCCACCGTGAGCGAGGAGACGCCCAACCCGAGCACGACGTTGAGCGGGCCATCGATCTCACGGACCAGCGAGGCGACACCGTCGCGGTTGGTCACGCCCGGCACGTACAGGCAGTCGGCGCCCGCCAGCCGGTACAGGTTGGCGCGGCGGACGGACTCGGCGAACGCCGCACCCCGGCCCCCTAGCAGCAGCGCGTCCGTACGCGCGGTGAGCACGAACGGCCGGCCACTGGACTCGACCGCGGCCCGGGCAGCCTCGATCCGGGCGGCGGCGAGCTCCGGCTCGAGCAGCGCACCGTCGACGTGGTCCTCTACGTTGCCGCCGGCCAGCCCCGCGTCGATGGCCAGCCGGACGGTCTCCGCGACGGCCTCGGGCGCCACGCCGTAGCCGTACTCCAGGTCAGCGTTCACCGGGATCCGGACGGCCGAGGTGATCTGCTCGATGCGGTCGAACATCTCGGACCGACCGACCGCCCCCGCACCGACCGCGACGGTGTGGTCGCCCCGACCGAGCGAGAAGGCGATCCCGGCGCTGGTCGTGGCGATGGCGTCGAACCCGGCCTCGGCCAGTACGACCGCGCTGCCGGCGTCCCACGCGTTCGGCATCAGGAAGCCCCCACTGGTCTCGTGCAGTGCGCGGAACGCCACGCCGAAACAATCCTCGCCCGTCGTTCCCGTCCTCCTCGGCTCGCTCCTGGCTTGCCTCACCATCGTCGGGCGAGCAGCATCCATCCGTCCAATGCATACTTCAGAGGACAATCATCCGCCGAATGCATGGCAGGCCCGTCGTGGACATCGACGCACTGCGCACCTTTCTCGCCATCCACCGCCGGGGCACGGTCACCGCGGCCGCCGCCGAGCTGTTCCGGTCGCAGCCCGCCGTGAGCCGGCGGCTCGCGCTGCTGGAGACCGCGCTCGGCGTACCGCTGTTCGAACGGGTACCGGGCGGGCTCGTGCTCAGCGAGGCCGGCCGCGCGCTGCTGCCCTTCGCCGAGCAGATGCTGGCCACGCTGACCGACGCGGAGGCCGCCGTGCGGGCGGTCCGGGCCGAGGACGCCGGTCCGGTGCGGATCGCCCTCGTCGGCACGCTGGCCAGCACGGACCTGACCGGGGTGCTACGCCGCTTCGCCCGCCGCCGCCCCGGGGTCGAGCTGATCCTGCGCACCGCGACCAGCCGCGAGGTCGGCGACCTGGTCCGCAGGGCCGACGTGCAGCTGGGCCTGCGCTACCGCCCCGACCCGAGCCCCGAGCTGCACAGCGAGATCCTGTTCCACGAGCGGCTGGTCGTTGCCGCCGCGCCCGAGCACCCCTTCGCGGGCACCCGATGCGCCGGCCTGCACGCGCTCGCCGACCAGCGCTGGATCGCCTTCCCCGAGCCGCCCGGCCGCCCGGAGGTCTCCGCCACGTACGGACGCCGGGCGCTGGAGGATGCCGGCATCACGGGCGACCAGCTGCTCCGGATCGACAGCCTGACCGCGCAGAAACGGCTGATCGAGGCAGGCTTCGGCATCGCGCTGGTGCCCGACAGCAGCATCGGGGAGGAGCTCGCCGCCGGCTCCCTGGTGGTACTCGACGTGGCCGGCCTTGACCTGTGGCTCCCGGTCGCGGTACTGACCCGGCGCAACGGCTACCTCGGCGCCGCCACCCGCACCCTGCTGACCGAACTGCGTGCCGAGGCCCCGTGAGTGGCGAGTGGGGCTATGGCCGAGACTACGGAGCCATGGTCCCGGAGAGCTACCACGACTTCTTCCTCGGCGCCGCGAGTGTGGCCGGCGCGCTCGTCGGCCTGTTGTTCGTGGCCATCTCGGTGAAGCCGGAGCACACCCAGGCCGGTGGGCACGCCCACCTGCGGCTGCGTCCCGCCGCCGCCCTGTCCGCGTTCGTGAACGCGCTGCTCATCTCGCTGTTTGCGCTGCTTCCGGTGCACAACCTCGGGCACAGCTCGTCCGTCCTGGCCGGCATCGGGCTGCTCACCGCGCTCACGGTCCTGGGCGCGACGGTGCGTGAGCTGCGCACCACAGGGTTCCGGGCGCCGGCGCGCACCCTGATCGCGGTGAGCGGGCAGGCCGTGGTCTACGGCTTTCAGCTGGCCGCGGCCATCCGGCTCATCCTCGACCCGGCGGATCTCTCCGCGATCGGTGACGAAGCCATCATCCTCATCATTCTGTTCGCGATGGGCATCGACCGTGCCTGGGAACTGATCGGCGCCTCCTCCCCAAGGCTGGGCCGCGCCCTCGCCGACGCGCTGAACAGACAGGGTGCCGAGTGACCGCCCGCGCCCCGCTGGCCGGGCTACGCTCCCAGATCCCGTGAGTCAGCCGTAGGCGCGGATGACCGCGCCGCTGTCATTCCCCTCGACGCAGTCGACATAGTGCTTGACCAGGGTGTCCATGGCGACCGGCCGCATGCCGGGGAACAGGTCACGGAGGGCATCGGCGGAGTCGGCGACCATGGTCGGGCTGACGACGTTGACGCGCAGCCGGCGCGGCAGCTCCACGGCCGCGGACAGCACGAAGCTGTGCAGCGCCCCACTCACCGCGGCTCCACCCGTCACTCCCGGCCACGCCTCGTCGGCGAAGATGCCGGAGGTGAGGGTCAAGGAGCCGCCGTCACGCACGTAGCGCTGGCCGATCAGCACCACGTTGGCCTGGCCGAAGAACTTGCCGCGCATGTTCTCGAGCAGGTCCGCCCCGGTGAGGGTGGCGAAGTCGTCGAGCGCTCCGGACGCTGCGATCACCACGACGCCGTCGACAGCCCCGGCCTGCTCGTACATCTCGACGATCGAGTCCGCCGAGGTGATGTCCACCCGGATGCCTCCTGCGGAACGTCCGGCGATGACTGTGTCGTGGCCCCGTTCGGCCAGCGCCGGCACCAGCCGCCGGCCGATGGTCCCGTTGCCGCCGATGACGACGATCCTCATCCTCGCTCCGTTCCTCGCCCGCCGGTCTCCCGAGCAGGCAGCGGGGCCGGCCGGGACCCCGCCCGCGCCGTGTCTCGGGCTGTGGTCCATCGTTGCAGGGTCTGCCAGCGAAAAAATGGCCAACCGGCCCGGGGTCGGCGCACGTCACGTGTCCCCGGCGGGTGGGCCACCGAGACCCCCGAGGCGGGCCGCCGAGTGTCATTGACAGCGCTACCGGCAAAACCTAGCCTCACGGTGAGCTGCGGTAAATCGTTGCACCAAGGTCGACAAGCCACCCGGAAAGGCGCCCGCCGATGAACGCCCGGTCACCAGGCCTGACCAGGCGGCGACTGCTCGCGGGCGGTGCCACGGCGGCCGGGCTGGCCGCGCTCACCGCGTGTGGGGCCCGGCTGGACGAGCCGGAGGCCGTCAACGGGCCGCCCGAGGGCCCCCTCACCCTGCTCACCCCGATCTTTCCCGGCGCTGACGGCAAGGCGCTGCTCGAGAAGCAGCTGCTGCCGACCTTCCTTACCCAGTACCCCAAGGTCAGCGTCACGGTCGACTACACGACCTACGACTACCTCAACCAGAAGATCACCACCGGCTTGACCACCGGCATCCCGGCCGACGTGATCATGCTGGGCGTGGGCTGGGTGGAGCCGTTCGCCTCCCGCCAGATCCTCTCGGAGCTGCAGGTGCCGGCGGACGGGCTCGTCGGCTACTCCGAGAGCCTGCTGCGCTCCTGCCGCCTCGGCGGCAAGCTGTTCGCGCTCCCGGTGGTGCTGGATACCCGCTTCGGCATCGCCCGCCGCGACATCCTGGCCCAGGCCGGCTACAGCCGCCCGCCCACCAGCATGGCCGAGCTGCGCGACTACGCGATCCGGCTGACCCAGCGCGACGCGGGTGGCAAACTGCTGCGCGCCGGGCTGGACGTGCAGAGCCTGGACCCCCGGCAGCTGTTCGAGACCATCCTGTTCGCCTTCGGCGGGGACCTGTTCCGCGACGGCAAGCCGGCTTTCAACGACCCCACCGGGGTGGCCGCACTGCAGTGGCTCACCGACCTGCAGCTCAAGGACAAGGTCATCGACCAGGGCTTCTCCAGCCCCAAGGCCACCACCTTGCCGATCGCCGACGGCCGCGCCGCGCTGGCCGTCGGGCACAACAACTGGTGGGTCACCACCAGCAAGCAGCGGCCCGAGGTGCTCGGCCAGCTGCAGCCGTTCCTGCTGAACCCGGCCAAGCCGTCCATCTTCGCAGGCGGCACCCTGGTCAGCGTCTCGGCCGCCTCCCGCCACCAGTCGGCCGCGCAGGCCCTGGCCCGGTTCATGGCCAGCCCGGACGTCTCGCTGGCCGGCGCGGCGCAGAAGGGCAACGTGCCCGCGCTGACCCAGCTCGAGCAGTCGGCCTACGTGCGGGACCCCAAGCACGCGCTGGTCCGGTTCGGGTTGGAGAACCTGCGCTACGGCCGGGGCGAGGGCGGTATCCCGGCCTGGCTGCCGCTGCGCGACGAGCTGCTCGCCACCGTGCAGCTGGCCACCACCGGCCGGCAGGACCCCAAGGCCGCACTCGATGCGCTCGCCGTCACCGCGAACACTGCCATCGCCGACTTCGGAACGAGCTGATGACCACCGTTGACGTTCCGCCGCCCGTCGAGGTGGCCCGGGCCGCGTCCACCCCGCCCACCTCCCGGGGCCGCAGCGCCAGCAGCCGGGAGCGGCGGACCGCGTGGTTGATGGTCGCCCCGGCGGGGCTGCACGCGCTCTACTGGATCGCGCTGCCGGTGCTGGCCACCTTCGTGCTGTCGGCGACCAACTACAGCGTGCTGGCCCCGCTGCGGTTCGTCGGGCTCGGCAACTACGTCAAGTCCTTCGAAGACCCGATCTTCCGCATCTCCATCTGGCACACCGTGGTGTACACGTTCTTCACGGTGCCGGTGTCCATGGCGCTCGCGGTCTTCCTCGCCGTCCTGCTCAACCAGCAGATCCGGGCGCGCGCCTGGTACCGGGCGGCGATCTTCCTGCCCCAGGTCACCGCCACGGTCGCGGTGGCCACGGTCTGGTACCAGATCTACGACCCGTACAGCGGCCTGGCCAACAAGCTGCTCGGCTTCCTCGGCATCACCGGACCCACGTGGATCTTCGATCCGTCCTACGCGCTGCCCGCGGTGATCGTGATGGGCATCTGGCAGGGCATCGGCATCAAGATGATCATCTACTTGGCGGCGCTGCAGAGCATTCCGGAGGAGTTCTACGAGGCCGCCGAGCTGGACGGGGCGAACGCCTGGCAGCGGTTCCGCAAGATCACGCTCCCGATGCTGCGCCCGGCCACCCTGTTCGTCGGCGTGGTCTCGATCATCAGTGCGTTCCAGGCCTTCGACCAGATCTACGTGCTCACCCGGGGCGGACCGGCCCACGCGACCACGATGATGACCTACGAGGTCTACCGGAACGCCTTCGAGACCTTCCAGATGGGCCTCGCTTGCGCCAAGTCCGTGGTGCTGTTCGTCTTCCTGTTCGGGCTCACCCTGCTCAACCGCGCGCTCACGGGCGGCGACGACGATGACTGACCAGAACGCCCGGCGTATCCGCACCTCGCCGACCACGCGGGTGGCCACCTACGTGGTGCTCACGGCGACGGCGTTGGCCATGGTCGCCCCGTTCATCTGGATGATCCTGACGTCGTTCAAGACCGACGCCGACATCGCCACCAACCCGCCCACCTGGCTGCCCAGCTCGTGGCGCCTGGCCAACTACAGCGATGCGCTGAGCGTCGCGCCGTTCGGGATCTACTTCCGCAACAGCCTGTTCATCGCCGTCGGCCACGTGGTGATCAACCTGGTGCTCGCCTCGCTGGCCGGCTTCGCGCTGGCCCGCTACCGGTTCCGGGGCCGGCAGGCCGTCTTCCTGGGCTTCGTGGCGATGCTGATGATCCCCACCTACACCAAGATCGTGCCGCAGTTCCTGATGGCGAAGACCATGCCGCTGTTCGGCGGCAACAACATCCTCGGCGAGGGTGGCTCGGGCTGGGTGAACACGTGGTGGGGCCTGATCATCCCGGGCGCGGTGACGCCGTTCGCGGTGTTCCTGTTCCGCCAGTTCTACCTGTCCATCCCGCGCGAGCTGGAGGACGCCGCGCGGGTCGACGGGCTCGGCGAGTGGCGGATCTGGGCGCAGATCGCGAGCCCGCTGATCAAGCCCGCCTTCATCACCGCCGGCCTGCTCACCTTCCAGGAGTCGTTCAACAACTTCCTCTGGCCACTGCTGATCACCACCGATGACAACAAGCGGGTCGTGCAGCTCGGGCTGACCGTGCTCAAGGAGTCGGGCGAAGGGTTCACCACCCAGTGGAACCTGCTCATGGCCGGTACCGCCATGGCGAGCCTGCCCATGGTCGTGCTGTTCCTACTGACCCAGCGCTACTTCGTGCAGGGTCTCGCCACCACCGGAATCAAGTGAATGGAGCTGTTGACGTGAGTGCTGACCTGACCGGTGCCCGTGCCCTGGTGACCGGAGCCGGACACGGCATCGGCCGAGCCATCGCGGTGGCACTAGCCTCGGCAGGCGCCGACGTCGCGGTGCACTACGGGACGTCGGCCGACGGCGCCGAGGAGACCGCCGCCGCCATCACCGCACAGGGCCGCCGGGCCAAGACGTTCGCGGGTGACGTCCGCGACGCCGCGCAGGTCAACGCGTTCGTGGCCGACGCCGTGGAGTTCCTCGGCGGGCTGGACGTGCTGGTCACCAATGCCGGCCACCTGATCCGCCGCAGCAAGGTCGCCGAGATGACCGACGAGCACTGGCACAACGTGATCGACGTGAACCTGACCTCGACGTTCCTCACCTGCCGGGCCGCGCTGCCCGCCCTGATCGAGTCGGGCGGCCGGATCGTCACCATGGCCAGCGTCGCCTCGCACAACGGCGGCGGACCGGGTGCGGTGGCGTACGCGGCGGCCAAGGCCGGGGTCGTGGGCTTCACCAAGGGGCTGGCGCGTGAGGTCGGCCCGCAGGGCGTCACGGTCACGGCCGTCGCCCCCGGCTTCATCGGTGGCACGGCGTTCCACGACACGTTCACCGCGCCCGAGGCCCAGGCCGGCATCATCGGCACCATCCCGGTCGGTCGGGGTGGTACGCCCGAGGACGTCGCCGCCGCGGTGCTCTACCTGGCCGGCCCCGACGCCCGGTTCGCGTCCGGCGGCATCATCGACCTGACCGGGGCGCAGTGGACCCGGTAGCCAATCCGCACCACAGCACCGCCGCGCACGCCGTTCCCGAGATTCCGGACCGCCCCGGTGGGTGGTGGCACGAGTACGTCTGCCCCACCCACGGGGTGGAGCTGCTGGCCGCCACCGCCGACGGGTACCCGTGCGCCTACGGCTGCCTGCTGACCGGGGAGCCCTACGCCGGCGCCTGGGCGGTGCTGGCCCACCAGGCCGCCGCCCGGTCGCTGCGCCGGCTTGCGGTGGCCGCCCGCGCCGGGCAGCGCGACGCCGGCGAGGCCGCGGTCGAGGGCCTGATCAGGTACGCGGCGCTGTACGAACGGCTGGCCACCGGTGCGCACCCGGACGCGCAGGGCTGGATGCTCACCGGGCGGCTGTTCCAGCAGGCACTCACCGAGGCCATCTGGGGCACCTCGCTGGCGCACGCGGTGTGCACGCTCGCCGGCTCGGTGGACGACGCCGCGCTGAAACCAGCCGCCGAGCTGCTGCGGGCATTGCGCGCCGCCGCCCGCGAGGCCCGGGATGTGCTGGTCGGCCGGGACGACTTCCGCAACAACTACACGGCGTGGCTGAACGCCAGCGGCGCCTCGACGAGCCGGGCGTTGGCGCTGCTCGGCGAGGTCGACCAGACGGCCGAGTGGATCACCGGCAAGCACGGCGTCGAGCAGCACGCGGCGGCGGCGATCCACCCGGACGGCTGGGAGTGGGAGGCCAGCAGCTACTACCACGTGTTCGTGCTGCGCGGTTACCTGCTCGCGCTGCGCGGCCGGGCCGCCGAGGCCATTCCCGCGGGCCTGCGCCAACGAATCGACGCGATGCTCTCCGTGGTGGCCGAGCTCGGCACCGACGGCGGTGTGCTGCCCGCCCTGCACGACACCCCGTACGCGGGCGAGCGCTGGGACGACGAGCTCTACGAGCTGTGCCTGCTCGGCGCGCGGCTGCCCGGGTCACCCGGCCTGGGACGGCTCGCCGAGCCACTGGCCGCGCGCGTGCGGCCGGACCTCGAGGGGCACTGGCGTACCTCGGAAGCGGCGGACTGGTTCGGCCAGTCAGTGTCTGCTCCCGGCGTTGTTGCCGTGCCCCGCCCTGCCGTGCTCTACCCCGACGCCGGGTACGCGGTGCTGCGCGGCGCCGGCTACCAGTCCGTGCTCGACTACGGCCCGCACGGCGGCTCGCACGGGCACCTCGACAAGCTCGCGCTGTACCTCTACGGGCCGACCGCCCCCTGGCAGCCCGCCTACGGGGTACCGCCGTACGCGCACCCGCTGCGCCGCGAGTACTACGCCCGTACCGCCGGGCACCCGACCCTGACGGTGGACGGCGGAGAGCAGCGCGAGGCCACGGGCGAGCTGCTCTACTGGCGCTCGAACCCCGACAACCGCACCGATCTCGGGGCCGCCGCCGACGTGTACGACGGCGTCCGGTTCGAGCGGCACCTGCGGGGCGACGCCGAGCGGCTGGTCGACGTCGTACTTGTCGAGGCGGACCGGGACCGCGAGCTCGTGCTGCACCTGCGCACCGACGTCACCGCGCGCGTGTGGCTGACCGGGGGCGGCGCCCGCAGCGAGTGGCCCGGGGACGCCGGCCTGCTCGGGCTG
>DATAYB010000071.1:0-4195 GCA_036272795.1 Pseudonocardia sp.
GTCACCCGGCACCTCCTGCACCCGCTCCTACCGGGCATCGTCGGCCGCGACCGCGGGTGGTGGCGCGGCACGCGCGGCCGCGTCAGGTTCGGAGAGCGCGCGCGGCAACGGCGCGGGCGTGGTAGCGACCACCGCCGCCGCGACAGCCGGGGACGGTCAGGCCGGGGCGTCCGCGTCCTGCGTCGGCGCGCCCAGCTGCCGCTACTCCTACTCCGCCCAGGCCTCCTCCGCCGCCCGTTCCGGAGCCAACACCGCGCACGCCGCCGCGCACGGCACAGGCGGCGGACACATCGGCGGCGGCGGGGTCAGCGTGTACGCCCGGGCCCAGGCCGGACCAGGCAGCGCGACCGCCGCCGCCGGCTGCCAGGGCGCGGCGAACTGCTCGACGAGCTTCGGCAGCGACTCGGCGTCCTCCGCCGGCAGTCCGGACGGCAAGATCAGCGCCAACTCCGGCGCGGACTGCCACGGCGGCGGCGCGGCCGGCGGCTACTGCTCCACCGGCTCGCAGGCCGTATACGACGCGGCGAACGGGCAGGTCGAAGCGTCCTCCTACTGCGCAAGCTCCGGCGGCAGCTGCAGCAAATACGCCCACGCCTCGGCCGAGGGAGACGTCCCTGTCCCGGGCGGCACCCTGACCTCGCACTCGCCCGCCGACTGCTCCGGCGGCGCCGGATCTTGCTCGGTCGTCGCGGTAGCCAAGTACATCCCCGCCTCGGTCAAGGACGGCAACCCGGTGCCGCCCACCCTCGTGGCCGGGTCGGGCTGCCAGGCCACCGGCGGCGGGACATGCACCCAGTCATCCCGCGCGGACCTGACCATCTCCGGCACCGACGGGCGGGCCAAGGTCACGGGCACCGGGTCGGCGGTATGCGGCGGGGGGCAGGGGTCCTGCAGCACGGTGGTAGCCGGCGCCTACGACCCGACGACCGGGCTGATCAACGCCTACACCGACTGCGAGGCGACCGGCAGCGGCGTCTGCTCCAAGTCGGAGGCACACGTCAGCGGCCAGGTGTCCGGGCCAGGTCAGGCCGTGCCGGGCGGGCCGACCCAGGGCACCGTCTCCAGCAGCGGCCCGGGCGACTGCGTGCGGACCTCCGGGGAGTGCGCGCTGACCGGGGTCTACCACTACGAGCCGGCGAGTTGGGCGCAGGACAAAAACGGCAACCCGATCTACCAGACGGGCCCGGACGGCAAGCCCGCCAAGGACGCGAACGGCAACAACATCCCGGTCCCCGTACCGGCCTACACCGAGGCAGCGGTCAGCTGCGAACCGGCCGGACCCGGCTGCCACGTGCAGGCCACCTCGTCCGGCCAGCTCCACCAGCACGACGACACCTCCACCCACAACGGCACGGCCGACTCCGCCTGCTCCGGAAGCTCCGGGAGTTGCGACACCCAGGCGGGCATCGGCTACGACCCCAACACCGGCCGGATCACCGCGACCGCCGACTGCGAAGGTGACCAGGGCGCGACGGACCCGAAGTGCTCGAAGTCCGAGACACACACCGACGCGTGGGCCGGGCACGACGTGCTGACCGGCTCCGGCAAGTCCGACTGCGTGCAGACCGGCGGCACCTGCACGTCGGTGTCGCTGGCCAAGTGGTACGCCACCACAACGGACCCCACTACCGGCAAGGACATGCCGATCCCGCACGTGGAGTCCGGTGCGGGCTGCGAGACCAGCGGCCCTCAATCCGGCTGCTCCTACAGCTACTCCGCGAACGGCAAGAAGCAGGCCACCGCCGACAATGGCAAGCTCAACGCCAACGCGAAGGCCGACTGCGGACACTCCGGCACCACCGGCAGCGGCTTCTGCTCGGTCGCGGCCACGGCCACGGCCGACCAGGACAAGCATCAGGCAGGCGCCCAGGTCTGGTGCATGTCGGACGCCAAGACGAACTGCTCCTACTCCGCGCACGCCGAGGCCAAGTCCGACTCTGGCAAGAACAACGCCGACGCGCCCAAGGACTGCGGCGCCCACCAGACCGGCAGCTGCGACCTCGGCGTCGCCGCGGACTCTGCCGGCAGCGACGAGGAACGGCAGGGCCAGGCCGCCGCCGCCGGCTTCTGCGACGACTCGAACGGCACCTGCCGGGGCGAGTTCCGCACCCACGTCGACTCCGACTGGGACACCCTGTCGGACTGCAGCTCCGCCGGGAACGGGTCCTGCTTCAGCGAGGCCGCGCCGGACCACGCCAAGTCCTGGGGCCAGTCCGATCAGGCCATCCACTTCCACGACAAGGTGCCCGGAGAGGAGGACAACAAGACCTGCCAAGCCCACGACGCGAGCTGCGCGGACCCCGCCCACGTCTTCGACCAGAACGGCCAGCACTACTACCAGCTCAACGCCGACACCCACAAGAGCGTGGGCGGATTCTTCAAGAACCTGGGCCGCGACGCTGCCGACGACATCGTGCACGTGGTGCCCAACCTGGCCAAGGCGGTCGGCACCGAGTTGTGGAACACCACCTTCGGCTGGAACTGGGGCGACGGCACCCTGGCCGGCTACGCCAAGGCGCACCCGCTGACCGGCGGCATCGCCCAGGGTGCTGTCGACTTCTACAACAGGTGGCTCAACGGCGGCGGCAGCTGGTCGAAGATCGGTCACGACTACTACTTCGCCCCGTTCTCCACCCTGCTCAATGACGCCGGCACCGTATCGCTGCTCGCGCTCGGGGCCGGGGCAGTCATCAAGATCCTCGCAATAGGAACGGAGGCCACGTCGCTGGCCGCCGACGCGAGCGTGACGACCGGGATCCGCGGCGCTCTGTCTTCGTTGGGCCAGCTGAGCGCGCGAATAGCGCCCACCCTCAACGACGCGGCCGGCACCGCCTTCGATCTCGCCCGGCTGACCGGAAACATCGCCATCAGCCCATTGAAGATCAACTTTGCCGCTGGGCGGCTGACCGCCGGGCTGGCCTCCGAGCTGCTGCTCGACCCGACCGCCAACCTGCTGGCCCGAGGCGCGGGCTGGGCCGAGCGCGGCGCCACCGACGCCGGCCGATTCAACCAGCTCTACAACGTCCTCGGTACCGGGCTACGCGGCATCAGCGGCGTGCTCGGCGACGCCGCATGGGCGGGCCGCACCCTCGGCGAGGGCGGCCTGTTCGGCCGCACCGTGCCCAGCTCGCTCAGCGACCGGCTGCTCGGCACCGGCGACCAGCGCGTGCCCGGGCTCGTCAACACCCTCAACGCCTACCGGGTCCTCGGAATCACCCGCGACGCGAGCCCCGAAGCCGTCCAAGCCGCCGCCGACCAGGCACGCACCCGACTGTCGGACAAGATCGTCGACCGCGCCCTGAACATCGTCACCGCCGACCAGCTACGCACCACCACGGACGCGGGCAACCGTGCGGTCGTCCGAGGCCAGCAGGACAACACGCGCGGCGAACGAGCGGCGAACAACGCCCAACAGGCCCGCAAGAACGCCCAGCAGGCGCGGAACAAGGCCAACACCGCCCGGACCCGGGCCGACCAGGCCCGCACCAAGGCCGACCAGACCGGCGATGCCGCCGACCTGGCCCGCGCCGACGAGCTGGAACAGACCGCCCAGACCGCCGAGCGCGACGCCGCCGCCCGAGCCCGCACCGCCGCCAAGCGGGCCGCCGCCGCCGACAAGGCGAAGACCCAGGCACAGCGCAGCCAGGCCGACGCCCGCACCGCCGTGCGTGCCCAGCGCGCCGCACGCCAAGCCGCCTACCAGCGGGCCCACCCGGACGACCCGTCCGCCGCCCCCGCCGATCCGAACTCACTGATCGAACGCATCCGCACCGAAGTCGCCGCCAACGGCGGGCAACCGCTCAGCCTGGCAGAGCTGTCCCGTCGCGTCGGAGCAAAGAAGAGCCAGATCCGTACCGCGCTGGACAACGACGCCGCCGGCGGCGCCCGCCCGGGCGACGAACCATTGCTGGTGGAGAGGGGAGGCGGCGCGCCCGACCGGGTCAGCTTCCCGGCACGCTATCGCTACCAGCCACCCAGCAACGCCTGGGAGAACCGCCTCTACGCCCCCGGACTCCAGACGCTGGTCGAGCAGATCCCCGGGCTCGGCGAATGGCTCGACCAGAAAATGCACCTCAAGCTGCCCGGGCGCGGCAGCTCGGGCACCTCGGCCACAGGGACCGGCCTGATCTCCCGGCTGCGCCAGGTCTACCGGGACGCGCTCAGCAACGGCGCCGCGCTCAGCCCCAGCGCCACC
>DATAYB010000072.1:0-1982 GCA_036272795.1 Pseudonocardia sp.
TCCGGGTTCACCGTGCTGGCCGCGCTGTCCGGCGCCGGGGTACTCGCCTACGGGCTGTGCTGGATGTTCATCGCGCAGGAGGACGACCGCAGGCGCCGGGTCGTACCGGGTCGGGAACGCCGCCAGGCCCTCGGGCTGGCCGCCGTCGGGCTCGGCGTGGCGATCGCCGCCTCAGCCGCCGGTGACACGCTGGTCGGCTGGGTCGCCGGCCCGCTCGGGGTCGCCGCCGTCGGTGTCGCGCTGGTCTGGCGGGAGGCCGACGAGACCCGCAGGCGGCGGTGGGCGGCGGCCGGGCGCAGCGGGGTGGTCGGCGGCGGGGGCAAGGCGGCCGCGGTGCGGGTGCTGGCCGGCTCGCTGTTCGTGGCGGGCGGGCTGGCGGTTTTCCTGCTCGGGCGGCTCGACCTCGGCCAGCTGCAGTTCGGCGTGCTCGCCGTGCTGGCCACGCTGGTCGGCGTAGCGGTGCTCACCGTGCCGTTCTGGGTGCGGCTGTCCCACGAGCTGAGCGAGGAGCGGCGGGAGAGGATCCGGGGTGCCGAGCGCGCCGAGATCGCCGCCCACCTGCACGACTCGGTGCTGCAGACGCTCGCGCTGATCCAACGGCAGGCCGAGCAGCCCCGCGAGGTGCGCCGGCTGGCCAGAGGTCAGGAGCGCGAGCTGCGCACCTGGCTGTACGGGCCGACGGGCTACGGTCAACCCGGCTCGCCACCCGGGCAGGCCGGTACGCCGAGCGCGAGCACGGTGGCGGAGGCGATCACGGCGGCGGCGGCCGAGGTCGAGGACACCTATGCGATCGCGGTCCGCCCGGTCGTCGTCGGCGACTGCGCACTGGACGACCAGCTCGCCGCCCTCGTACAGGCCAGCCGCGAGGCGATGGTGAACGCCGCCAAGCACGCCGAGGTCGGCGAGGTCAGCCTGTACGCGGAGGTCGAGCCGGACGCCGTGCACGTGTTCGTCCGGGACCGCGGCATCGGGTTCGACCCGGCGGCGGTACCGGACGATCGGCACGGCCTGGTCGACTCGGTACACGGCAGAATGGGCCGGCACGGCGGCTCGGCGTCGCTGCGCAGCGCGCCGGGGGAGGGCACCGAGGTGCACCTGGAGATGCCGAGGGGCCGGGTCGCGGAGCTGTCCCGGGGCGGCGACGCGCGGGGAGCCGAGTCCCGGGGTGGCGAGCCGCGGGGAATCGAGTCCCGGGGCGGCGAGCCGCGGGGAGCCGAGTCCCAGCGCACCGATCAGCGGGCCGAGCAGATGGTATCTAAGGAGCGTCATGACTGAGCAGACCCCGACCGAGGCCCCGGCCGGCGGTCCGCCCCCGACCGACGGACCTGCCCGGATCAGGGTGTTCCTCGTCGACGACCACGCGCTGTTCCGCAGCGGTGTGCGCGCCGAGCTGGACACCGTGGCCGACGACGTCGAGGTGGTCGGCGAGGCCGGCTCGGTGGCCGAGGCGGTCGCCGGCGCCCGGCACTACCTGCCGGATGTGGTGCTGCTGGATGTGCACATGCCGGACGGCGGCGGCGCCGAAGTGCTGCGCCAGGTCCGCACCGAGCTGCCGGACATGGTGTTCCTGGCGCTGAGCGTGTCCGACGCGGCCGACGACGTGATCGCGGTGATCCGCGCCGGCGCCCGCGGCTACGTGACCAAGACGATCTCCGGCCGGGAGCTGGCCGATGCGGTGCGCCGCGTGCGCGACGGTGACGCCGTGTTCTCGCCGCGGCTCGCCGGTTTTGTGCTCGACGCGTTCTCCGACCGGCCGGGCGCCGCGCCGCCGGTGGACCCCGAGCTCGATCTGCTGACCCCTCGCGAGCGCGACGTACTGCGCCTGCTGGCCAGGGGATACGCGTACAAGGAGATCGCCGCCGAGCTGTTCATCTCGATCAAGACGGTGGAGACACACGTGTCCTCGGTCCTGCGCAAGACGCAGCTGTCCAACCGGCACGAGCTGTCCCGCTGGGCATCCGACCGCCGCCTGGTCTGACCGC
>DATAYB010000073.1:0-21339 GCA_036272795.1 Pseudonocardia sp.
CCGCCGGCGGGTCACCACGGCGCGGGCCATCGGGTCGATCACCCTGGCCAGCACGGGGCCCAGCACGGCCATCAGCAGCACGTAGGCGGTGGCCAGCGGGGCGAGGCCGGGGTTCAGCGAGCCCGAGCTCAGCGCGAGCCCGGCGATCACGATCGAGAACTCGCCCCTGGCCACCAGCGCGGCGCCGGCCCGCAGCCGCCCCACCGGGCTGGACGTGGCGCCCCTGGCCGCGAACCAGCCGGTGGCGATCTTGGTCAGGGTGGTGACCACCGCGAGGCCGACGGCGGCGGGCAGCACGGCGGGGATCGCCCCGGGGTGGGTGTTGAGGCCGAACACCACGAAGAACATCGCGGCGAACAGGTCACGCAGCGGAGCGAGCACTCGGGTGGCGTTCTCGGCGGTCTCCCCGGAGATGGCGATCCCCAGCAGGAACGCCCCGACGCCCGCGGACACCTGCAGCTCCGACGCCAGCCCCGCGACCAGCAGCGCCACCCCGAGCAGCCGCAGCAGGAACACCTCGGAGCTCGGCGACTCGACGATCAGTGACACCAGCCGCCCGTACTTGAGCGCCACCACCAGCACGATCGCCAGCAGCGCCAGCGCCACACCGACGGTGCGCAGCCCGGCCGCGAAGCCGAGGCCGGCGAGCGCGGCGGTGGTGATCGGCAGGTACAGCGCCATCGCCAGGTCTTCCATGACCAGCACCGACAGCACCGCCGGGGTCTCCCGGTTGCCCAGCCGGCCGAGGTCGCCGAGCACCTTGGCGATGATCCCCGACGAGGACACCCAGGTCACGCCGGCCATGGCCAGGGCGCCGAGCGGGCCCCAGCCGAGCAGCAGCGCGACCGCCGCCCCCGGCAGCGCGTTGAGCAGCATGTCGACCACCCCGGCCAGCCAGGACCGGCGCAGCCCCGAGACCAGGTCGGCGGCGGTGTACTCCAGGCCGAGCAGCAATAGCAGCAGCACCACGCCGACCTCGGAGGACAGCTCGGTGAACGACGTGATGCCGCCGAGCGGGAGCAGGCCGCCTGAGCCGAAGGCCAGCCCGCCCAGCAGGTACAGCGGCACGGGTGAGACACCGATCCGGGTGGCGAACCGGCCGAGCACACCGAGCCCGAAGAACAGCGCTCCAAGCTCGACGAGGGCGATCGCGGTATGGGGCACGAACGCGGTCAGCCCTGTTCCAGGATCGACACGGCCTGGCGCAGGCCGTCCGGGGTGCCGACCGCGATGACCAGGTCGCCGGCCTCGAACCGGAAGTCCGGCCTCGGCGAGGCGTGCACCGCGCCGGCCCGCACGACGGCGACCACGGAGGCGCCGCTGCGGGTGCGCATCGCGGTGTCGCCCAGCGTCCGGCCGGCGTACGGGGACCCAGGCGCCACCGGCAGCTGCGCGGTGCCGACTCCGGGCACCTCCGAGTGCTCGTCGCGCAGTTGGGCGACCAGGTTCGGAGCGCCGAGCAGGGTGCCGAGCGCGACGCACTCCGGCTCGGTCATCGGCACGGTGGCGCTGCACGCGTCGGGGTCGATCAGGTCGGAAACCAGCAGCTCACGATGCCCGTCCCGGTACGTGAGCACACCGAGCCGCCGACCGGTGACGGTCGTGAACTCCTGCTTGACTCCTACCCCGGGCAGCCGGGTGACCTCCACGTCCACCTGATCAACCCTAGCTGAGGACCTGTCAGTGTCACCCGAACAGCGGCACTACTCGAACCGCAGCGCTACTCGAACCGCAGTGCCTCGATGGGTCGCAGCCGGGCCGCACGGTTGGCGGGGTAGCCACCGGCGATCAGCCCGATCGCCAGGCTGACCCCGAAGGCGATCAGCACGGGCGCGGCGGTGAGCACCGGAACGGGGAAGGACGGTACCAACTTGGGCAGCATGAACCCGCCACCGAAGGTCACCCCGACCCCGATAATCACACCGATAAGTCCACCTAGCCCGGTCAACACAACAGCTTCAATCAGGAACTGTTTCATGATTGCGCTGCGTTGCGCGCCGATGGCCTTCCGGATACCGATCTCTCGGGTTCGCTCGGTGACGGAGACCAACATGATATTGGCGACGCCGATGCCACCGACGATCAGTGAGATCGCCGCGACGGCAGCCGTGAACAAGGTCAGGAATGTGATCGTCTGGCCGCGTTGCTGGATCAGGTTCTGGAACGCGCGGACGTTGTAGTCCCGGTCGGTCGGAGTCTTGATGTAGTGCCGCACATCCAGAATTTTGGTGACCTGGTCCTGCGCAATATTCACATCCGCCGCACTGGTTGATTTGACAATGATCTGGTTGACCTTGTTGGCATTGCCGACCAGGTACGCGCGGGCCGCCCCGAAGGGCACGACCACGACGTTGTCGTTCTGCCCGTCGGTGTCCAGCACGCCGACGACCTTGAACGTGGTGTGGTTGAGGCGGATCTGCTTGCCCAGCACGTCGCCGAGGTTCGCCTTGGGCCCGTACAGGTAGCTGATCGCCTGCTGGCCGATCACGACGTCCTTGACGTTGGCGTTGATGTCCGCCTGGGAGAACCAGTTGCCGACGGCGATCGTGCGGTCGGAGATGTCCAGGTAGTTGTACGTGACGCCCAGCAGTTGGGCCTTCTCGGTCGCCTGGCCGGCGGTGAGCGAGGCACTGCCCGTCATGCTCGGCGTGACCGAGACGATGTTGGGCGCCTGCTGCCTGTCCTGCAACGCCGCGACGTCCTGGTCGGTGAGGTTGCGGGCCTCGCCGCCGCCCGGCACAGCGCCCGTGGCCGGCGTGATGGTGATCTGGTTGGCCAGCTTGCTGAACTGCGCATCGAAGCCGGCCTTCACCCCATTGCCGAGGGCGACAAGGATGATCACAGCCGCCACGCCGATGATGATCCCGAGGGTGGTCAGCAACGAGCGCAGCCTATTTCCGCGCAGGCTGCGCAGCGCGATCACCACAGTTTCACGCATGTTCATGCCGAGGGTTCCATCCGCCGCGTCCGACCACGTTCCATCTGTCGGCGCCGAGCTAAACAACACGGTGCCCAGGAAACAATGCTTCCGCTCGTACTCTCAGTAAGCCGATAGCTCCGGACTACGAGTACCAATAGATCCTGTGCGTCAGCTGTGTCCGAAAGATGGGTTGGCTATGCCGGATCCTCACACACTCACGGCATCCCCCGTGGCCGAATACGACATTCAGCCGAACCGACTTTACGCGCTACTCCGGCGGATGGCACGGGGTAGCGCCGCCGTGGCGCCGGGCCGACCGCACGGGCCGGTTCGACAGCCACTGCTTCCCGGGGGTTCATCCACGCGAGGGTGACATCGAGCGTTCTGCTAGCTACTCTCGGTGACTATGTCCACCGAGGGTGCGACGTCCACCGGGGGGGCGACCCCGCTACGGCCGGTGCCCTCCGCTCTCCTGAGGCCGTACGCGTCGGTGGTGGTGCTGCGGTGTGTCGAGGTCGACCCGAGCGGGGCGTACGGCGAGCTCGTCGAGTTCCTCTCCTCCGCCCGTGCCGTGGGACACCGGCGGACGGCGGTGCAGCTGGTCGCAGCCGGTCTGGACGACGTGGCTGGCCAGGACGTCGACGACCTGCTACTGGACGACGTCGACGCCACGGTGCACCGCGTCGAGCAGCGCCCCGGCTGGCTGCGCGAGCCGGAGTTCGTCGACGTCGGCTACGAGCTGACCCTCACCGTGCGCCGGGCCGACCTGGTCGCGGTGCACTCGGTGGGCTACCTGCGCGACGCGCTGCAGCGCTGGCTCGACAGGCCGCCGCGGCCGCCCCTGCGGCGGATCCCGGCCACCGTTCTCGAGGCCGCCCTGCTGCGCGGTGAGGCCAAGAGCCTGTGGCTGCGGGGTACCCACTCGCCCCGGCGCACCAAGGCGGACGCCAAGATCATCGTCGGGGCAGACCTGCGCGCCGCCCTGACCCCGTTCGACGACGCCACGTTCGCCATGGGCTCGGCCCGCTCGTCGCTGGCGGACAGCCCGTCGCGGGTGGCGCTCAAGGGCAGCGTCGGCACCACGCCGCAGACCTCCCTGGTGTGGAACCGGCAGACCGCGAGCATCGGCGAGTTCCTGCGGTGCGTCGGCGAGCTGATGGCGGTCCTCGACGGGACACCCGAGGAGCGCGCGAGCGACGCGCAGATCTTTCCGCTGCTCGCGCGCCGGGTGTTCGACCTGGCCGGCGTCGCCGGGGCCTACGAGATCTCCTGCGTCGACCCGGCCGAGCTGAGCGCCGGCCAGTCCGACAGCGAGGAGAAGCTGGACGCCGCGCTGCTGTTGCGGGAGGCGACCCTGGAGGTGACCGGGGACCCGCGCTCGGCCGACTTCGACGTCGACGTGACGCTGGCCGGTTCGGCGGCCGTCCGGCTGCGCGGCCGGCCGACGCTGGAGTCCGCGCGGGTGCAGCCGAGGTTCTCCCACCGCGGTGAGCCGGCCGACCGGACCGCGGAGCAGGTGCGGCTCGCGCTCGAGCACGGCGACCTGCTGACCATCTACTACGCCAGCGGCCACGCCATCAACGGCAGCTCCATCTTCCGGCCCCGGATCGACCCGCACCCGTTCCCGAACTGGGACTTCCGCGACTTCGCCGGATACGACATCAAGCGGGAGAAACCGCTCGCCGGTGCCCAGAGCGGGGAGCGGATCCACGCCGAGATCGGGTCCGACCGGGACAGGTCACTGTTCGCCTGGGTCGTGCGCCACTTCAACACCGGGTGGCTGACCTGCGACGACGGCTCTGGGGAGGTCGCGGACTTCGTGCATCTGGACCGCGACGGCACGTTGAGCCTCATCCACGTGAAGGGCGCCGGCAGCGCGGCGCGGCAGCGCCGGATCTCCGCCACCGCGTACGAGGTGGTGGTCAGCCAGGCGGTCAAGAACATCACGTTCCTGGAGCCGGAGCGGCTGTCCGAGCGGCTGCGGATCGCGCCGGTCGCCACGCCCGCGTGCTGGCGGGACGGCGAGCGGGTGCCCGGCCGGGCGGGGCTCATCGCCGCGCTCGCCGACCGCGACGCCAGGGACCGAGGCCAGGTGATCATCCTGCAGCCGCACGTGAGCAAGCACGTGTACGACGAGTTGTACGAGGGCCTGCGCCGCCGTCCCGGCGGGCCGCCGAGTGCCGACCTGCTCCGGCTGCACCGGGTGGAGAGCATGCTCAACGCGGGCCGCCCGAGCGTCACCGGCGTCGGAGCCGACCTGGTGGCCATCGCCAGCCTCAGATAGCCCGCCGAATGGTTCCAATGTGCTAATGCCAGGGACCTGCGACTGCGTCGAGAGGCGTGCCAAAATTTGCGCCAAACGGTAGATATCGTGCGCCGGTCGGCGGCGTTTTGTATCAGTATGTCGACCAGCTAGACACTCGGTACTCCCTGTACGTCCATGTCGACTACCTACCGTGGATGCGAAGTGACAGCGCGGAATCGGGCGGTTCACTGTGGCAGGTACCCAAAGGACCAGTCACGATGCTCCTCAGCCCGAACTGGCCGGTCGCTGGGCCACCCCGCCCACCCGCCGGGACAGCGCCGCATCCACCCGCTACGAGCGCTGGGTGCGCACACGGGCCGGCGGACCGCCGGATCTCGAGTTCGCCGTACCGCACCCGGACGGCAAGGACATCTGGTTCGACGGAGTCCGCTACGACGGGCGCGGCGGGGTGCTCCTGGAGGCCAAGGGCCACTACACCGGCTTCGTCGACGCCCGCACGGAGGACTGGTACCCCTGGTACCGCTACTCCGCGCGGTCCGGCCTGCCCGCCCTGCTCGCGCAGGCGCGCCGCCAGGTCGAGGCTGCGCAGGGCGATCCCGTCGAGTGGCTCTGCGCGCAGCTTGTCATCGCCGAATTGCTGGTCGACGAGTTCCGTGCGTCCCCCGCCCTCTCCGGTAAGGTCTCGGCATCGTTCGAGCCGATGTCTGGTTGGGTGCCTTAGGGGACACGGCGGACGTCCCTGGGCAGGGGAGGGTGTGCTCGTGGCGGAGGATTGGGTCGTTCAGGCCCTCACGACTCTCCCCCACGCTCACGCGGAGAAGTGGGACGTGATTGCTCTCACACTCCGCGGTGTGCTGGATGCGGTCGAGAGCGCCGTCGAGCGCCGGCAGCTCTCCCCCGGCGGTCCACTGAGCTGGGAGGACGGCTTCGGGGCGCCCCGGTCGGCAGGCCCCGAACTGCTCGAACTCGTGCTGTCCCTCCGTGAGCGGCACAGCGACGGCGACCTGGTGACCGGGGCCGCGTCGGTCGGCGACCTACGGGGGCGGTCCGCCGGCGGGGTGTCCCTCGTCGCGGTGAGCTGGGAGCTGGGAGCCGAGGGGCACGGCGGCACGGTGCGGCTGCGGTTCGCCGCCGACGCCGCCGGGCCGCTCGAGACACAGTCACCGTCCTGGCTGGCCGACCTCCTCTGCGCGGCGTGCGCCCTGCTCGAGGCCACCCAGGGACAGGTCACCACCCGGACGTTGTCGCGGTTGCTGGGCCGGCGGGGCGCGTCGCTTGCCGTTGGTGCGCTGACCCTCCTGCCCGACGGGCTACCACGCGAGGTGGTGGCGCCACCCGGATTCACCGCACTGCCCGCGCCGACCGGCTACCCGAACGGCGAGGTCCTCGTCGCCGACCTGCAGCAGGTGGCCCAGCGGCCCGAGGTCGTGGCCGACGCCCTGGTGGACGTCGACCAGCGGCTCGCCCGGTGGCAGGACGAGTCCCGCCTGCGCTGACCCGGCCCACTCGCGCGCACCCGTTCTCCTAGCGGCAAGGGCCCCGCGAACCCAGCGGGAACTAGCGGGAGCCGTCGCCGAAGCCGGCGCGGCGCAGTGCGTCGGCCATCGCCCCGCTGGCCGGCCGGTCGGACGAGCTCGGCCGTCCCCCGCCCTGCCGCCCGCCCGAGCCACCCTGGCGACCGGCACCGGAGCCAGCCGGCTTGGCGCCGTCCCGCCCCGCGCCCGAGCCACCCGGCTTGCCACCGCTCCGGCCCGCGCCCGAACCACCGGGCTTACCGCCGTCCCGACCACCACCCGAGCCGCCCGGCTTACCGCCGTCCCGCGCACCACCCGACCGGCCGCCTTCGCGACCACCGGCCGAGCCACCCGACCGGCCGCCGCCCTGACCACCTTCGCGGCCACCGGGGCCACCGGGCCGGCCACCCCGGCCACCGCCCTGACCGCTGCCCTGGCCGCTGCCTTGACCACCGCCCTGCCGGTCGCCCGAGCCGCGCCCGCGCTCGGCGGCCGGGTCGTCGTCCAGCCGCAGGGTGAGCGAGATGCGCTTGCGCGTGATGTCGACCTCGCGCACCTTGACCCGCACGATGTCACCGGGCTTGGCGATCTCGCGAGGGTCCGAGACGAACCGGTCCGACATCGCCGAGACGTGCACCAACCCGTCCTGGTGCACACCGACGTCGACGAACGCGCCGAACGCGGCGACGTTGGTGACCACACCCTCGAGCACCATGCCGACCTTCAGGTCCGACAGCTTCTCGACGCCGTCCGCGAAGGTCGCCGTCTTGAAGGCGGGCCGGGGGTCGCGGCCGGGTTTCTCCAGCTCGGCGAGGATGTCGGTGACCGTGGGCAGGCCGAACGTGTCGTCGGTGAACTGGTCGGGGCGCAGGGTGCGCAGCGTCTTGGTGTCACCGATCAGCGTGGGCAGCCCGGCGCCGACCGAGGCCAGGATGCGGCGCACGACCGGGTAGGCCTCAGGGTGCACGCTCGAGGCGTCCAGCGGGTCGTCGCCGCCGGGGATGCGCAGGAAGCCGGCGCACTGCTCGAACGCCTTCGGGCCGAGCCGGGGCACGTTGGACAGCTGCTTACGGGTGCGGAACGGGCCGTTCTCGTCGCGGTGGGTGACGATGCTGGTGGCGAGGCCCTCGGTGATGCCGGAGACGCGGCGCAGCAGCGGGGCGGACGCGGTGTTCACGTCGACGCCGACCGCGTTCACGCAGTCCTCGACGACGGCGTCCAGCGAGCGGGACAGCTTCAGCTCGGACAGGTCGTGCTGGTACTGGCCGACGCCGATGGACTTCGGGTCGATCTTGACGAGCTCGGCGAGCGGATCCTGCAGCCGGCGGGCGATGGACACGGCGCCACGCAGCGAGACGTCCATGCCGGGCAGCTCGGCGGAGGCGTACGCGGACGCCGAGTACACCGAGGCGCCGGCCTCGGAGACCATCACCTTGGTCAGCTTGAGCTCGGGCACCTTGGCGACCAGCTCGGCGGCCAGCTTGTCGGTCTCTCGGGACGCGGTGCCGTTGCCGATCGCGATCAGGTCGACCTTGTGGGCCGCGGCGAGCTTGGCCAGGGTGGCGAGGCTCGCGTCCCACTGCCGGCGGGGCTCGTGCGGGTAGATCGTGTCGGTGGCCACGGCCTTGCCGGTGTCGTCGACGATGGCGACCTTGACGCCGGTGCGCAGGCCGGGGTCGAGGCCCATCGTGGCGCGGGTGCCGGCGGGGGCGGCGAGCAGCAGGTCGCGCAGGTTGCTGGCGAACACGTCGACGGCGCTGTCCTCGGCGGCCTGCCACAGCCGGGCGCGCACGTCGATGCCCAGGTGCACCTGGATGCGGGTGCGCCATGCCCACCGGACCGTGTCGTTCAACCACTTGTCGGCCGGGCGGCCCCGGTCGGCGACCTCGAACCGGGCGGCGATGCTGCGTTCGAAGGTGGAAGGGCCCTCGGCAGCCGGCTCCTCCGGTTCGAGGGCGAGGTCGAGCACCTCTTCCTTCTCGCCGCGGAACATGGCCAGGATCCGGTGGCTCGGCAGCTTGGTGAACGGCTCGCTGAACTCGAAGTAGTCGGCGAACTTGGCGCCGGACTCCTCCTTGCCCTCCCGGACCTTCGCGGCCACGCGGCCCTTGGTCCACATGCGCTCGCGCAGCTCGCCGATCAGGTCGGCGTCCTCGGCGAACCGTTCGACCAGGATCGACCGGGCGCCCTCCAGCGCGGCGGCCGCGTCGGCGACACCCTCGGTGACGAAGGTCGCGGCGAGCTCCGCCGGGTCCTGGGACGGGTCGGCCAGCAGTGTCTCGGCCAGCGGTTCGAGGCCGGCCTCGCGGGCGATCTGGGCCTTGGTGCGCCGCTTGGGCTTGTACGGCAGGTAGATGTCCTCGAGGCGGGCCTTGGAGTCGGCCTCCAGGATGCGCGCCTTGAGCTCGTCGTCCAGCTTGCCCTGCGACTCGATGGACTCGAGCACGGCGGCCCGGCGTTCCTCGAGCTCACGCAGGTAGCGCAGCCGTTCCTCCAGCGTGCGCAGCTGGGCGTCGTCCAGCGCGCCGGTGACCTCCTTGCGGTACCGGGCCACGAACGGCACCGTCGAGCCACCGTCCAGCAGCCCGACAGCCGCGTCCACCTGGTTCGACCGCACGCCGAGCTCCTCGGCAATGCGCTGATGGATCTTCCGTGCCACCCCGGGAATCGCCTCGCTCACCCGTCCATGGTGGCGCGCAGGCCGACCAGCGCAACCCCGGGGCGCCCAACGCCCACCGACCGGCCTCTGCTAGGAGTCTCGGTGAGCTGGGCGTGGCGAGTGTCGACCTGCTCTCGGCACTGATCTGGCTGACCGCCGGGATCACGGCCACCCACGGCTGCGGTGACCCGGCGAGGGGTGTTCGAGCCGTCGGGCCGCCGCAGGCTCCCGACGGAGCACGGACGGCAGCCACCCCGCCACCCGCGAGCCCAACAACCACCTGAGCGCCGCAGGCAACCTTTGCGCCAGACCACTCGCGTTCCGTCCGGTGCAGCGGGATACTCAATCCATTCAGAGATGGATTCAGAAACGTGCCACGACGCCCTCGCCGACGCGGGCGCGGCAGACCGAGCGACCACCACAACCAGTGGGAGCACGCCCGTGACCGTCGAGCCCACCAACCGCGACAACCAGACACAGCACCGCACCCCGAACGGGGACAACCAGGCCAGGCACGCCGGCGTCGTGTCGGAGCCGGCGCACAACGCGCTGCGCGCCGACATCCGCAGGCTGGGCAGCCTGCTCGGCAACACGTTGACCCAGCACGGCGGCGCGCAGCTGCTGGAGCTGGTGGAGCGCGTCCGCACGCTGTCGCGGGACGCCGCCGGCGCGGACCGGACGGGCGGCGACCGGAGCTCGGCCACCGCGGCCGCCGAGCTGGACCGGCTGCTCGCCGGCGTCGACCCGGGCACCGCCACCCAGCTGGCCAGGGCGTTCACCACGTTCTTCCTGCTGGCCAACGTGGCGGAGCAGTGGCACAGGGCGCGTGAGGTCGCCGACGAGACGGGCGCCGACCCGCTCGGCGAGCTGATCCGGCGGCTGGTCAAGGAGGTCGGCGGCGAGGCGCTCGTCGAGGTGCTCGGGCGCACGGAGCTGCGGCCGGTGTTCACCGCACACCCGACCGAGGCGTCCCGGCAGTCCGTGCTGGGCACGCTGCGCCGGGTGGCCGACGTGCTGGACCGCGACGCCGCCCCCGGCAACGCCGATCCGCACACCGAGCGCCGGCTGGCCCAGCTGGTCGACCTGCTGTGGCAGACCGACGAGATCCGGCCCGGCAAGCCGACCGTGGCCGACGAGGCGAGGGCGATCGCCTACTACCTGGAGCGGCTGGCCGAGCACACCGTGCCGGACGTGCTGGAACAGCTCGACGACGCCCTCGGGGCCGCCGAGCTCACGCTGCCCGAGCAGGCCAGGCCGATCCAGCTGGGCTGCTGGGTCGGCGGGGACCGGGACGGCAACCCGAACGTCTCACCGGCCGTCACCATGGACTCGCTGCGGCTCTACGCCGACCGGGCGCTGCGGATCCACACGACGCTGCTCGACGAGCTCGTCCAGGAGCTCGGCGTGTCCACCCGGATCGTCGGCATGTCGGAGGGGCTGCGCCAGTCGCTGGCCCAGGACCGCCGGCTGCTGCCCGAGGTCTACGACCGCTACATCCGGCTGAACGCCGAAGAGCCCTACCGGCTGAAGTGCTCGTACATCCTGGCCCGCCTCGCCAACACCCGCGACCGGATCGCCGCCGACCAGCCGCACCGGCCGGGCATCGACTACCTGGGCGCGGAGGCGTTCATCGCCGACCTGGAGGTGATGGACCGCTCGCTGCGCGGCCACCTGGGCGCGCGGATCGCCGACGGCACGCTGGCCAGGGCACTGCGGGTGGCCCGCGCCGCCGGGCTGCACCTGGCCGCGCTGGACGTCCGGGAGCACGCGCAGCGCCACCACGCCGCGCTGGCCGCGCTGTACCGCCAGGTCGGCGAGCCCGGCTACGAGCAGCTGGACGCGGCGGGGCGGCTGCGGAGGCTGTCCGCCGAGCTGCTCGGCCACCGCCCGCTGACCGGCCGCTTCGACGAGCCGGAGCCGGCCGCCGCCGAGGTGCTTGCGGTGTTCGACACGCTGCGCGCGGCCCACCGGACGTTCGGCGAGGCGGCCGCGCACACCTACATCGTGTCCATGGCCCAGGGCGCCGACGACGTGCTCGCGGTCGCCGTGCTGGCCCGCGAGGCCGGACTGCTCTCGGTCGGCACTGGAGAGAACCCGGAGCAGACCTGCTCGACGCTGGACCTGGTGCCGCTGTTCGAGACCGCCACCGAGCTGCGCAAGGCCGGCGAGCTGCTGGATGAGCTGCTCTCCGACCCCGGCTACCGCGCGCTGGTGCGTGCCCGGGGCGACCTGCAGGAGGTCATGCTCGGCTACTCCGACTCGAACAAGGACGCCGGCATCACCACCTCCCAGTGGGAGATCCACAAGGCCCAGCGGCAGCTGCGGGACGTGGCCGCGACCCACCAGGTCAGGGTCCGGCTGTTCCACGGCCGTGGCGGATCGGTGGGCCGGGGCGGCGGGCCGGCCGCCGAGGCGGTCGCGGCGGCCCCGTTCGGCGCGGTGGACGCCCGGATGAAGGTCACCGAGCAGGGCGAGGTCATCTCCGACAAGTACTCGCTGCCCACCCTCGCCGAGCACAACCTGACGATCATGCTCGCCGCCACCCTCGAGGCCACCCTGCTGCACCAGACCTCCCGGGTGCCGGCGGCCACGCTGGCACGCTGGGACGAGGCCATGCAGGTGGTCAGCGAGGCGGCGCAGGCCGCCTACCGGGAGTTCGTCGGGCACCCCCGGCTGCCGGAGTTCTTCACCTCGGCGACTCCGGTGGACGAGCTGGGCGCGCTGAACGTGGGCTCCCGGCCGTCCAAGCGCCCCGGGCACGGCGGCAAGGCGAGCCTGGACGGGCTGCGCGCCATCCCGTGGGTGTTCGGCTGGACGCAGACCCGGATGGTGGTGCCCGGCTGGTACGGCCTCGGCACCGGGCTGCAGGTGGCCAGGGAGGCCGGCCTCGGGCCCACCCTGATGGAGATGCGGGACTGGGCCTTCTTCCGCAACCTGATGGGCAACGTCGAGATGACGCTGGCGAAGACGGATCTGCGGATCGCCCGGTCCTACGTCTCGGCGCTCGTCGACCCGACGCTGCAGCCGCTGTTCGAGATGATCACCGGTGAGCACGACCGCACGCTGTCCCAGGTGCTCTCGCTGACCGGCCAGAACATCCCACTGGCCCGCTACCCGCTACTGCGCCGCACCCTGGCTGTGCGCGCCGCCTACCTGGAACCGCTGCATCACCTGCAGGTGGCGCTGCTGGCCCGGCAGCGCGACGCCGTCGAGCCCGACCCCGACCTGCGCCGCGCCCTGCTGCTGACCGTGAACGGGATCGTCGCCGGGCTGCGCAACACCGGATGAACGCAACACCCGCGCAACACCGGACGAGGACGCACCGAGAAGGGGAACCGAGATGACTGCCGCTGTGCCCGACCTGTCGATCGCGACACTCGGGCCGGCCCGGATCGAGTCCCCGCTGGCGGGGATGCTCGACGCCTGGCGCACCACCGAGCACTACGTCAGCGAGCACGACCGGGTGCTGCTGGACGACACCCTGTCGATGGCCGTCGCGCGCGGCACCTCCGTCGCGGAGCTGCCCAGCCTGGAGCCGTGCGGGCCGCGCCGCAAGCTGTTCTTCGACCCGTCCAAGACCCGCGCCGGCATCGTCACGTGCGGTGGCCTGTGCCCAGGGCTGAACGACGTGATCCGCGGCCTGGTGCGCAGCCTGACCAACCACTACGGCGTGCGCAGGGTGACCGGGTTCCGCAACGGCTACCAGGGCTTCATCGCCTCCTACGGGCACGGCATCGTCGAGCTGACGCCGGACTACGTCGACAACATCAGCGGCGAGGGCGGCACCGTGCTCGGCACGTCGCGCGGCCACCAGGACCCGCAGGAGATCGTGGACTGCCTGGAGCGGCTGAACATCAACGTGCTGTTCGTGATCGGCGGCGACGGCTCCATGCGCGGCGCCATGCAGGTCGCCAAGGTGGCCGCCGAGCGCGAGCTGCGGATCAGCGTGGTCGGCATCCCGAAGACGATCGACAACGACATCCCGTACATCGACCAGAGCTTCGGCTTCCAGACGGCGTTCTCCCGGGCGGCCGAGTCGATCCGTGCGGTGAACGTGGAGGCGAAGTCCACCCCGTACGGCGTGGGGCTGGTCAAGCTGATGGGCCGGCACTCCGGGTTCATCGCGAGCTACGCCGCGCTGGCCAACCACGACGCCGACGTCGTGCTGATCCCCGAGGTGCCGTTCGGGCTGGAGGGCGACGACGGGCTGCTGGAGTACGTGCGCGGGCGCGTGCGCGACCGTGGCCACGTGGTGCTGGTGGTCGCGGAGGGCGCCGGCCAGGAGCTCCTGGCCACCCCGAGTGGCAACGGCAAGCCGGGGCCGGCCGCCACCGACGCCTCCGGCAACACCACCCTGCGCGACATCGGCCCCTACCTGCGGGAACGCATCGTCGGCCGGCTGACGGCCGACGGCATCACCCCGAGCGTGCGCTACATCGACCCCAGCTACGCGATCCGCAGTGTGCCGGCCAACGCCTACGACAAGGCGTACTGCCTGCGGCTGTCCAACCACGCGGTGCACGCGGCGATGTCCGGGCGCACCGCGATGGTGGTCGGCCGGCTGCGCCGCCGGTTCGTGCACATCCCGATGTCGCTCGCGGTGAGCAGGCGCAACCAGGTCGACCCGCACGGCGATCTGTGGATGTCGGTGCTGGAGGCGACGGGCCAGCCGATGCGGTTCGGGTCGGACCCGGAGCCGCCGAGGCCTCGCAAGCGGAGGGTCGCCGCGGCAGGCTGAGTGCCATGTCCATCAACGAACCGCTCGAGCCACCCCCACCCGCGCTGCTGTTCGACCTGGACGGCACCCTGATCGACAGCGTCTACCAGCACGTCCTCGCCTGGCGGGAGGCCCTGAGCAAGTTCGGCCTCGACGTGGCCATCTGGACGATCCACCGCCGGATCGGGATGAGCGGCGGCCTCTTCGTCACCGCGCTGCGCCGGGAGATCGGGGGCAAGCTGACCGACGAGCAGCTGCGCGACCTCACGACCGCGCACGCCGAGGCCTACGCCCGGCTGCGCGAGTCGGTCCGCCCGCTGCCCGGCGCGCGTGAGCTGCTCGCCACGCTCACCGAGCAGGGCGTGCCGTGGGCGATCGCCACCAGCGGCCAGGACGTCTCGGCGCGCCCGGCGCTGGAGCTGCTCGGGCTGCCCGCCGACACCCCGATGGTGACCCGCGACCAGGTGCGCCACGCCAAGCCCGACCCTGACCTGTTCCTGGCGGCGGCTGCGAAGATCGGGGTCGACGTCCGGCACGCCATGGTCGTCGGCGACAGCGTCTGGGACCTGCTGGCCGCCCGCCGCGCCGGCGCGCTCGGCATCGGGCTGCTGTCCGGCGGGTACGGCAGCGACGAGCTGGAGCGGGCCGGTGCGTACCGCGTCTACTCCGACCCCGCGGACCTGCTCGCCCACCTGGACGAGGTCGGCATCCGGCAGCCTTCCTAGGGCGCGCCCCGCCGGGTGATGGTCGACACGCCGCGGCGCCACTTTCCGCTTAAGCTGCCGGAAAGTGTTGGGTACACCGCCGGTCCCGACCGGCCGCTAGGAGGACAGGCTGTGACGTTCACCCCCGGGCCCGACGCGGAGGAGCTGCGTACCGTCGTACGCGGCTTCCTGGAGAAACGTTCCAGTGAGGCCGAGGTCCGCAGGCTGATGGAGACCGAGTCGGGCTACGACCCGGCCGTGTGGCGCCAGGCCGCCGAGGAGCTCGGCCTGCAGGGCCTGATCATCCCGGAGCGCTGGGGCGGCTCGGAGGCCTCCCCGATCGAGCTGGGCGTGGTCCTGGAGGAGATGGGCCGCGCGCTGTTCTGCGCCCCCTTCCTTGGCACGGTGGTGCTCGCCGCGAACACCCTGCTCGCGGTCGGCGACGAGGCGGCCAACGAGGCCTACCTGCCCGGCATCGCGTCGGGGCAGACCGTCGCCACCCTCGCCTGGGGCGGCGGCGACCCGCTGAACAGCACGATCACCGCCGAGCCTGCCGGCGGGGACGGCTGGACGCTGACCGGCACCGCCGAGGCGGTTGTCGACGCCGTCGCGGCCGACCTGATCCTCGTGCTGGCCAAGGCGCCGGACGGGCTCGGCCTGTTCGCCGTCGCGGACGCCGGCAGCGCCGCCGGGCTGACCCGCACCCCGCTGACCGCGCTGGACTCCACCCGCACGCTGTCCGCCCTCTCGCTCGCCGGCACGCCGGCCAGCGCGGTCGGCCGCCCCGGCGCGCTCGCGCAGGAACTGCGGCTGGCGGTCGACCGCGCGGTCGTGGCGCTCGCCAACGAGCAGCTCGGCGGTGCCGGGCGGGTGCTGCAGATGTCGGTGGAGTACGCGAACACGCGGGTGCAGTTCGGCCGCAAGATCGGTTCGTTCCAGGCCATCAAGCACCGCTGCGCGGACATGCTGGTGGAGGTCGAGTCGGCCCGCTCGGCGGCGTACTACGGCAGCTGGGCGGCCGTGCACGAACCGGACGACCTGACGCTGGCCGCCGCGCTCGCCGGCGCCGTCTGCTCGGACGCGTACATCCGCGTGGCACTGGACAACGTGCAGAACCACGGCGGCATCGGGTTCACCTGGGAGCATCCCGCGCACCTCTACCTCAAGCGCGCGAAGAGCACCCAGCTGTTCCTCGGCTCACCGTCCACCCACCGAACGCGGCTGGCCAGCCTGCTCGACATCCCGGAGGTGCACGCATGACCGAGCTGACGAACGGCCCATCGGGCGACCAGGCGACCGTCGAGCGGCTGGTCAAGGACTTTCTCGCCGAGCACCCCGTCGAGACCACGCCGGACCGCGAGCTGCGGGGCGCCCGGTTCGACGCCGGCCTGGCGTTTGTGCACTTCGACAAGGGCTTCGGCGGGCTCGGCCTGGACTCGTCACTGAGCCCTGTGGTCGAGCAGCTGTTCCTGGACGCGGGCTGCCCGGACTGGATGGGCCGCAACGTGATCGGGCTGGGCATGGCGGCGCAGACCGTGCACACCCACGGCACCGACGAGCAGCGCGCCAAGTACCTCAGGCCGCTGTTCACCGGCGAGGAGATCTGGTGCCAGCTGTTCTCCGAGCCGGGCGCGGGCTCCGACCTGGCCGCGCTGGGCACCCGGGCCATCCCGGACGGCGAGAACTACGTGGTCAACGGGCAGAAGATCTGGACCTCGCTGGCGCACGTGGCCCGGCGCGGACTTCTTGTCGCCCGCACCGACCCTGACCTGCCCAAGCACCGAGGCCTGAGCTACTTCGTGCTGGACATGCAGGCGCCCGGCGTCGAGGTGCGGCCGCTGCGCCAGCTCACCGGGCAGGCCGAGTTCAACGAGGTCTACCTGACCGACGCGCTGGTGCCGGAGTCCGACCGGCTGGGTGCCGTCGGTGAGGGCTGGCGGGTCGCGATGACCACGCTGATGAACGAGCGGGTCGCCATCGGCCGGCGAGGTTCGCGGCGGGGCGAGGGCTCGATCGGGTCGGCGGTGAAGGTGTTCCGGGAGGCCGTCGAGGCCGGCCGCGCCGACGCGTCCGCCCGCGACCGGCTGATCCGGCTGTGGACCAGGGCGGAGGCCGCCCGGCTGACCAACGCCCGGGCCGCCGCCCAGCGCGGCGCGAAGATCCCCGGCCCGGAGGGCTCGATCGCGAAGCTGCAGATGGCGGAGCTGAACAAGGCCATCTACGAGCTGTGTGTCGACCTGAGCGGCCCGGCCGGCCTGCAGATCGACACCTACGAGATGTCCCAGCCGACCCAGTCCTCCGGGGCCGGGGGCTCGGTGGACGTGCGCCGCGCGTTCCTGCGCTCGCTCGCCAACTCCATCGAGGGGGGCACCTCCGAGGTGATGCGCAACATCCTCGGCGAACGGGTGCTCGGCCTGCCCGGCGAGCCGAGGGTCGACCGCGACGTCGCGTGGAAGGACGTACCCCGCTGAACCTGTGAGTGGTATTGGTCGCTATGGCGACCAATACCACTCACAGGGGTATTGGGTTCATGCTGGAGAGTGACGCTTCGGGCCGAGGAGGAGGCTGGATGACCTCGGGGTCGACCAGGCACATCGACGGGCAGCGCTTCCGACAGGTGCTGGGCAGCTATCCGACCGGGGTCACCGTCGTGACCGCGATCGCCGAGGACGGCAGCCCCGCCGGCATGGCGGTCGGCTCGTTCACCTCGGTGTCGCTGGACCCGCCGCTGGTGGCGTTCCTGCCGGACCGCTCGTCCACGAGCTTCCCGAAGATCCGCACCGCGCGCAGCTTCTGTGTCAACGTGCTGGCCGCCGACCAGGTCGACGTCTGCCGGGCGTTCGCCACGCGGGGCGGTGACAAGTTCGCAGGCGTGTCCTGGCAGCCGGCCGGGTCCGGGGCGCCGCTGATCGACGGGGTGGCCGCCTGGATCGACTGCGACTTCGAGTCGATCCAGGACGCCGGTGACCACTACCTGGTGCTCGGCCGGGTGCGCGAGCTGGACGCGCACTCCGAGCGGCTGCCGCTGGTGTTCTTCCAGGGTGGCTACGGCAGGTTCTCGCCATCCTCGCTGGTGGCGATCCCGGAGGGCGACTTCATCGGGCACCTGCGGCTGGCCGACGCCTCCCGCGCCGAGATGGAGCGCGTGGCCACCGAGATCGGCACCGAATGCGTCGCCCTCGCCCCGGTCGACGACCAGCTGGTCGTGCTCGCCAGCGCCGGCGCGCCGTCCGGTGGCGCCGAGTTCACCCGGGTCGGCCAGCGGATGCCGTTCGTCCCGCCCATCGGCACCACGTTCCTCGCCTGGGCGCCGGACGCCGACGTCGCCGCCTGGCTCGCCAGGGCTGGCCAGCCACTGTCCGGCGAGGTCCGCGCGCAACACCTGCAGCTGCTGGCCAGGGTGCGGGAACGCGGCTGGTCACTGAGCCTCGGCGACGAGCGGCACACCGAGCTGCTGGACGCCATCGAGCGCTACTCCGAGGGCGACCCGGAGGGCAGGGCCCACGTGCAGCGCCTCGGCACGGAGCTGGCCTACCGGTTCGAGCCGGAGCACGAGCTGGACGCGGCCACGGAGTACGACGTGCGGCTGGTCAGCGTCCCGGTGTTCGGGCCGGACGGTTCGGTCGTGCTCGCGCTGACGCTGTGGGGCCTGCCGTACCCGAGCACCGGCGCCGATGTGCACCGGTACCTGGAGATCGTGCGGTCCGCCGCGCAGTCGATCGGCAAGTTGATCGGCGACCGGGCCGGCCAGCCGGCGGACTGAGCTCGTCCGGCTGCTGGACGCCGTCCCGGTTTCGCGCGTGGCCGCCTCAGGTGAGGACGACCGGGCCGTGGCGGCCGGTCAGTACGGCGGTCAGCGCGGCCCGGTTGCCGGCGCGCACCGGCAGGTCGGCGTCCAGCGCGGCCAGCTCCGGGCGGACCTGGTCCGGAGCGGGGTGGGTGGCCTCGAAGCTGACCAGCTCGAGCTCCGGCAGGCCTCGGCCCGGCGGCGGCGGGGTGCTCCCCCAGTCGATCATGAACGGCACCAGCGCGACACCGCCGGCCAGGCGCGCCCAGGTCAGCCGCCAGTGCAGCCGCTCGCCGTCCGGTGCCGCCCGTGACATCGCCCTGGCCGGCCCCGGGTCATAGCCCCGCTCGCGGGCCGTGTCGATGTGCCGGTCCAGGTCGGCGGGGTGGATCCCCCAGGCGGCCAGCCGGGACGCGGTCAGGTCGTCGATGCCGAACGGGCGGGGCGCGGCGGGCGGCGGCTGCTCGGGGTCCGGCCCGATGATCTCCAGGTACGCGCTGTCGGCACCGGGCAGGGCGCTGGTGAGGCCGACCAGGTAGTTCGCGGTGCCCACCCCGAGGTGTTGGCCGCCAGGGGCGGGCTCGACGCCGGTCAGCTCGGTGAACTCGGCGACCGCCGCCGCCAGGTCGGGCGCGGCGAGCACGATGTGATCCAGCACGCGACCGACCATAGCGTCGTGGCACGGCCCTCGGCGGCCGCGTGCGAGCTACAGAAATTGCACACTTGTCGCCGACATGCGCTACAGACCGTCCCCAAGCGATAACTATCCGTACACTCGTCCGGGTGTCCGCCGGATCTGCCTTCTCCCCGTACCCCGCGCAGGCCACCTATCCCGGACCTGCCCCGGCCGCCGCGCGCCTGGCCCGCGCGATGGCCACCGCCCCCTCGACCGACCCGATCGCCGAGCGCATCCTCGACGGCGCGCTGGCCCAGTTCTGTGACGCCGGGCTGACCCGGTCCACGATGGACGACGTCGCCGGCCGCGCCGGGCTGGCCAGGGTGACCATCTACCGGCGCTTCGAGAACAAGAACGCGCTGATCGAGGCCGTGCTGCTGCGGGAGTGCCGGCGCTGCCTCGCCGCGCTGGAGAAGGCCGTCAGCGGTGTGCCGGGCATCGAGGCGCGCATCGTCGAGGGGTTCGCCTTCGCGCTGCGCTACACCAGGGAGCACCCGCTGATCGGCGGCCTGCTGCGGATCGAGCCGCAGGTCATCCTGCCGTTCATGACGGTCCGCGCCGAGCTCGGCACCGCCGTGATCCGCGGCTTTCTCGCGTTCCACCTGCGGCGTGCGCGGGACGCCGGCCAGCTGGAGGCGCCCGACGTGGAGCCGGTCGCCGAGCTGATGGCCCGGATCACCACGTCGTTCCTGCTCAGCCCCGCCAGCTGCATCCCGTGCGAGTCCGACGACGAACTGCGCGAGTTCGCCCGCCGCTACCTGGTGCCGCTGATCAACCGCCGCTGAGCTTCGACTTCTGCACCTTGCCCATCGCGTTGCGCGGCAGCGAGTCGACCAGCCGGACCTCACGGGGTCGCTTGTGCACCGAGAGCTGGCCGGCGACGTGCTCGATCAGCTGCTCACCCCGGGGCCCGTCGGCGCCCGCGTCCACCACCACGAACGCCACGATGCGCTGGCCGAGGTCCGGGTCGGGCAGGCCGACGACGGCCGCCTCGGCCACCGCCGGGTGGTCCAGCAGGGCCGCCTCCACCTCGCCGGCGCCGACCCGGTAGCCGCCGGTCTTGATCAGGTCGGAGGAGCGGCGGCCGACGATCCGGTGGTAGCCGGCGGCGTCGCGCACGGCGGCGTCCCCGGTGCGGAACCAGTCGTCGTCGGTCCAGCTGCGGGCGGTCTCCTCGGGGCGGCCGAGGTAACCGTCGAACACGCAGCCGCCCTGTACCTGCAGGTCACCGATGGTCTCGCCGTCGTCGGCGACAGGGGCACCGGCGTCGTCCACGATCCGGGTGCGCACGCCCTCGATCGGCACCCCGACCCAGCCGGGACGGCGCTCACCGTCGGCGCGGACGGCCAGGGTGATCAGCGTCTCCGTCATGCCGTAGCGCTCCACGGGGGCCAGCCCGGTCAGCTCGCGCACGTCGCGGAACACCGAGGGCGGCAGCGCGGCACTGCCGGAGACGAGCAGCCGCGCCGAGCCGAGCGCCCGCGCGCTGGCCGGTTCGGCGGCGACCCGGGACCACACCGTCGGCACCCCGAAGAACATCGTGCCGCCGTGCTCGGTGGCGGCCGCCGCGTACGCCTCCGGCTTGGGCCGCCCGGTGTGCACCAGCGGGCTGCCCACCCGCAGCGCACCGAGCACGCCAAGGATCAGCCCGTGCACATGGAACAGGGGCAGCCCGTGCACCAGCGTGTCCCCGGCGGTCCACGCCCAGGCCTCGGCGAGCCCGTCCAGGCCGGTGGCCAGTGCCCCGTGCGAGATCAGCGCGCCCTTGGGGTTGCCGGTGGTGCCCGAGGTGTACATGATCATCGCGTTGTCGCCGGTCGCCGGCAGCGGCCAGGTGCTCGCCGAGCGGGCCGCCGGGTCGACCGGCACGACCTCCGGCACACCCTCGGCGCCGCCCGCCGGCGGAGTGCCCAGCCAGAGCGCGGCACCGGAGTCGCGCAGCACGTGGGCGCGCTCCTTCGGGCCGGAGTCGGGCGGCACCGGCACCAGCGGCACGCCGGCCAGCAGGCAGCCGACCACGGCGACGACGGTGGACAGGGTGGCCTCGGCGTGGATCGCCACGACCGGCGCGCCGTGCACGCGGTCGGCCACCGCCG
>DATAYB010000074.1:0-14602 GCA_036272795.1 Pseudonocardia sp.
GGCCGTGGCGACATCTCGATGGAGGAGGCCGAGCACGCGCTGAAGGACTTCTCCAGCCAGCTCGAGCACGTCTTCAACGAGGTCCGCGAGCTGGAGCGCGGCGCGATCTCGCCGAGCCCTTCGGTCGAGGCCGAGCAGGCGGTGCCCAGCAAGCTGGAGACCGCGGTGCCGCTGGAGGTCGTGCACCGGATCGGCGACGCGCACGTGAACCTGCCGGAGGGCTTCACCGTCCACCCCCGGGTCAAGCCGGTGCTGGAGAAGCGCTACACGATGTCCCGCGAGGGCAACGTGGACTGGGCGTTCGGCGAGCTGCTCGCGCTGGGCTCGATGGTGATGGACGGCAAGCTCGTGCGGCTGTCCGGGCAGGACACCCGGCGTGGCACGTTCGTGCAGCGGCACTCGGTGGTGATCGACCGCAAGACCGGCGAGGAGTACTTCCCGCTGCGCAACCTCGCGCCCGACCAGGGCCGGTTCCTGCCCTACGACTCGGCGCTGTCCGAGTTCGCCGCGGTCGGCTTCGAGTACGGCTACTCGGTGGCCAACCACGATGCCTTCGTGGCCTGGGAGGCCCAGTTCGGCGACTTCACCAACGGCGCTCAGTCGATCATCGACGAGTTCATCTCCTCCGGTGAGGCCAAGTGGGGCCAGACCTCCGACGTCGTGCTGCTGCTGCCGCACGGCCACGAGGGCCAGGGCCCTGACCACACCTCCGGCCGCATCGAGCGGTTCCTGCAGCTGTGCGCGGAGTGGAGCATGACGGTCTCGGTGCCCAGCACCCCGGCCAACTATTTCCACCTGCTGCGCCGGCACGCGCTCGACGGCGTGCGCCGGCCGCTGATCGTCTTCACCCCGAAGTCGATGCTGCGCAACAAGCGGGTGGTCAGCCCGGTCGAGGAGTTCACCCACGGCGCGTTCCGGTCGGTGCTGGACGACCCGAAGTTCGCCGACCAGCGCGGTCCGCAGCAGGGCGTGCGCCGGCTGCTGCTGTGCAGCGGCAAGGTGTACTACGAGCTGGCCGCCGCGCGGGACAAGGCGGAGCGCTCCGACGTCGCGATCGTCCGCATGGAGCAGCTCTACCCACTGCCCCGCAAGAAGCTGACTGCCGTGCTGGACCGCTACCCGAACGCCGCCGACGTCCGGTGGGTCCAGGAGGAGCCGGCCAACCAGGGTGCCTGGCCGTTCCTCGGCCTTGCCCTGCCGGAGTTCTCCCCGGAGCGCCTCGCCGGCATCAAGCGCGTGTCCCGGCGGCGGATGGCGGCCCCGGCGGCCGGCTCCGGCAAGGTGCACGAGGTCGAGCAGGCCCAGCTCATCGAGGCCGCGGTCGGCGACTGACGGCTATCGGCACACAGCAGCCCGGTACCGAACTTCGGTGCCGGGCTGCGGTGTGAGCTGGCGCTGTCAGCTACCGCCGCGCGGATAGGCACAGAGCGACTGCATGGACTTGGCCGTCGTGCCGTCCAGCTGGCTCACCTCGCCACCCGGGCTGATCGTGGTCAGCACGAGGTGCTCGGGCGCGCTGTAGATCTTGACGCCGAGCCCGGTGTTGCCGTTGCGGGTGTTGTTCACGACCGAGCGGGCGCCGTCCGGCAGCACGCTGCGCACGTCCAGCGCGGGGCGGCTGTCCTGGCAGAACAGCTCGTCACCCCGGTACTCCACCTTCTGGCCGTTGAAGTTCGGGCCGGAGTACAGGCAGAACGAGCCGAACGTGCAGTAGGCGTCGGCCGCCACGGTGATCGCCCCGGCCGCCATCGCCGCGCCCGGCACGATGGCCACCGTGAGCAGGCTGGCCACCCCGATCGCGGCTCGCACCCGGGGGCTGAAGACCCGGCCACCGATCGCGACCACGGTCGCCAGGCCGGTCGCCCAGGCGGGCGAGTCCTCCGCGGCCCGGCGCGGCCTCGGTGTCGACCCGGGTGACCGGTAACCGTCCGGCATCGACCCGTACGGAGCGGAGCCCCGCCCGCCCGAAGGCCGCCACGAACCACCGCCCGGGCCCACCGGCGCCTCGGCCGGCCGCCCGCGCGGCGGGCCGGTCAACCTGGCCCCACCCCACTGCCCCGGGCCGGGCTGCCCCGGGCTCTGCGCCGGCTGCGCCGGTCCCGGGCGCGGTCCCGGGGCCTGCTGACCTGGGCCCCGCTGGCCCGGCTGGCCCTGCTGGCGGGTCGGCGCGCGCAGCTGGTCCGGGCCAGGGCGACCCGGCCGGGGACCGCGCTGCGGGCCGGGCGGCGGCGCGGGCACCGGGGGCTGCGGGCCGCTCGGTGGGCCACCGGGTGGCGGAGGACCCGGCACCGGGGTACCGGGAGGGACGGTGGGACGACGGGGTGGCAGGGGTGGCGGGCCGCCCCTGCCGGGCGGCGCACCCCGAGGAGGCTGGGGCCGGCCCGGCGGTGGGCCCGGCACCGGGCGAGGCTCAGACATCGAGCCGTCCACCCGCGAGGATCCGGTCCGGGTCGACGAGCTGCGGGTTCAGCCGCATCAACTCGTCCAACCGACGGCCCGTGCTACGCGCATAGTCGTCCAGCGTACGACCTGGCTGGATAACTTCCACACCGGCCGGTTTGGCGCGTATGACGAGTCTCTGGCCGGGCCGCAGGCGGTTGGGGTCCGCGAGGCCGCTGTCGGAGGCGATCTGCTCGAACGGCACGCCGTAGCGCAGCGCCACCATGGCCAGCGTCTCCCCGCTGCGCACCCGGTACTCGGTCGGCGCGGCGGGCTGCGCTGTCAGGTCCGGCGCCGGCGCGGCGGCCTCGGGCGAGGTAGCCGGCGCGGCTTCGGCGCGGGACGAGGTCGCCGGGGCGGCGGGTTCGGCCTGGGCGGACGCGCTCGGGTGCACGCGCACGGTGCTCGAGATGTCGAGGGGTGGGGCGGTGTGCGGCCGGTGGGCGGCGTGCTCCGGCTCCGGCTCCACGTCCAGGTGGGGCGGCAGGGCGCCGGCGGTGGGGTGGCTGTTCTGCTCGTCGGCCCTGGGCGTCGGGGTCACGGCGGGCACCACCAGCTGGCCTGGGCTGGACGTCTGCGGCCCGGCCTGCCCGGCTATCACGCCGACCACGACGCCCGCGAAGACGAGCACCGCTGCCCCGCTGCCGACGATGCGGCCCAGCAGCGGCCGCTCCTCGAAGATGCGCCGCAGCCTGGTGTACGCGTCGGTGGCGGTAACCCCAGCAGCCTCATAGAGGGACGACAGCCTCTCCCGTAACTCGTCACGGCTGGGTAGGGGCATCGTCCGGCTCCGGGATCCCTCCGGGCGGGGGCCCTCGGCTGTCGCCATTGGCCGTCAACCGCGTCTGGACGTGGACAACGAACGGTGCGTCGCAACGTCCGCGAGTCTTCCCCCCGACGGTCCTCAGCGCGCCGAGAATCTGCTGCATCGCCGCGTTGATCCGGGTATGCCAGCCCGGCATCGGACCAAGTTGATCGACCTACCGGACGGTAGTCGGGGGCCGCGAGCAACGTCAAGACCGACGGACGATCAGTCAGTACCATGCCGCGACACCGCCCGCTCGTGTCATGTTTGCCCAGGGTTAGAGTCCGGGCGTGTACTTCACGGACCGTGGGATCGAGGAGCTCGAGGAGCGCCGGGGTGGCGAGCAGGTCACGCTGGACTGGCTGGCCGACCGGCTGCGGGCCTTCGTCGACCGGAACCCCGACTTCGAGGTGGCGATCGACCGGCTGGCCACCTTCCTGGCCCGCGACGACACTGACGACGACGCTGCCATCGACGAGGACTGACCTCGGCACCTCGGCGGGCCCGGCTCAGCGCCGGCCGAGCAGGCCGCGGCGGCGGATCGCGTCGTACAGCGCCTCGTAGCGCTGCTGGACCACGGCGTCCAGGTAGTCGAGGTCGCGGGCGGACGCCTCCGGGTCGGCCTTCGGCAGCGGGCTGAGCGTCATCCACTGCTCGTGCCAGAGGTCCTCCAGCGCCGACTCCCACTGCAGCGCCACGCCGAGCACGGTGAGCGCCTCGCGGTCGGCCGCCGCCGCCATCGCCTCGTGCAGCCCGACCAGCGAGGCCGCGAGCCGCCGGGCACGCTCGGCGTCCTCCCGGCGCATCCGGTCGACCGCCTCGGTCATGCCACCGGTGATGTCCTTGTAGCGGCGCGCCGCATCCGGGCCCGTCATCCGCCGTCCTCCCCCGCCTCGGGCTCGATGTCCGGCACGATCATGACCTCCGGGCGCTGCTGGGTGTACCGGTCGAACACGAGCCCCCGGGCCGGCCTCGGCGACCAGCTGACCAGGCCGGGGGCCAGCGTGCCGAGCTCGGAGCCCTGCACGTCGAACGCCACCCAGCAGCCGATGTCGTCCACCCCGGCGCCCATCGAGAGCACCGCGCGCAGCCGCTGCACGCTGCGCCACCAGCCGAGCACGTGCAGCCCCGTCTCCGGGCCGCCCTTGAGGATCTGGCGCAGGCCGTCGAGCCCGCTCTTGAACGTGTCCGGGTCCTTCTGCTCGAGTACCCCGCTGGCCCCGTCCACGCCGTAGAGCAGCAGGTAGTGCGGCTCCGCCCGCGCCGCGCTACCGGTCAGCCGGCCGGAGACGTCGGCGGCCAGCCCCGCGACCAGCGCGCCGATGCCGTCCAGCCCGAGGGTGTCCACGTGGTGGCCGCCGGCGCGCAGCCGCCCGGCCAGCTCGGCGACCGCGTCGGCGGCCTCCGGGACGAGCACCGCCAGGGTGAACCGGGCGGCGTGCGCCCCGCTGGCGGTGTGCTGGCGGGCGAGCGAGAGCGCCGCCGCGCCCAGCACCGCCGCCGCCTCCGGCACCGCCGAGCTGATCACCGCAACGTTGCGCCCCGGCGTGGCGCTCATCGGCACCGACGCTGCGCTGCCGGCCACGTCGATCATCTGGCCGAGCAGCGCCACCGGGGCGATCCGGCCGCCGACCTCGACCCCGCTCGCCGCCAGCAGGTCGGCCAGCCGGGGCGTCCGGCTCGCGTCGAACAGCCGGGGCTCCGGCAGCCCCACGGGCCGGCGCTCCCAGAGCTGGGCCTGCAGCGCGTCGAGGGTGCCCTTCGCGGTGGCGTCCGGGATCCGCACCGTCTCGTTGCCGTGCTTGATGCCGGACTCGTGGTTGAGCACGGCGTGCCAGCGGGGCAGGGAGAGCGCCACGTCGTTGAGGTCGGCGAGCACCCGCCGGGACCGGGGCAGCGCGACCCGGAGCACGAACTGCTCGAAGATCGCCGGCCGGCCCCAGAAGGCCTCGATACCGGACACGTCCTGGCTGGACAGCACCAGGTGGATGCCCTGCGAGCGGCCGCGCCGGGCGACGTCCTCCAGCAGCGTGACGGCCTCCCTGGTCACCGAGTCGCGCTCGGTGAAGAGGAACTGGAACTCATCGATGACCGCCACGATCCTCGGCCAGCGGCCATCCGGGTCGGCGGCGCGCAGCTCCTCCAGCTTGGTGACCTCGTGCGCCTTGGCCGCCTCGGCTCGCCGGCGCATCTCGTCGGAGAGGAAGCGCAGCAACGCCAGCCCGAACTCCCGGTCGGTGTTGATGTTGACGCCGACCAGCCGCGCGTGCGGCAGCCAGGACGGGTCACGCCGGCCGGGGGTGAACTGGGCGAACGACACGCCCTCCTTGAAGTCCAGCAGGTACAGCTCCAGCTCGTCCGGCGAGTAGCGGGCCGCCATCGAGCCGAGCATGGCCAGCAGGAAGTTGGTCTTGCCGGAGCCGCTCGGGCCGCCCACCAGCGCGTGCGGCGAGCTGTCGCCGAGGGCGAGCTCCACGGGCAGCCCGTCACGGAACCCCACCGGCGCGCGCACGCCCGCGGTGGAGTCGGCCGCCCACCAGTAGTCCGGGGGCAGCAGGTCGCCGAAGGAGCCGACCCGGCTGCGCAGCCGCTCCAGTTCGTCGGAGATGGCGTGGCAGGCCGAGGTGACCTGGTCACGGGGCAACGGCGGGTCCAGGGTCACCGTGGCGTGCGGCCCGCTCATGGTGACGCTGCCGGTGATCGGGGCGGCGTGGTCGGCCGGCTCGCGCAGCACCACGGTCTCCATGGGCGCGCTGATCGTCACCGGCACGTCGACGAGCACCAGCTGGATGCCGCAGGCCAGGCCGTTGCGGGCGACCCGCTGCAGTGCACGGCGGTCCTCGTCGCGCAGCTCGGCGTTGTTGCCGACGAGCACCGCGATCTGCCACGGCTCGGACCGGCCACCGGTGGTCGCGGCGAGCGCGCGCAGTGAAGGGTGGCCGTCGACCAGGACCCGGGTGTGCACCCGCCGGATGTGGTCGGAGAGCTCCTCGAGCAGCTCTTCCAGCCGCCCCGGGTCGTGCACGGTGAGCAGCCCGGTCCTGGTCAGCGGGTAGAGCCCCGGTACCGCGCCGGTGAGCTGGCCGACGTCCCACACGTGCAGCGCGACCAGCCCCGGCCGGAAGTAGCTGACCACGCGCAGCAGCAGCGCCTCGACCAGTGACTCGGCGGCCACCCGCGTGTGCGGGGTGGACCTGATCTCCAGGTGCGCCTCGTCCAGCAGCGGGACCGCCACCGGGAACGGCCGGTGCGGCGGGGCGCCGTCGACCACCGCGGAGCCGATCCGCCACAGCTGGGGTATCGGCCCGGCGCCGTCCACCTTGCCCGGCTGGCCCAGCCACCGCACCGGCGGCTCGCCGGCCGCCCCGGGCGCCGCGTCGGCGACCAGCTGGGTCAGCTGCTCCGGCTCGCTGGCCACCCAGCCGCCGAACACCGCGTTGTGGTCCTGCTGCACGCGGCGCAGTGGCTCCGCCAGCCGGGGGCTCGCCAGCGCCCTGGCCATCGAGGCGTCGCGCCGCACGGCGTCCAACCCCTCGCCCCGCAGCCACATCTCGAACAGCGCGCCGGCGTGCGCGGCCACCGCCGCCTCCCGGTGCGCGGCCGCCGCCCCCAGCGCCGAGCCCACCGCCCGCCGGAAGTCCTCGAAGGCGCCCGCGATCCGCTCCCGGCGGTCCTGCCGCCGGGTCATCGGTTCCCCGCCTGTGAGTGGTATTGGTCGCTATAGCGACCAATACCACTCACAGGGTCAGAGTCGGGCCTCAATGGCGGCCACCGACTCGGCTCCACCGTTGATCAACCCGAGTCCGCGGGTCAGCTCCTCCTCGGCCCTCAGCAGCTCGGGCGGCACGAGCGACTCGTGGTGCGACCGGTTCAGCTCGGTCAGCAGCGCGACCGCCTCGGTGAGCCGCTGCTCGGCCGACCGCGCGCACCGGTAGGCCGTGGAGAGGCGGGCCGACACCTCCTCCAGCGTGGCCCTGATTTCGCCGAGGGACTCGGTCACCGCCGCGTCACAGCCGCTGCGAGATGCCCTCGGCGGCGCTGATCGCCGAGCGCACCAGCTGCTGCACCTCGGAGATGTTCTGCACAGCCTGCTGCAGCTGGCCGTTGGCCTCATTGACGTCGGCCTGCTGGCTGCCCTCGGTGACCCTGGTCAACGACTGCTGCGCCTCCTCCAGCTGGGAGCCGGCCTGCTGCAGTGCACCGAGACTCTCCGAGGCCTTCTGGTTGGCCAGCGCGATGCCGGACCGCACCTCCTCGATGCTCGCCATGCCCGCATTCCTCCAGTACCTATCGCCCGTTTTTCGCCCATGCGCACGCAAAGGTCGCGCTAATGGAAATGTAGTAGCCGAATGGGGCAGAAGTCCGCAGACATGCCCGTGTCGTGGCGTCACTCCAACCGGTCCGTGTACTCCGCCCCTAGTGACCTGGACCACTTACTCGCGGCGCAGCACCCCTGGTAGACCAAGCAGTCTCCCACCACGCAGGCCAGGCGCCCGAACATCCTTGGGCGCCATGACGCCGTTAGGGGCGACACCGATGTCGACCACGGAAGACCCGACCGTACACATTTTGTGGATCAATGCGGGGTTGAGCTGTGACGGCGATTCCGTCGCCCTGACCGCGGCCACCCAGCCGAGCATCGAAGAGATCGCGCTCGGCGCGCTACCCGGGTTGCCCAAGATCGCGGTGCACTGGCCGCTGATCGACTTCGACAACGGGCCGGTCGGCGGGGTCAACGACTTCATCGAGTGGTTCTTCATGGCCGACCGGGGCGAGCTCGAGCCGTTCGTACTGGTCATCGAGGGCTCCATCCCGAACGAGGCGATCAAGGCCGAGGGCTACTGGTGCGGCTTCGGCAACAACCCGGCGACCGGCCAGCCGATGACGACCAGCGAGTGGATCGACCGGCTCGCGCCCAAGGCGCTGGCCATCCTGGCCGTCGGTACGTGCGCCACCTACGGCGGCATCCACGCCATGGCCGGCAACCCGACGGGCGCCATGGGCGTACCCGACTACCTCGGCTGGAACTGGAAGTCCAAGGCCGGCATCCCGATCGTGTGCGTACCGGGTTGCCCGACGCACCCTGACAACCTCTCCGAGACGATCCTGTACCTGCTCTACCAGGCCACCGGTGCCGCGCCGATGATCCCGCTCGACGACGAGCTGCGCCCGCTGTGGCTGTTCGGCTCGACGGTGCACGAGGGCTGCGACCGGGGCGGCTACTACGAGCAGGGTGAGTTCGCCAGCGAGTACGGCTCACCGAAGTGCCTGGTCAAGCTGGGCTGCTGGGGGCCAGTGGTCAAGTGCAACGTGCCGAAGCGCGGCTGGATCAACGGTGTCGGCGGCTGCCCGAACGTGGGCGGCATCTGCATCGGCTGCACCATGCCCGGCTTCCCCGACAAGTTCATGCCGTTCATGGACGCCCCGCCGGGCAGCAAGGTCTCCGGCGCGGCCAGCGGCGCGTACGGCGGGGTCATCCGCAAGCTGCGCGACATCACCACGAAGCGGCTGAACAAGGAACCGAAGTGGCGCTCGAAGGGGCGCGAGCTGACGACGGGCTACCGCAAGTCCTGGTAGCGCCCGCGATCCGCACCGCCGTCCGCACCGCCCCACACACCCTCCCGAGCTGAACCCACCACTGACTCTCGCTGAGCGGAAGAAGCAGGCGCGCCATGACCTCCACGCAGGACAAGATGGGCTCGTTCCAAACCAACAAGGACGGCCTCGTCGAGATGGCCTGGGACCCGATCACCCGGATCGTGGGCAGCCTCGGCATCTATACGAAGATCGACTTCGGCAACCGCAAAGTGGCCGAGTGCCACAGCACCTCGTCGATCTTCCGGGGCTACTCGATCTTCATGAAGGGCAAGGACCCCCGGGACGCCCACTTCATCACCAGCCGCATCTGCGGCATCTGCGGCGACAACCACGCGACGTGCTCGGTCTACAACCAGAACATGGCCTACGGGGTGCGGCCGCCGCACCTCGCCGAGTGGATCATCAACCTCGGTGAGGCCGCCGAGTACATGTTCGACCACAACATCTTCCAGGAGAACCTGGTCGGGGTGGACTACTGCGAGAAGATGGTCGCCGAGACGAACCCCGGCGTCCTCGAGCTCGCGAACCGCACCGAGTGCCCCAACGCCGAGGCGCACGGCTACAAGTACATCGGCGACATCATGCGCGCGCTCAACCCGTTCTCGGGCGAGTTCTACCGCGAGGCGCTGCAGGTCAGCCGGTACACGCGGGAGATGTTCTGCCTGATGGAGGGGCGCCACGTGCACCCCTCGACGCTGTACCCGGGCGGCGTCGGCACGGTGGCCACGATCCAGCTGTTCACCGACTACCTGACCCGGCTGATGCGCTACGTGGAGTTCATGAAGCGCGTCGTCCCGCTGCACGACGACCTGTTCGACTTCTTCTACCAGGCCATGCCCGGTTACGAGGAGGTCGGCCGGCGCCGGATCCTGATGGGCAACTGGGGCGCGTTCAACGACCCGGACCACTGCGACTTCAGCTATCGGAACATGGAGTCGTGGGGCCGCAAGATGTTCGTCACCCCGGGCATCGTGGTGGACGGCAAGCTGGTCACCACCAGCCTGCTGGAGATCAACCTGGGCCTGCGCATCCTGCTCGGCAGCTCGTTCTACCGCTCCTGGGAGGACCAGGAGATGTTCGTGACCCGGGACCCGCTCGGCAACCCGATCGACCGCAACCACCCGTGGAACCAGCACACCATCCCGGCGCCGCAGAAGCGCAACTTCGACGACAAGTACTCGTGGACGATGTCGCCGCGCTGGTTCGACGGCAAGGACCACCTGGCGCTGGACACCGGCGGCGGCCCCCTGCCCCGGCTCTGGGTCACGGCGCTGGCCGGGCTCGTGGACACCGGCTACGTCAAGGCGACCGGGCACAGCGTGCAGATCAACCTGCCGCGCACCGCGCTCAAGCCCGAGGTCAGCTTCGAGTGGAAGATCCCGCAGTGGTCCAACGCCATCGAGCGCAACCGGGCCAGGACCTACTTCCAGGCGTACGCGGCGGCGCAGGCGCTGTACTTCGCGGAGAAGGCGATGGCCGAGGTCCGCGCCGGGCACACCAAGACGTGGGAGCCGTTCAAGGTCCCGGACGAGGCCGTGAGCTGCGGCTGGACCGAGGCCGTGCGCGGCGTGCTGTCCCACCACATGGTGATCAGGGGCGGCAAGATCGCCAACTACCACCCGTACCCGCCGACGCCGTGGAACGGCAGCGTGCGCGACATCTACGGCACGCCCGGGCCGTACGAGGACGCCGTGCAGAACACGCCGATCTTCGAGGAGAACCCGCCTGAGTCGTTCAAGGGCATCGACATCATGCGCGCGGTCCGCAGCTTCGACCCGTGCCTGCCCTGCGGCGTGCACATGTACCTCGGCAACGGCAAGACCCTGAACAAGACCACCTCGCCGGCCATGCTCAACCTGGGCTGAGGGGATGGACACTGAGGCACTCCGGCAGGCACCCACCACCGAGATCGACCCCAACGAGATAGGCCAGCGCATCTCCGACCTGCTCGGCAACCTGGGTGCGCACGCCGAGCCCAAGGTCGCCGACGCGGCCGAGGAGCTGGCCCAGCTGTTGATGGAGATGTACGGCGCCGGCCTGGCACGCATCGTCACGGTGCTGGCCGGGGCCGGGGCCGCCGGCGCGGACCTGCTCGGCCGGCTCGCCGACGACGACCTGGTCGCCAGCCTGCTGGTGCTGCACGACCTGCACCCTGAGGACACCCATGCGCGGGTGACCAGGGCGCTGGAGTCCGTGCGGCCCTACCTCGGCTCGCACGCCGGCGGGGTGGAGCTGCTCGGCGTGGCGCACGAGGCGGACGGCGAGGTCGTGCTGCTGCGGCTGCAGGGCAGCTGCGACGGCTGCCCGTCCTCGGCGATCACGGTGAAGATGGCCATCGAGAAGGCGATCGAGGAGGTCTGCCCGGAGGTCGTGCGGGTGGACGTCGAGGGCATGACCAGCGACAACCAGAGCCTCGGTGCGCTGCCGCCCGGCGCCAAGGCGTTGCCGCTGCTGTCACTCGGTCCCACCCCGGCGGCCCCGGAGGTCGCCGTCGGCTGGGTCACGCTGTCGCCGCCGGACCTGCGGCCGGGCCAGTGCGCCACGCTGGATGTCGCGGGGCACCCCGTGCTGCTGGCCAGGCCGGCCGGCTCGGTGAACCCGTTCTCGGACTCCGACGGCGGCGGGTTGCTGGCCTACCGGGACCACTGCCCGGCGTGCGGCGGCGAGCTGGCCGGGGCGCCACTGCGCGGTGAGCGGCTGGCCTGCCCGTCCTGCGCGGTGGACTACGACATCCGGCACGCCGGGCGCGCGCTGGACGGATCGGAGCTGCACCTGGAACCGCTGCCACTGGTCCGCCGCGGGGAGAGCTGGCGGCTGGCGCTGCCCCGGACGCCGGCCGGGATGGCCTCGTGACCAGCCACATCACGAACGGCCGGGCCACCAGCGGGCAGGGCACCAACGGGCGGGGGGCCGACGCGCTGCGCCGGCTCCGCCGCACCCGGCCGCCCGCCGCCGCGGCGCCCACCCCGTCCGCTCCCACCGAACCGCCGCTTCCCGGACCGGCGCTCCCCGGGGTTGTGCTCCCCGGGGGGCGGCCGGTCGGCGCGGTGCGCCCCGGCGAGGGCGACCCGAGCGACGCCCAGTACGAGCGCTGCGAGATGTGCGGCGTCCTCATCGCCGACCAGCACTCGCACGTCGTGCACCTGGAGCACCGCTCGCTGCTGTGCACCTGCCGGCCGTGCGCACTGCTGTTCACCGAGCGCGGCGCCGCCCGGGGCCGCTACCGCGCGGTGCCGGACCGCTACCTGCGCGACCCGGCGCTGCACGTCACCGAACTGCAGTGGAACGAGCTGCAGATCCCGGTGCGGATGGCGTTCTTCTTCCACAACTCCGACATGGGCAAGACGCTGGCCTTCTACCCCAGCCCGGCCGGCGCGACCGAGAGCCTGCTGCCGATGGACGCCTGGCGCGACGGCCTCGGCGCCAGCTCGCTGGGCAGCCAGCTGGAGCCGGACGTGGAGGCGCTGCTGGTCCGGCACGGTTCGCGGGGCGGCTCCGAAGACAGCGCGGCGCAGACGGCCTGCCTGCTCGTCCCGATCGACATCTGCTACGAGCTGGTCGGGCTGGTGCGGATGTACTGGAAGGGCTTCGACGGCGGCTCCGAGGCGTGGGACCGGATCGACCAGTTCTTCGCCGGGCTGGCCGAGCGCGCCCGCGACACTGTGCCGACCACCGTGCCGACCGGGGGCGACTGACCGTGCCCCAGCTCTCGTTCGCCTGCACCGAGGCCCGGCCGGAACCGTACGCGGCCAGCCCGAGCCTGCAGTTCCTGCTGCGTCTCACCGAGAGCACCGGGGCCCGGATGCACTCGGTGGCGCTGCGCTGCCAGCTCCGGATCGAGCCGCACCGGCGCCGCTACTCCGGTCACGAGGCCGCCAAGCTGACCGACCTGTTCGGTGACACCTCCCGCTGGGGTGAGACGCTCAAGCCGATGCAGCTGGCCACGATCAGCGTGATGGTGCCCAGCTTCGCCGGCGAGATCGAGGTGCCGATGTCGGTGCCGGTGACCGCCGACCTCGAGGTGGCCACCGCCAAGTACTTCCACGGTCTCGACGACGGCGACATCCCGCTGCTGCTGCTGTTCTCCGGCACCGCGTTCTACGCGGGCGAGAACGGGCTGCAGGTCGAGCTGGTGCCCTGGCACCTGGAGGTGCACCACCCGCTGCCGGTGGCCGTCTGGCGAGCCGTGATGGCCGAGCACTTCCCCAACGCGACCTGGCTGCGGCTGCGCGCAGACACCCTCGCGACCCTGCAGCGCTACCGCACCGACCGGGGGCTGATCAGCCTGGACGACGCGGTCGACGAGCTGCTCAAGAAGGCGCAGCCGTGAGTCCGCCCGCCGGCCTGGCGGAGACCCTCGACGAGGTCGGCAACGTCGCCGACGCCGTGCTGTTCGAGGGCTACCTGCTCTACCCGTACCGGGCGTCGGCCAGGAAGAACCAGCTGCGCTGGCAGTTCGGCGTGCTCACCCCGAAGGACTGGGCGGCGCGCACGGCGGAGTCCTGGTACTCCCACACCGAGTGCCTGCTCGAACCGGCCGGCGGCCTCGAGGACCGCGTGCACGTGCGGCTGCGCTTCCTGCGGCTGCGCCAGCGGCGGGTGCAGCGTGCGACGGGCACCGGTGATTTTGTCGACGTGCCCGAGCTGACCGTGCCGGACGGCGCCGGCGGCGACACCCTGCACCTGCCATGGGACGAGGGCATCCCGGAGACCGTGGACACACCGTTGCCGCTCGCCGAGCTCGCCGGCCGGGGGCGGGCCCTCCCGGTCGAGCTGCCCGGCGAGGAGAGCGAGGAGCTCCTGCTGGGCAGCTCCGGTGCGGTGGTCGGCCGGCTGCTGCGGCGGACCTGGCCGGTGCGGGCCCGGCTGCTCGTGTCGACCGAGCCGCTGCCCGGCCCGTACGGGGCGCTGCGGCTGCGCGTGCGGGTCGAGAACCTGGACACCGACACGGACGGGGGCACGGAGCAGGAGACCCCCGAGACCGGCCGGGAGGTCGCGCTGCGCCACTCGCTGATCGCGGCGCACAGCATCGTGGCGCTCTCGGCCGGCGAGTTCCTGTCCATGACCGACCCGCCGGAGTGGGCCCGCCCGGCCGTGGCGGCCAGCGTCAACGAGCACACCTGGCCGGTGCTGGCCGGCCCGAGCCAGCGCCCCCGGGTGGTGCTGTCGTCGCCGATCATCCTGCCGGACTTCCCGGAGATCGCCCCGGAGAGCCCGAACCAGCTGTTCGACGGCCTGGAGAACGACGAGATCCTCACGCTGCGCACGCTCGTGCTGACCGACGAGGAGAAGCGCGAGGCCAGGGCCACCGACCCCAGGGCGGCGACGCTGGTGGACGCGGTGGACTCGATGCCGCCGGAGATCTTCGAGCGGCTGCACGGGGCGATCCGGTCCATGTCCGGCCCGGGGGTCGCCGCCGAGATCCCGACGGCCACCGGGGTGCCCACCTTCGGTGAGGTCTTCGCGGCGCTCGACGATGGCGTGCCCGTGTACTCCACCGACACCGGCGGCAAGCCGTGGTGGGACCCGGCGGCGGACGCCTCGGTCGACCCGGAGACCGACTCCGTGCTGGTCGGAGGCGCACGGGTGGCCAAGGGCAGCACGGTCGTGCTGCGCCCCAACGGCCGGGCGGACGCCCAGGACCTGTTCCTGACGGGGCGGCCGGCGCTCGTCGAGGCGGTGCTGCACGACGTGGACGGCGACGTGCACCTCGCGGTCAGCCTGCTCGACGACCCGGGCTCGGAGTTCCAGGCCTCGCAC
>DATAYB010000075.1:0-18118 GCA_036272795.1 Pseudonocardia sp.
GCGAGCGCGCAGGCTGACCTGGTCGGTTCTGCTCTCGGTGACCGCGCTGCTCGTGACGGCCTGCGCCGCCCAGCCGACCACGCCGACCACGGGCCGACCGGTCGAGGGCGGGGTCGCCACCTTCGCAGAGCCGGCGAACACCACACCGAACTACATCTTCCCGTTCATGCCGACCGAATACTTCAGCGTCACGACCATATCCGACCTCCAGTATCTGTTGTACCGGCCGCTCTACTGGTTTGGGGCACAAGGTAAGCCGGTCTTGAATGACCAGCTCAGCCTGGCCGGCCAACCCGCCTTCTCCGACGGCAACCGCACCGTGACCGTGACATTGCGCCCTTACGTCTGGTCGGACGGCGCTCCGGTGACCGCGGACGGAGTCGCCTTCTGGATCAACATGATGAAGGCGGAGAAGAATAACTGGGCAATATACGTTGCCGGCGGCATTCCCGACGATATCGACCTGTTGACCGTCGACTCGCCGAACCAGGTGACCTTTCACCTGAACAAGACCTACAGCGCCCAGTGGTTCCTCTACAACGAGCTGTCACAGATCACCCCGCTGCCACACGCCTGGGACCGAACCGCGACCGGACCTAGCGACTGCACACACAATGTGGGTGACTGCACGGCGGTCTACAACTACCTCGCAGACCAGGCCAAGAGCCTCAACAACTACGCCACCAACCCTCTGTGGGCGGTCGTGGACGGCCCGTGGAAGCTCAAGACGTTCAACGTCGACGGCAATATCAGTTTCATGCCTAACCCCACCTATTCCGGGCCGAACAAGCCGCATCTTGCCGAGTTCGACGAGGCCCCGTTCTCCGACAACGCAGCCGAGTACAACGTCCTGCGTTCCGGGAACAACGCGGTCCAGGTCGGTTTCCTGCCTCCCGAGGATGCTCCGGCGAAGTCAAGTGGCCAATGGGTCGGCCACAACCCGTTGGAGAGCAACTACACGCTGGATCGATGGGTGAGCCTGTCGACCAACTACTTCGTGATAAATGTGCACAACCCCACGGTTGGACCGATCTTCCAGCAGATGTACTACCGGCAAGCGCTGGAATCACTGGTGGACCAGAAATCGATCATCAAGGTCGCGGTGCACGGGTACGGCTCCACCACCAATGGCCCGGTGCCTACGACACCAGACAACCCGTACGCGTCGGATAGTACCGAGCCCAACCCGTTCAACTACGACCCGGACCGAGCCAAGAAACTGCTCACCGAACACGGCTGGAGCACTCCACCGGACGACGTCGGCACGTGTCAGCGACCTGGCAGCGGTCCGGACCAGTGCGGGCCTGGGGTGGCGGCCGGCTCCCGGCTGGAATTCCAGATGCAGTACGCGAGCGGTACTCCACAGGTCGCGCTGGCCATGGAGCAACTCCAGTCATCAGCGGCCAAGATAGGCGTGCGTATCGACCTGGCGGGTGCGCCGTTCGACACCGTACTCGGAACAGCAATTCCCTGCGACGCCGGCAAACCGGACTGCAATTGGCAGATGGCCAACTGGGGGGCCGGTTGGGTGTTCGCGCCGGACTACTACCCGACCGGCGAGGCTATTTTCAGCACCGGTGCCGGATCCAATCAGGGCAATTTTTCCGACGCAAAGCTGGACCAGCTCATCGCCGCCACCCAGCACAGCGACTCGCCGGACGCGATGCGCGCATATGAACAGTACGGGTCGCAAACCCTGCCGGCGATCTGGCAGCCCAACTACGACTACCAGCTGACCGAGATCGCGAACAACCTCAAGGGCGTCACACCGGAGAATGCATACCTGAACATCACACCCGAGGACTGGTACTACGTGAAGTAACGGCGGAGCTAACCGACCACCACTCCCACCACTGAGGTAATCGATGACCGGATTCATCGCCCGGCGACTGGTGCAGTCCATTGTCGTGGTGTTGCTCGTGACCGTAATCGTCTTCATTCTGTTGCACCTATTGCCCGGTGGGCCGGCCCGTGCCCAGCTGGGACCGAGGGCGACCCCGTTGGCGATCGCGAACTTCAACCACGAGATGGGTTACGACCGCCCAGTCCCGGTCCAGTACTGGGCCTGGCTCGAACAGCTCGCCACGGGCAATCTCGGTTTCTCCGTCAAGTTGAACCAGTCGGTGCTCTCGCTCATCGGTGAGCGGCTGCCGAAGACATTGATCCTGACCGTGCTGTCCACGCTGTTCGCGCTCGTGGTGGCCATCCCGCTCGGCGTCGTACAGGCCGTGCGGCGCAACCAGGCTTCGGACTACGCGATCACCTTCTGGGCCTTTGTCTTCTATGCCACCCCGCCGTTCTTCCTTGGCGTGGTGCTCATTGTGGTGTTCTCGGTATATCTGCCGATCCTGCCCGCCGAGGCACCGCAGAGCTCCTCGCTCGGCGTCATTCTGTCCCAGCCGGCCGGGCTGATCCTGCCGGTGCTCACGCTGGCGCTGCTGACCGTCGCACAGTTCTCCCGGTACATGCGGTCCTCCGTGATCGAGAACCTGGCGGAGGACTACGTGCGCACCGCGCGGGCCAAGGGCGCAGGCGAGTGGACGGTGCTGGTGCGGCACGTGTTGCGCAACTCGCTGATCCCGGTCGCAACCCTGCTCGGGTTGTCCCTGCCGGCGATCTTCTCAGGTGCGCTGATCACCGAGGCCGTATTCAACTTCCCAGGGATGGGCGAACTGTTCTGGACCGCCGCGCAGACCCAGGACTACCCGATCATGCTCGGCATCACGGTGCTGGTCGGGCTGGCCACGGTGATCGGCTCCCTGCTCGCGGACCTGGCCTACGCCGCGCTCGACCCGAGGGTGAGGTTCGCGTGAGCACCCTGCCCGCCGACGACGCCGCCGCACTGCCGGACTCACCGAGGGCCAGCGGCTCCTTCGCCCGCACGATGTCGTCGTTCCTGGAGAACCGGCTCGCCGCCGCCGGCGTCGGCATCGTCGTACTGTTCGTGCTGTTCTGCTACCTCGGGCCGCTGCTCTACCACACCGACCAGACGCACATCGAGCTCTCCGACGCCACCTTGGCACCGTCGGGAGCACACCCGCTGGGCACCAACGAGGTCGGCTACGACCAGCTCGGGCGGCTGATGGTCGGCGGCCAGTCCTCGCTGGAGGTCGGCATCGCCGCCGCGCTGCTGGCCACCGCGTTCGGCACGTTGTGGGGCGCCATCGCCGGCTACGCGGGCGGTTTTGTGGACGCGGCGATGATGCGGATCGTGGACGCGCTGCTCGCCGTGCCGGCCCTGTTCCTGCTGCTGTTCCTGTCGTCCATCGCGCGGCCCAACGTGGGTCTGCTGATCCTGGTCATCGCGCTGATCTCGTGGCTCGGGCCCGCCCGGCTGGTACGCGGCCAGGCGCTCACCCTGCGTACGCGGGACTACGTGCGGTCGGTGCGGCTGATGGGCGGCGGCCCGCTGCGTGCCGTGCTGCGCCACATCGCGCCGAACGCGATCGGCACCGTGGTGGTCAACGCGACCTTCCAGGTGGCCGACGCCATCCTCACCGTCGCCGCGCTCAGCTTCCTCGGCCTCGGCATCCCACCGCCTGCCGCGAACTGGGGGGACATGCTCTCCAACGGCATCAACTACACCTACGACGGCTACTGGTGGCTGATCTACCCGCCGGGCCTCGCCATCGTGCTGGTCGTGGTCGCGTTCAACCTGATCGGCGACGCGCTGCGGGACTCGTTCGACGTCCGGCTGCGGAGGAGGTGACCGTGCAACCGGTCGTGGAACTGGTGGACCTGCACACCGAGATCGCGCTGCGCCACGGCGTGGCCCGGCCGGTCGGCGGGGTGTCGCTGAGCGTGGCCAAGGGCGAGACACTGGGCATCGTCGGTGAGTCGGGCTGCGGCAAGACGATGACGGCGTTGTCGATCATGCGGTTGCTGCCGCCGGGGGGCCGCGTCTCGGGCGGGTCCATCCGGTTCGGCGACACCGACCTGGCCACGCTCGACGAGGCCGGCATGCGCGCGGTCCGGGGCAACCGGGTCGGCATGATCTTCCAGGACCCGATGACGTCGCTGAACCCGTGCCTGACCATCGGCGACCAGGTCGCCGAGACAGTGCTGCTGCACCGCGACGCGAGCCGGGCCCAGGCCAGGGCGCGCGCCGAGGAGGTGCTCGAGCTGGTCGGGCTGCCGGACGTGACGCGGCGCTTCGACAGCTACCCGCACCAGCTCTCCGGCGGCATGCGGCAGCGCGTGGTGATCGCGATGGCGCTGGCCTGCGAGCCGGAGCTGCTGATCGCCGACGAGCCGACGACCGCGCTCGACGTGACGATCCAGAAGCAGATCCTGCGGCTGATCGACGAGCTGCGGGCCCGGCTGGGCATGGCGGTCATCCTCGTCACCCACGACCTCGGGGTGATCGCCGGGCACGCCGACCGGGTCGCGGTGATGTACGCGGGCAAGATCGTCGAGACCAGCCCGACCCGGGAGCTGTTCGAGAACCCGCGACACCCCTACACGGAGGCGCTGTTCCGGTCGCTGCCGGAGAACGTCGCCCCGGACCACGAGCTGTTCGCCATCCCCGGCCTGCCGCCCGACCTGTCCGACCCGCCGCCCGGCTGCCGGTTCGCGGCGCGCTGTTCCTATGCCACCGAGCGCTGCCGCATCGAGCAGCCGGACCTCACCGACGGCGACCATCCGTTCGCCTGCTTCCACCCCCTCGGCTCGACGGAGCGGGCGGCGGCCAACCCTCGCACCGAGCCGGCGGCCAGCGGAGGCGGCACCGCGCTGCTGGACGTGCGGAACCTGGTGCGGGAGTACCCGGTGACCTCGAACGGCGTGCTGCGGCGCCGGATCGGCAGCGTCAGCGCGGTGGCGGACGTGACCTTCGCGGTGCGGGCCGGTGAGACGTTCGGGCTGGTCGGCGAGTCCGGCTGCGGCAAGAGCACCGTGGGGCGGCTGCTCGTCGCGGAGGACACCCCGACGGCGGGCAGCGTGTCGTTCGACGGCACCGAGATCAGCGGCCGGTCGCCCCGTGCCCTGCGTGAGCTCCGCCGCGACTTCCAGCTGATGTTCCAGGACCCGTACGGCTCGCTGGACCCCCGGATGCGCGTGCGGTCCATCCTGCGCGAGCCACTGGCCATCCAGCGGCGGGGATCGGCCGGCGAGCAGGACCGGGCGGTCGCGGCGCTGCTCGACGAGGTCGGCCTGCCCCGGGCGGCGCTCGAGAAGTACCCGCACGAGTTCTCCGGTGGGCAGCGCCAGCGGATCGGCCTGGCCAGGGCGCTGGCACTGCGCCCCCGGCTGATCGTGGCCGACGAGCCGGTGTCCGCACTGGACGTCTCGGTGCAGGCGCAGATCCTCAACCTGATGCGCGCGCTGCAACGCGAGCACGACCTGACGTACGTGTTCATCTCGCACGACCTGTCGGTGGTGCGCTACATCGCAACCACGATCGGCGTGATGTACCTGGGCAAGCTGGTCGAGATCGGGCCGGCCGAGCAGGTGTACTCAGCGTCGGCGCACCCGTACACGAAGGGCCTGATCGACGCGATCCCGCTCGCCGACCCGGACCGGGAGCAGCGCTTGGAGGACGCCGGCGTGCGGGGCGAGCTGCCTTCGGCGCTGAACCCGCCGTCGGGTTGCCGGTTCCGCACCCGCTGCCCGCTGGCGACGGACATCTGCGCCGAGCAGGCCCCGGAGCTGCGCCGGTTCAGCGAGGCCGGCCAGCAGGCGGCGTGTCACCACCCACTGCGCCCGGCCGTAGCGGAGGTGGCCCTCGCCTGACGCCTGGCGTCCGCGAGAGGGCGCCGCTGTACTGGCTGCGGCCGCTGCGCCACTTCGCATGCCGTGCCTTCACTTCGCACAGTGTGCGGAGTATGCGAAGTGACAGCACGACGTGCGAAGTGACCGCACTGTATGCGAAGTCGGGCGGCGGCCGGGCTGTTCGGCGGCGGCCTGGGGCGAGCGTCAGGCCGGCCCGAAGCGCATGATCTCCTCGGTCGAGCCGGGGCGGTGGGGTGCCCAGTCGGCGAGGCCGGGCGCGTTGGGCGAGCCGGTGGCGACGAAGGCGGCGAACGCGCCGCTCACCGCTCGGGCCAGGGCACGGTCGCCGGCGTCGACCGCGCCGAGCATGGGGGCGTCGGGGTAGGCGTCGAAGGCGTCGAACACGAACGGCAGCTCGGCGCAGTGCACGGAGCCGAGCGTGCCGTCGTCGCCGGGCGGGCGACGGCTGAACCGGTAGACGTAGGCGGCGCCACCCCCGGCCGCGCAGTGGTCGGCGAGCTCGGTGACGCCGGCGGTGAACATCCGTTCGGTGGCCAGCTCGGTGAGGATCCGGGCCGGCCGGACATCGGGTCGGCCGGCCGCACGGTCCGCGTAGACCCGCTCGGCGGCGACGGCCGGGTCCGCACCAGCCGGGTCCGCACCCGTCGAGCGAGCGGCCACCGGGTCCGCGGCGGGGTGCCGGAGCTGCTCGGCGAGGACGGCGAGCACCTCGTCGCGGCTCAGCGCCTGGACGGCCGGGTTGGGGGCGAAGAACGCGGCCATCTCGTCGCGGGTCGTCCCCACCAGCACCTTGCGTCCGCCCAGGGCACCGTCGCGGACCGCCTCCGACAGCGCCACCGGCAGGCCGGGCCCGAGCACGGGGCTCATCGGCGGCGCGATGCTGCCCGGCCGGGCGTGCCCGGTGGCCAGCTCGGCGTAGCCGGCGAGCAATCGCTCGACCGGGAGCGAGCGCAACTGGCCGCCGACGTCCCCGGCCGGGTCGACGTCGAGGACCCGCAGGTAGGCGGCGGCCGTCTCGGAGGCCACCGCAGGGTCGGCAGGCGCGAGCGCCCACGGGCCGCTCTGCGCGATCACGGCGTGCACGAGGTCGCTGGTCGCCGGGTCGACGGCCATCGCTACCGCCGAGTACGCGCCCGCGGACTGGCCGCCGACGGTGATGCGCGCGGGGTCACCGCCGAACGCCGCGATGTTGTCCCGCACCCAGCGCAGCGCGGCACCCTGGTCCTGGCTGCCCAGGTTCGCGGCGCCGATCTCCGGCAGGTAGAGGTAGCCGAGCGGGCCGAGCCGGTAGTTCGCGGTGACCACCACGACGTCGCCGCGCGCGGCCAGCCTGGCACCGTCGTACCACGCCCAGCCGCCGGACCCGCTGGAGAAGCCGCCGCCGTGCCACCACAGCAGTACCGGCCTCGGCGCCGCACCCTCGGCGAGCGGACCGGCCGACGCCCACACGTTCAGGCTCAGGCAGCCGTCCTCGGCCCAGTCCGGCTCGCGGCGCCCCATCACCGCCTCCAACCGGGACGGGCCCTGCGGCGCGGCCGGGCCGGAGTGCCCAGCCTCCCGCACGTCGGCCCACCCCGGGTGCGGCGCCGGCGGTGCAAAGCGCAGCGCCCCGACCGGCGACGCCGCGAACGGGATCCCCCGGAACGCGACCACCGGCCCCTCGGCCACCCCGCGCACGCGCCCCTGCTCGAGGGCCAACACCGGCCGCCGTCCGTTCGTCATCGCCCGCTCCTCGCTCGATGCCCGGCCGCCAGTACCGGGGCACGCGCCGTTCTCGCTGATATCGCCGGTCTACCGGGAGAGCTGATCGAACGCCACTGAAGTGCGCAGACACATGGATAGCACGACACTGTGATGTCTAGAATCCAAAAAGTGCGCCAAGAGCTGGACGAGACCGAGCGCCGGATCACCGCCGCGCTGCTGGTCTCGCCGAGGGCGTCCTGGCGCACGCTGGCCCGCTGCCTCGAGCTGTCCGAGCGCACGGTGGTGCGCCGGGCCGGGCCGCTGTACGCCGACGGCACGCTGCGGTCCACCGCCGTGCGCAACCCAGCCTGCTTCCCGGCGCTGCTGCCGGTGGCGCTGCGGGTGCGGTGCCGGCCGAACCGGATCCGCGCGGTCGCCGCCACGCTCGCCCGCCGCCCCGACACCATCTGGGTGGACGTGCTCGGCGGCGGCGACGAGATCAGCACGGTGATCTTCCTGGACGGCCCCGAGGCACGCAACGACCTGCTGCTGCGCGACCTACCCGCCACGCCGGCCGTGGACTCCTGGACCGCGCACACGTTGCTGCGGGTGTTCCCGACCGCGTTCGACTGGTCGGCCGGCCTGCTCTCCCCCGAGGTCATCGCCGCGCTGCGCTCCGACTGGCTGCCCGAGACCACGACCCCGCCGACGCCCCGCGACCTCGACGGGCCGCTGCTCGACGCGCTCGTCGCGGACTGCCGGGCCAGCTACACCGAGCTCGCCGAGCGCACCGGCACCACCGCGCTGACCGCCCGGCACCGCTTAAGGGCCCTGGTGTGGGGCGGAGTCGCCCGGCTGGCCACCGAGGTCGACCTGGCACTGCTCGGGGTGCACGCCGAGGCCCTGCTGTGGATGACCGTCGCCCCCGCCGCCCTGCACGCCACCGGGCAGGCGCTCAGCCAGCACCCGCAGGTCCGGTTCACCGCCGCCACGACCGGGCCCGCCAACCTGCTCGTCGCGGTGGCCGCCGCCGACCTGAACGCCCTGTACACATTCCTGACCAGCACTGTCGGTCCGATCGACCGGCTCACCGCGATCGAGACCACGCCCATCCTGAGCACGGTCAAGCGCACCGGCCTGACCCGGTGACCGACGGAGGCGGGCGCCTACGCCTCCCGCAGGATGGCGGCGTCCAGCCAGGCGTCCGGGATGCCGAAACCGTCGACGAGCGTGTCGGCGTGCGGGCGCAGCTCCTGGCACAGCTCGTTGACCGTCGTCGTGACAGCCTTGGCCTGTGCGGTGGTGAGCCGGCCGTGCTCGAGGAACCAGCCCCGGTCGGCCTCGATCGCACTCAACGCGTACAGCGCACGCACCCTGCCCAGCAGCGCGGCAACGCTCTCGTCGGGACAACGTTCGAGCGCCGCCTCGAACCCCTCCAGCACCCAGTGGTCCACGTGCGCACCGGCCGCGGCCAGCAGGTGGTCCTGGGCGTCGTTGAAGATGGCGAACGCATCCGCATCCGGCGCCCCTGCCCGGCGCAGCCGCCGCGCGAGGCCGGCCAGCTGGTGCTCCGCGCGATCGGCGAGCAGCCCGCGGTGCCACTCGGCGTCGTCGGGCGCGGGGTCGCGGAACCGCTGCGCCAGGCTGCGCGCGGCGGTCCGCTCAGCGATGGTGTCCACCACCTGCTCGGTGATGAACCTGACCATCTCCAGGGTGTCGAAGGCGCCGACGTGGTCGCGGTACTCGGTGAGCAGGCCCTTGGCGACCAGCTGCAGCAGCACCGTGTTGTCACCCTCGAACGTGGTGAACACGTCGGTGTCGGCCTTGAGCTGCGGCAGCAGGTTCTCGGTGAGGTAGCCGGCGCCGCCGCAGGCCTCCCGGCAGGCCTGGATCGTGTGCGTGGCGTGCCAGGTGGTGACCGCCTTCATGCCGGCGGCGAGTGCCTCCAGCTCGCGCTGCGCGGTCTCGTCGGAGCTGCCGCCGGTCTGCGTCGCGTGCAGCAGCTCGACCAGCCGCTCCTGCGCGAAGTGCAGCGCGTACGTCTTCGCCAGCGCCGGCAGCAGCTTGCGCTGGTGGGCGAGGTAGTCGAGCAGCACCACCTCGCCGTCCCGGCCCGGCGCCTCGAACTGGCGACGCCGCAGGCCGTAGCGCACGGCGATGGCCAGCGCGGACTGGGTGGCGCTCGCCGCCGACCCCGCCACGCTGATCCGCCCCCGCACCAGCGTGCCCAGCATCGTGAAGAACCGGCGGTTCTGGTTCTCGATCGGGCTGGTGTACGTGCCGTCCGCGGCGACCTGGCCGTACCGGTCCAGCAGCGCCGCCCTCGGCACCCGGACGGAGTCGAACATCAGCCGGCCGTTGTCCACCCCGTTCAGCCCGGCCTTGCGCCCGCAGTCGGAGATCGTCACCCCGGGGCACGGCCGGCCGTCGGCATCCCGGACCGGCACCAGCAGCGCGTGCACCCCGTGGCCCCCGGCCGGAGTGATGAGCTGCGCGAACACCACCGCCAGCCGGCCGTCGCGGGCGGCGTTGCCGATGTAGTCCTTGCGCGCCGACGGCGTCGGGCTGTGCACCACGAACTCGCCGGTGGCCACGTCGTAGGTCGCGGTGGTCTCCAGGGCGGCGACGTTGCTGCCGTGCCCGGTCTCGGTCATCGCGAAGCAGCCGGGCAGCTCGAAGCTCATGATCGACGGCAGGTACTCGCGGTGGTGCGCCTCGGTCCCCAGTGCCTGCAGCGCCCCGCCGAACAGCCCCCACTGCACCCCGGCCTTGACCATCAGCGACAGGTCGGCGTAGGCCAGCATCGAGATCGAGTGCACTGAGCCACCGATGTCGTCGGCGCCGCCGTGCTCGGCGGTGAAGCCCAGCGCCGAGTGCCCGCCCCTGGCCAGCTCGTGCATCAGGTCAGTGATGTAGGCGCGGTGCCGTTCGGTGCTCCACTCCGGGTCCGGGTGCAGGCGGCGCTGGCCGAGCTGCTCCCGCACCTGCGCGCGCACCGACGCCCAGCGTCCGTCCAGCACGGCGCGCAGTGCCTCGAGGTCCACCTTCGTGGGCAGCTCGGCGGGAGCTGTCGCGGTGCCACTCATGTCGCCTCCGATGCTCGAAGAGACCCGGCCGGTCCGGTGCCCCGGCCCCGATCAGCTGAAACTCTGCCACCGACCGGGTCGACCGCCACCCCGGCACGGCCAACGGTTGAGGATCATCGTCCGGACGGGGTACCCAGTGGTGGGGGCGGGCGAACGGCGGGTGCCGGGCGTCACGTCAGGCGGGTGCCCGGCGCCACGCCCGACAGGTGCCCGGCGTCACGTGGGCAGGCCCGACGGCGTGCCCTACCCGCGAGTAACTTGGGGATGTCAGAGGTTGGGAAGGAGCTCGTTATGACTCGGAACGCGCCACGCCGGGCCGCGATCGTCGGCGGCAACCGGATCCCCTTCGGCCGCGCCGGCGGGCACTACGCGAAGGCCTCGAACCAGGACATGCTCACCGTCGCATTGGACGGGCTCGTGGCCCGGTTCGGGCTGCGCGACGAGCGGCTCGGAGAGGTCGCGGCGGGCGCGGTGCTCAAGCACAGCCGCGACCGCGACCTGACCAGGGAGTCCGTGCTCGGCAGCCGGCTCTCCCCCGCCACCCCGGCCTACGACGTGCAGCAGGCCTGCGGGACCGGCCTGGAGACCGTCGTGCTGGTGGCCAACAAGATCGCGCTCGGCCAGATCGAGAGCGGCGTCGCGGGCGGGGTGGACTCGGTCAGCGACGCGCCTGTCTCGGTGAACGACGACCTGCGCCGGGTCCTCATGGAGCTCAACCACGCCCGTACCCTGGGCGCTCGCCTCGCCGCGCTGGCCAAGCTGCGCCCCGGCCAGATCGTGCCGGACCTGCCGCGCAACGCCGAGCCGCGCACGGGCCTGTCCATGGGCGAGCACGCCGCGATCACCGCCGCCGAGTGGGAGATCGGGCGCGCCGAGCAGGACGAGCTGACCGTGGCCAGTCACCGCAACCTCGCCGCCGCCTACGACCGGGGCTTCTTCGATGACCTGGTCACCCCGTACCTCGGGCTGAACCGTGACGCCACGCTGCGCCCGGACGCGAACACGGCCGCGCTGGCCAGGCTGAAGCCGGTGTTCGGCGGCGCGGGCGGCACGATGACCGCCGGCAACTCCACACCGCTCTCCGACGGCGCCTCGACCGTCCTGCTCGGCAGCGACGAGTGGGCCGCCGAGCGTGGCCTGCCCGTGCTCGCCCACCTCGTGGACGCCGAGACGGCGGCGGTGGACTACGTGCACGGCGGTGAGGGGCTGCTGATGGCGCCGGCCTACGCGGTGCCGAGAATGCTCGCCCGCCAGGGGCTGACCCTGGCCGACTTCGACTTCTACGAGATCCACGAGGCGTTCGCCTCCACCGTGCTGTCCACCCTCGCCGCCTGGGAGGACAAGGCGTTCTGCACCGAGCGGCTCGGCCTGGAGGCGCCACTCGGCTCGATCGACCGCACCCGGCTGAACGTGGCCGGCTCGTCGCTGGCCGCCGGGCACCCGTTCGCGGCGACCGGCGGGCGGATCGTCGCCACGCTGGCCAAACTGCTCGCGGAGAAGGGCTCCGGGCGCGGCCTGATCTCGATCTGCGCGGCAGGCGGGCAGGGCGTCGTGGCGATCCTGGAGGCGGCATGAGCAGCAGCATGAGTGGCACGGTGAGCAACGGGCCGGGCGGGCGCGTCGGCTCCGACTGGTACCGCACGCTGGCCAACAGCCCGATCGGCGGGCCCTTGGGACAGCTCGGCCTGCCCCGGCCGGCGGCGCTGCGCCGCTACCGCCCCGGCCAGCCACTCACCGACGGCCCCGTGCTGGTCGGCACGGCCGGCACCGGCACGCTCGCCCAGCACCTGCTGGCCCTGCCCGGGCTGGAGTCCGTCGCGGCCACCGAGCCCGACGCGGCACTCGGCGCGCTCGTGCTGGACGCCACCGGGCTGGACACCCTGGCCGAGCTGGCCGCGGCCCGCACGTTCCTGACCGGGGCGCTGCGCAGGCTGCGGCCGTCCGGGCGGGTCGTACTGCTCGGCGGGCTGCCGGAGCAGGCCGGTGACGTCACCGGGGCGGCCGCCCGGCAGGCGCTGGACGGGCTGGTCCGCTCGGTGGCCAAGGAGCTACGGGACGGCGCCACGGCGAACCTCGTGCTGCTCGATGCGGCCGCCGCCCCCGCAGACGTCGACTCGACGGTGCTGTTCCTGCTCTCCGCGCGGTCGGCGTACGTGGACGGCCAGGTGGTCCGGGTCCGTGCGCCGGGCGCTGCGGCGGGTCCGGCCGAAGCGCCCGGCCGCCTGGCGCACACCGGCCGGGTCGTGCTGGTCACCGGTGCCGCCCGGGGCATCGGCGCGGCCATCGCCGAGGTGTTCGCACGCGACGGCGCCACCGTGGTCTGCCTCGACGTGCCCGCGCAGGGCGACGCGCTCGCGGCCACCAGCAACCGCATCGGCGGCCTCGCGCTGCAGCTGGACATCACGGCCGCCGACGCGCCGGACCGGCTCAACGAGTACCTGCTCGGCCGGCACGGCGGCGTCGACGTCGTCGTGCACAACGCCGGCATCACCAGGGACAAGCTGCTGGTCAACATGGACGACGCCCGGTGGGACGCGGTGCTCGCGGTGAACCTGCGCGCCCAGCTGGAGCTGAACGCCGCGCTGCTCGGCGGCGTCGGAGGCGGGGACGCACCGCTGCGCGCCGGCGCGCGGCTCGTCTCGGTGTCCTCCACCAGCGGCATCGCCGGCAACCGAGGCCAGACCAACTACGCGGCGAGCAAGGCCGGCGTGATCGGCATGGTCCGCGCGCTGGCCCCGACCGCCGCCGGCCACGGCATCACGGTCAACGCGGTGGCCCCCGGCTTCATCGAGACCGAGATGACCGGCGCGATGCCGTTCGGCACCCGGGAGGCCGGCAGGCGGATCAACAGCCTGCACCAGGGCGGCCTGCCGGCGGACGTCGCCGAGACCGTCGCGTGGCTGGCCGAACCGGGCAGTGGCGGGCTCACCGGCCAGGTGGTCCGTGTGTGCGGGCAGAGCCTGCTGGGGGCCTGAGCATGGCCGCTGAGCAACCCGGAACCGACACCGACGGAACCCCGGCCAGGGACGCCGGTGGTCGGACTGTCGAACAGCTGGCCGGGCTGCCCCGGCTCGGGCCGCGGTACGCGCTGGCGCTGCTGCCGGGCCGCGCCGGGGGCGGCACGCTGCCCGAGCGCGAGTTGGCGCTGTCCGAGCTCCGCGTCGACGCGGCGAACCTGGCTGCCTATGCGCGGGTCTGCGGCTTCCCGCTGGACGGCACGCTCCCGGTGACATATCCGCAGGTGCTGGCGTTCGGGCCGCAGATCCGGCTGATGACCGAGCCCGGCTTCCCGGTGCGGCTGCCCGGCCTGGTGCACCTGCGGCAGCGGATCCGGCAGCACCGCGCGATCGGCGCCGACGAGCCGCTCGAGCTGCGGGTGCACGCCGAAAACCTGCGGGCCCACCCGCGTGGCGCGCTGGTCGACCTCGTCGCCGAGGTCTCGACCTCAGACGGGCCGGCGTGGCAGGCGCGCAGCAGCTACCTGTCCCGGGGCGGCTCCGCCCCTGACCCGACCGGGGCCGACGAGCCCGAGCCGGCCGATCTCGAGGCGCCGCTCTCGGCGCGGTGGCAGCTCGCCGGTGACACCGGGCGCCGCTATGCCTCCGTCAGTGGCGACGTGAACCCGATCCACCTGCACTCGCTGACCGCCCGGCTGTTCGGCTTCCGGGGAGCGATCGCGCACGGCATGTGGACCGCCGCGCGCTGCGTGTCCACGCTCACCGGGCGGCTGCCGGACGCGTACGACGTGGACGTCGTGTTCCGCAAGCCGGTCGTGCTGCCCACCGGGGTCGACCTGCACACCGCCAGGACCCCCACCGGCTGGGCACTCACGCTGCGCGGCGGGCCCGACCGCGACCGGGTCCACCTGGTCATGTCGGTCACGGGAATCACCACCGGCTGAGCGGCGCCCGGGCAACACTCCGGGACACGCCGAGGTTGGGGTTGCGGGTAGTCCCGACGCGGATCATCGTGGGAGCGGCAGTGACGCCGAGCCCCGGAGGTGGGTCGTGCCGCCCTTCGTACAGATCCTCGACCCGCTCGGATCGGTACTGGGCAGCACGCTGCTCGCATTGGTGCCCGTGGCGGTACTGCTGATCCTGCTGGCCGGTTTCCGGCTGTCCGCATGGCAGGCCGTGATCGTCGGCGCGGTGGTGACCGTGCTGCTCGGCGTCGTGGTCTGGCACGCGCCGGTCGGCGGCAGCCTGGACGCCTACTGGCTCGGCATGCTCACCGGCATCTGGTCGGTCGACTGGATCGTGTTCTGGGGCGTGATCATCTACAACACGATGGTCACCACCGGGGCGTTCGAGTCGTTCAAGAACTGGCTGATCCAGCAGGCCACGGCGGACATCCGGGTGCAGACGATCCTGATGGCCTGGGCGTTCGGGGCGCTGATGGAGGGGCTGGTCGGCTTCGGCTACCCGTGGGCGGTGGTCGCGCCGATCCTGATCGCACTGGGTGTGGCCGACCTCGCGGCGATCCGGGTGGCCGCGATCGCCAACAACGCCCCGGTGTCCTACGGCGCGCTGGGCGCCCCGATCATCGGCCTGGCCGCGGTCACCGGGCTGCCCCTGATGGACCTCTCCGCGTCCATCGGCAAGATCGTCGCAATCCTCGCGCTGCTGCCCCCGTTCGTGCTGATCTACCTGGTCAGCGGGCGGCGGGGGCTGCGGGACGGCTGGCCGCTCGGCATCGTCGGCTCGCTGGGCTACATCGCCGGCCAGTTCCCGACGTCGCAGTACCTCGGCCCGTACCTGCCGGACGTGATCGGTTCGCTGGTGTGCTTCGCGGCGCTGCTGGTGTTCCTGAAGTTCTGGCAGCCGAAGGAGCCGCTCGGGTTCGGTGGTGTGCCGCTCGACCCGGCGACCAGCCAGGCCCGGCTGGGTGCCGCCCTGCCCGGCGAGCGGATCGGGGCGCGCGCGGCGGTCCGGGGGCTCGTCCCGTTCGGCATCCTCGTCGTCGTGGTCGTCATCTGGACCGGCCCGTGGTCGCCGCTGCCCGGCTACGCCCCGTTCGCGCCCGCGGTCAAGGCGATCAGCTCGCTGGACCACAAGGCCGCCAGCGTCAGCTTCAAGTGGGCACCGTTCGTCGCGGGCACGGCAATCCTGGTGTCCTGGCTGCTCGTGCTGGCCTTCCTGCGGCCGACCGTCGCGCAGCTGAAGCGGACCTTCGGCGAGACCTTCCACCAGATGTGGGGCGCGCTGCTCGTGGCCCCGTTCATCTTCGGGCTGGCCAATGCCTTCAACTACTCCGGCATGGCCAACTCGATGGCCAACGGGTTCGCCAAGATCGGCCCGGTGTTCGTCGTGCTGGCCCCGGTGCTCGGCTGGATCGCGGTGGCCCTGTCCGGCAGCAACACGTCGTCCAACGCGGTGTTCGGGGCGTTCCAGCTGTCGGTTGCGAAGCTGCTCGGCGCGCCGCCGCTGCTGTTCCCGTCGCTGAACTCCGTCGGCGCCGAGGTCGGCAAGCCGGTGGCCCCGCAGACCGCCAGCGTGGGTGTCGCGACCACGTCGATGGTCCGCAAGGAGGGCGACGTGATCCGCTACAACATGTCATGGACGCTGGTCATCCTGGCGTACCTGATCCTGATCGCGCTGCTGTTCTACTACGTCTTCCCGGGCGCCATGCAACTCCGCTGACCACCGCCGTTCACCCCGAAAACATCCCCGCGAGTCGCGGATTTTGCCAGGGTGAGTCGCGGATTCTGTCAGCGTCTCAGTGCCAACGAGCCTGACCCGGCCACACCCGGTGCACCTCCCGGACCCCTGGCACAATGCGGCCCGCGGGCGATCATCATCCACCCGGACGACGGCGGGCCCGCGACACAGCATGGAGGTGGCGGCGGTGCCGCAAGGCCCTCGGTCGGTATCCCTCGGTGGCAGCGCGCGGGAGGCGGTGGCGGCCTGGCAGGAGGCGTCGGCCCCGCTCCCACCGGACACCGAGATCGAGGTGACGGTAGTGCTGCGCCGCCGGGCACCGCTGCCCGCGCCGACCGGTGGGGAGCCGATCCCCGCCGAGGAGTTCGCGCGACGGCACGGCGCGGACCCCGCCGACCTGGAGCTCGTCACCACCGAGGCCACCCGTCGGGGCGCCCAGGTGGTGTCGGCGGACGCGGCGACCCGGCAGGTCCGGCTGCGCGGCGGCGCCGGCCTGCTCGCCGGGCTGTTCGGTACCTCGCTGCGCCAGGTGAACCCACCCGGCCAGGCCGCCCACCGCTATCGCACCGGCGAGCTGAGCATCCCGGCCGAGTGGGACGGCGTGGTCACCGCCGTACTCGGCCTGGACGACCGGCCGCAGGCCCGCCCCCGGATCGCCCACCCGCACGCGGTCACGCAGAGCTACTCGCCGCCGCAGCTCGGCCAGATCTACCGATTTCCGCCGGACACCGACGGCACCGGCCAGACCATCGCGATCCTCGAGCTGGGTGGCGGCTACACCCAGGCCGACCTGGACACCTACTTCACCGGCCTCGGCATGCACACCCCCGCGATCAGCGCGGTCGAGGTGGACGGCGCGACGAACTCCCCCGGGGGCACCGACGGCGCCGACGGCGAGGTCATGCTGGACATCGAGGTGGCCGGCGCGCTCGCCCCGGCGGCCACCCTCGTCGTCTACTTCGCGCCGAACACCGACGCCGGCTTCGTGGACGCGGTCGCCAAGGCGGCGCACGCCACCCCGACCCCGGCCGCGATCAGCATCAGCTGGGGCGCCAGCGAGGACAGCTGGACAGCGCAGGCGCGGGGCGCGCTGGACGACACGCTGGCCGACGCCGCCGCGCTCGGTGTGACGGTGACCGTGGCCGCGGGCGACGACGGCAGCACCGACCAGGGGCAGGACGGCCGCGCGCACGTCGACTTCCCCGCCTCGAGCCCGCACGCCCTGGCCTGCGGCGGGACGAGGCTGGTCGCCGACGCCACGACCGGCGCGGTGAGCTCGGAGACGGTGTGGAACAACGGCGCGGGCGGCGGGTCGACCGGTGGTGGCGTGAGCGATACGTTCCCGCTGCCCGACTGGCAGAAGGGGGCCGGTGTGCCCGCCCGGAGCGGCTCGTCCGGCCAGACTTCGCGGACCGGGCGGGGCGTGCCGGACGTCGCGGCGGTGGCCGACCCGCAGACCGGCTACCAGGTGCGGGTCGACGGCCAGAACACCGTGATCGGCGGCACCAGCGCCGTCGCGCCGCTGTGGGCCGCCCTGGTGGCCAGGCTCGCCCAGGCGACCGGCCACGCGCCGGGCCTGCTCGCGCCCACGCTGTACACCGCCGTGCGGGCCGGCGCGGTCAGCAAGGGCTTCCGGGACATCACGAGCGGCAGCAACGGCGCGTACAAGGCCGGCCCCGGCTGGGACGCGTGCACCGGGCTGGGCGTGCCGATCGGCACCGACCTGCTCACCGCGCTCACCCCGCCCCGGGCCTGACCCGCGCGGCCGCGATCGCCCCCGTCCGCACAGACCGTGTACCTCCAGCACAGACTGTGCGCGGTCTGTGTGGTGAGGGCACGGTCTGTGTGGCGATCGCGGTCAGCCTGAGTGCCCCAGGACGGTCAGAGCCACTCGTCGCGGTAGAGGCCTAGCGAGCGGAGCACGGGCTCGTCGGTGTAGGAGAACAGCGTCGCGGCACCGTC
>DATAYB010000076.1:0-1529 GCA_036272795.1 Pseudonocardia sp.
GCGACGCGCCAGGCCTCGTCGGCGGTGTCCCTGGTGATGACGTGCAGCCGGATGCCGAAACGCGGCGGGTCGAGACTCTCCTTGGCCGCGAGCGCCTCGATCCAGCGGAGCTTGCTGTCCACCGCGCGCGGCGGCTCGCCCAGGTGAGGTAGGCGTCGGCGTACCGCGCGGCGACCGGCCCCGCGGCGTGCGACGAGCCGCCGAAGTAGATGTCGGGCACGGGCTCAGGCAGCCTGGCGAGCCGGGCGCCCTCGACCCGCAGGTGCGCGCCGGCGGTGGTCACGGTCTCGCCGCGCCACAGCCTGGTGACGATGTCAAGGAACTCGGCGGTCCGCTCGTACCGCTGCTCCTTGTCAAGGAAGTCGCCGTAAGCGCGCTGCTCGGCGGACTCGCCGCCGGTCACGACGTTGAGCAGCAGGCGGCCACCCGACAGCCGCTGGAACGTCGAGGCCATCTGGGCCGACAGCGTCGGTGAAACCTGGCCGGGGCGGAAGGCGACGAGGAACTTCAGCCGCTCGGTCACCCCGGCGAGCATGGCGGTCGCCAGCCAGGCGTCCTCGCACCACGCCCCGGTGGGGGTGAGCGCGCCCTCGAAGCCCAGCTGTTCAGCGGCGCGGGCGATCTGCCCGAGGTACTGGAGCGTCGCGGGCCTGATCGGGCCGGCCGCCCCGGTCGCGACGCCGTGACCGCCGCCGACGATGTCGCGCCCGTCGCCGTTGGTGGGCAGGAACCAGTGAAACCGCAGAGCCGCCGCGGCCTCTCGCATCGCCACCTCCACATTGTCCATCTTTCCGGTAGTTTAACTATACAAGGCATCAGCTTTGGCGCCCCTGATTAAACCGACTAAATTGGTCGTAATTATTGACATCGCCGGAGACGGCGTGTCAGCCTGGCTTCACGGCCGCCGCCTGGTGGCGGCGCCCAGCGAGAACGGACCGGTGCGTGACGTCTCCCCCCATATCTGGCTCTCCTCGGCAGCTGGCCGTCCGGGAACAGGACGACCAGCTGCTGAACGCCCGGCTGGTGGGCGCGCGCCGCCCCGGCCAGTGGGTGAGCGCGGCCCTGGTGCTCGTGCTGTTCGCGATGCTGGTGCACACGCTGGTCACGAACAGCCGGTTCCAGTGGAACGTCGTGGGCGACTACTTCGCGACCGGGTCGATCATGCGCGGGCTGGTGCTGACGCTGTGGATGACCGCGGCGGTGATGGCGTGCGGCTTCCTGCTCGGCATCGGCCTGGCGGCCATGCGGCTGTCGTCGAACCCGGTCCTGCGTACGCTCAGCTTCGGCTACGTGTGGCTGGTGCGCTCGGTGCCGCCCCTGGTGCAGTTGCTGTTCTGGTACGAGATCGCGTCGCTTTACCCGCAGCTGTCGCTTGGCGTCCCGTTCGGGCACGAGTTCGTCACGGTCAGCACCGCGCACCTGTTCACCGGCGTCCTCGCGGCCTTCGTCGGCCTGACCGTCGACACCGCGGCGTTCTCGGCCGAGATCGTGCGCGGCGGCATCCTGTCGGTCGAGCGCGGGCAGTCCGA
>DATAYB010000077.1:0-13965 GCA_036272795.1 Pseudonocardia sp.
CGGCGGCGCGCACAAGTGCATCGGCCTGCACTTCGGCGGCATGGAGGTCAAGGCGATCATGCATCAGCTGCTGCTGCGGTACCGGTGGAGCGTGCCGGCCGGCTACGAGCCGCCGATCGGCTACGGCACCGGCCCGATGCCCACGGACGGCCTCCCGATCCGGCTCGAGGCGCTCTAGAGCGCTCTAGCCCGTCAGTCGCCCGGGATGGCGGCGGCGACCAGTGCGGTGGCGACCGTGCGGGCGGCGGCCTCGGCGCTCGGGTCACGGTCCATCCAGGCGCCGATGCCGGCTCCGTCGTAGACCAGTACGAGCTGCTGTGCGAGCTGTTTGGGGTCAGTCGCGCCGGCCTGCTGGGCGAGGTCGTAGAACAGGGTGTGCACCCAGTGCCGGTAGTCGGCGGACTCCTCCTCGACGGCGCCGCCCGGGCGCGCCTCCGCGCTGGCGCTGATGAACGCGCAACCGCGGAAGTCAGGGTCCGTGAACGAGAGGCCCTGCACCTCGAACACCCCGACCAGCCGCTCCTTGGGCGTGCGGTAGCGGGACTCGAGCTCGCGGCTCATCCGCTCCTCGGTAGCCGCGTGCCGGGCACGCAGGTAGGCGCGGACGAGCTCCTCCTTGCTGCCGAACGCGCTGTACAACGTCGCCTTGGCGACCCCGGCCCGCTCGATCACCCGGTCGATCCCGACCGTGTTGACACCCTCCGCGTAGAACAGCTCGCTGGCCGCGGCCAGTAGCCGCTCCCTGGCCGTACGTCGTTCGGAGTCCCTGCTCGCCATTCCTTGACATTACCAGACCGGTCTGTCTACGTTCGACCCAGCGATTCAGACAGACCGGTCTGGTCAATTCTTCGGAGCAGGGGCACACCATGTCCGCGACACAGCGCGAAGGCACTCCCACCGCCCTGGTCACCGGCGCGACCTCGGGCATCGGCCAGGCGGTCGCCCGCAAGCTGGCCGCCGACGGGTTCGAGGTGATCGTGCACGGGCGCGACGCCGCCCGTGGCGAGCTCACCGTCAAGGAGATCCAGCGCGACGGCGGCCGGGCCCGGTTCGTCGGCGCCGACCTGAGCGACCCGGCCGAGCTCGCCGCATTCGTCACCGAGGTCGGGGACGTCGACGTGCTGGTCAACAACGCCGGCTTCTCCGTGTGGGGCGACACCGCCGACCTGAGCGTGGCCGACTTCGACCGGATGTTCGCCGCCAACGTGCGCGCACCGTACTTCCTGGTGGCCGCGTTCGGGCCGGGCATGGCTGCCAGGGGCGCCGGCAGCATCATCAACATGAGCAGCATGGCCGGCTCGCTCGGCCTCGCCACCGCCGGCGCGTACGGAGCGACCAAGGCCGCGCTCGCCTCGCTGACCCAGGCGTGGGCCGCCGAGTTCAGCCCACGCGGCGTCCGGGTCAACGCGGTCGCCCCCGGACCGGTCTACACCCGCCCTGAGGCGCGCGAGCTGTTCGACACCCTGGGCGCCACCACGCCACTCAACCGCGCCGCCGACCCGAGCGAGATTGCCGAGGTGGTCGCGTTCCTGGCCTCGCCCAAGGCCAGCTACGTCACCGGGGCCGTGGTCGCGGCCGACGGTGGCCGGACGGCGGTCTGAGCGAGCCGCGTGGCCGGCCGGTCCGAGCGAGCTGAGCGGCCGGACCGGCCGGCACGAAAGGTCTGTGCGGTCAGCCGGTCCCGGTCTTGCGGGGGCCGGGGTGCATTGTGCCGTTCTGGTAGGTGAAGGTCTGGCTGAACTCGACCTGCGCGCCGGCGGCCAGCGCAGCGTCCGGGCCGACACCCTTGCCCGACACCGTGACCGTGGGCTGCGCGATCGTCACCTCGGCCTCCTCGACGTAGAGCGGGTCCGTCTCGGAGACGAGTACGCCGAGCGAGCGCGGGTGGGCCTGCGGAGACGTGCCGTCGAACGCCTCGACCCGCAACGGGTTGGACGAGGTCTCGGTCGAGCACGTCAGGGACACCACCGCGTCCGGCACGCCGTCGCCGGTGATGTCGCCGTACGTGACATGGTCGACGAGCACCTTCTGGTCCGGCGCCGGGCAGCGGAAGCTCGTCACCTTGGCCCAGTCGGCGCCTTTCAGTGGGCTGGCTGCCGGCTTCGTCGACGTCGTGGGTGCCGCCGAGCTGGCCGACCCCGCCGAAGTGGAAGTCGACGAACCGCACCCCGCCAGTCCGACGGCCGCGAGACCGACGGCCATGCCGACCGCCAGCGCCCTCGGCACGGCCAGCCGCGCCATCGATCCGATCATGGTTCCCCCGTTCCAGCGCCCGGACCTGCGTCGGGGCCGCCGAGCAACCCGTGAGTGGCGAGTGGGGCCAAAGCCACACTCGCCACTCACGGGGTTACGACAAGTCGGCAGAGTCTTGCGCCGGGGGCGGCGGCGAGGTGTGACCACCCCCCGATGGTGGGCGCTGCGGGCGTGCACGAAGTGCACAGGGGGCGTGCAGAATCGGCCAAGACCCGTCGCGCGCCGGAGCGCACACTCGGCGGGGTGAACAACCGACAGCGGACGACCAGTGGGAGCAGGGCATGAGCGGCATGCGCGACCTGGCCCAGCGGGCCGCCGGGTCCAGGGTGGGCGCGTTCCTCTACGTCCGGGTCCTGCCGCACCTGGACAGGCCGTTGCTGCGGGCCACCGGCGGGCGGTACAGCACCACGGTCGGCTACCCCGTGCTGCTGCTGACCACCACCGGCGCGCGCAGCGGCGAGGCCCGGCAGACGCCACTCGTGTACGGCACGGACGGCGACCGGATCACCCTCATCGCCTCCAAGGGCGGCGCGACCAGCCACCCGTCCTGGCTGCACAACCTGCGCAAGAACCCCCGGGTGACGGTGCTCGCCGGAGCCCGCAGCGGCGAGTACGTGGCCTCCGAGGCGGCGGGCGCCGAGCGGGACCGGATCTGGGACGCCTCGGTCCGGTTCTACCGGGGTTACGCGGACTACCAGCGCCGCACGGCCGGCCGGGAGATCCCCGTCGTCATACTGACCCCCGCCTGAGCCGGCGGCGAGCCTCGCCGGGCCGCGGCGCCACGGCAGAGCCTCAGCGGGCGCCGGTGGTCGACAGGTTCTCGATGGTGACCGGTTCGATGCCCTCCTCGGCCGGCAGCTCGAACCCGAGCACCTGGCCGTAGAACGACAGCTCCGCGTCCATCGCCCGCCGGATGTTCTCGGCGCGCCGGAAGCCGTGCTGCTCACCGTCGAACAGCAGGTACGCCACCGGAACGCCCTTGGCCCGCAGCGCCTCGACGATCACCTCGGACTGGCTCGGCGGCACAACGGCGTCCTCGCTGCCCTGCAGCACGATCAGCGGCCGGGCGAGCTGGTCGACATGGGTGATCGGCGAGCGCTTCCGGTAGACCTCCATCGCCTCCGGGTACGGGCCGACCAGCCGGTCCAGGTAGCGGCTCTCGAACTTGTGCGTCTCGGCGGCCAGCGCGGCCAGGTCGGACACGCCGAAGTGGTCGGCGCCGGCCGCGAACGGGGTGTCGGCGCGGACCAGCGCGGCCAGCGTCGTGTAGCCGCCGGCCGAGCCGCCCCTGATGCAGAGCCGTGCGGGGTCGGCACGGCCCTGCTCGGCCAGCCAGCTCGCGGCGGCGATGCAGTCGGCCACGTCGACCAGCCCCCAGTTGCCGAGCAGCTCCTCGCGGTAGGCCCTCCCGTAGCCGGTCGACCCGCCATAGTTCACGTCGACCACCGCGAAGCCGCGGCTGGTCCAGTACTGCACGCCGAGCTGCAGCACGGGCTGCGCGCTGGACGTGGGGCCGCCGTGGATCACCACGAGCAGCGGCGGCAGCGCGCCGGTCGGCGCCCGGTACGCCGGGTTGGCCGGCGGGTAGAACAGTGCGTGCGCGGTGCGCTCGGCGGCACCAGGGGCGGCGGCCGGGCTCGGGAACGACACGTGCTCGGGCACCGACAGGTACTCCGGTGCCAGGCCGAGGTCCCGGGGCGGGCGCAGCGTGGTCGCCACCGGCTGGCCGGCCGACAGGTCGATCCTGACCACCGTCGACCCCGCCGTGGGGCTGCCGGCGATCGCCACGACGGCGCCCGGCCCCGCGGCCAGCACGCTCGTGTACGAGGAGAACGGCAGGTCCAGCTCGGTCACCGTGCCGTCGACCTCGCGCACCGCGAGCCCGTCGTAGCCGTCCCGCTGGCGCGCGAACACCACGCGGCCGTCCGCAAGCACCGCGTACCGCGCCGACCCGAACGCCCAGCCGGGCATCCCGATCTCCGCGTCGAGCAGCACCATCGGCTCGACGCCGCCGGCACCACCGACCCCGCCGGCACCACCGCCGACGCCGGACTCCCGGTAGAGGTTCCACCAGCCGCTGCGGTCGGACACGAACCACAGCGCGCCGTCCGGGGTCCACCTCGGCTCACTGACCGACTCCGCGGGGCCGCCGGCCAGCACGGTGGACTCGCCGGACACCAGGTCCAGCCGGACCAGCTCGGTGGCGTCCCAGGGCATCGAAGGGTGGTTCCAGCGCAGGTAGGCGAGCGCGCGGCCGTCCGGGGAGAACCGGGGCGCGGCGACGAAGTCGGGCCCGGTGACCAGCACCTCGGGCTCCGACGGCCGGTCGGCGGCCAGCCGGACGATCTCGTTGCGCACCGCCGAGGCACCCCCGCCGCCCACCGGGTGCCGCTCCCGCACACACACGATCACGGCGCCGTCCGGGCTCAGCACGCCGTCGGCGAAGCGGTCCCCCCTCGGCACCGGGGGCTCGGCGGTGAGGGGTTCGGGGTCGGCGCCGGGTGCGAGCCGGTAGAGCCGCTGGTCGGCCCAGTTCGTGAACCACGTGATCCCGTCGCGCACCCACCAGGCCGCGCCGCCGTACTCGTGCACCGCGGTACGGGCGTCGAAACCGGCGGGCAGCAGGTCGACGCCGCCGCCGTCGGAGGCGCTACGGCGGACCAGCTGGGTACGGCCACCCTCGGACGGCCGCAGCTCGGACCACACCGGGTCGGCACCGTCCACCCGCACCTCGCCGAGCCGCACGGCACCGTCCACGACCAGCTCGGAGGTGATCGGCGTGAGCCAGGAACCGTAGGGACGCTCGACGGCGGTCATACCCGCACACTAACCCGGACCCGTGCCGGAGGCGGTGCGGAAAAGGCCGCGCCGGTGGCCGCGCCGAACAGCCAGTTCACCGACGTTGCGTGACACAACGTCTACTGAGTGTTGCCATTCGTCTCGGTTCGATTACGCTGAGCCTATCGATCCTCGCTCCCCGTGTAGGTCGACCCCGCTCAGCTCGTCCTCGCCCGAGGCCCGCCCTGTGTCTGGAGTCCGATGTCCGGTCGCCACCGCAAGCCGACGAAGACCGCCGTGCGCCTCGCCAGGGCGGGCGCGCTGACCGTGATGGCTACGGCGCCGCTGGCCATGGCCGGCTCGGCGATGGCGTCCCCGCTGGCGCCGACGGACCGCGACTCGACCGGCTGGGCCGACCACCACTCGTCCAGCCGGGCCGACGACTCCGACTGGAACGGCGACGACGACTGGGGTGACGACGACAACTCGTCGCGCTTCAGCCACGCCGACTACAAGCACTCATCGGACGACGACTCATCCCGCTCGCGCAGCCACTCGGACGACGCGGACAGCTCGGACGACAACAACAACAACGACTCGGACGACTCGAGCTCGCGCAAGTCCTCCGACGAAGACTCCCCCAGCTGGTACCACGCCAAGCACGCGGCGCGCTCCTCGGACTGGGACGACTCCGACGACTCGAGCACTCCGAGCCACGCCCGCCGCCACGCCACCCCGAAGGCATCCCACGGGTCATCCACCCGCCGGCACAGCGCGCCCGTGACCCCGCAGGCGCACGACGCGCAGTGGGACAAGCTGGCGCAGTGCGAGAGCACCGAGAACTGGGACGCCGACACTGGCAATGGGTACAAGGGCGGCCTGCAGTTCGACGACCGCACCTGGCGCAACTACGGCGGCACGGAGTACGCGCCCACCGCGGACCACGCCAGCCGGGACGAGCAGATCGCCGTCGCCAAGAAGGTCCAGGAAGAACAGGGCTGGCACGCCTGGCCCAGCTGCAGCCGCAAGCTCGGCTACGCCTGACCGGCGGCCAGCCCTGCCCGTCTGACTACCGGCTCTACTTCTGCCGGCGCGGCAGCACCCAGCCCGGCCGGGCGAAGTGGCAGGTGTAGCCGTTCGGGTAGTGCTCCAGGTAGTCCTGGTGCTCGGGCTCGGCCTCCCAGAACGGACCGGCGGCGGTGACCTCGGTGACGGCCTTGCCGGGCCACAGGCCGGAGGCGTCCACGTCGGCGATGGTGTCCTCGGCGACCTGCTTCTGCTCGTCGCTCGTGTAGAAGATCGCCGACCGGTAGCTCAGGCCGATGTCGTTGCCCTGGCGGTTCTTCGTCGACGGGTCGTGGATCTGGAAGAAGAACTCGAGCAGCTCGCGGTAGCTGGTCCGGGTCGGGTCGAACACGATCTCGAGGGCCTCGGCGTGGGTGCCGTGGTGGCGGTAGGTCGCGTTCGGCACATCGCCACCGGTGTAGCCGACCCGGGTGGAGACCACACCCGGCCGCTTGCGGACCAGGTCTTGCATGCCCCAGAAGCAGCCGCCCGCGAGGATGGCCTTTTCGGTGGTTCCAGTCATCGTGTCGCTCCTTGGTTGCACCCAGCGGCTGGGCAGCGGGTCACCGGGATCGCTCCGGACCGCGCCGCCACGCCGAGGTTACGCCGGATCCGGACCCGGGGGACCCCGGTGGAGGCCCGTTCGGACGGCCGCAAGGAACTCGTCACAACTCGGTGGCCAGCGGCACCTCGGCGAGTGCCGGGGAGCACATCCACTCCCGCAGTACGTGCGTGGCGTGCACGTCGTCGGCGTTGTAGCGCAGCAGCCGCTCGCGCTGAACCTGGTCCGGCGCGTCGCCGTCCATGCCGACCGCGGCCCGGTACCAGCGCATCGAGTTCTCTCCGCCAGCCTCCGGGTCCTGCCAGTGGAAGCCCGCGGCCGGCGCGATGCGCTTGAGCCCCTTGCCGTGCGCACACAGGAACCACTCGCTCACCACGGCGAACAGGTCGACCCAGCGGCTGGAGTTGATGAACTCGAGCACCTCGTCCCGGCCGGGCACCCCGGGGTAGCCGCCGAACCGGTCGACCGAGCCGAGCAGCCAGCGGTTCTCCGCCTGCTCGTTGTAGCAGTACGCGGCGAAGCTCAGGCCGAGCTCGGCGCACCGGGCGCGCAGCCTGCGCAGCCAGCCCCAGAACTCGGCGAACGAGCGCGCCTCGTCGTCGGTGGGCAGCGGCTCCCACGTGGCGAACGCGCGGTAGCCGGTGACCTCGCCGAGCGTCACCGGCAGGTGCGGCCCGCCGGGGGTGGTGAGCAGGCAGCCCCACAGGTACGCGCCCGACTCACCGAAGCTCTCCATGTCGATGTCGACCTCGACGTCGGCACGCACGACCGGCACCGAGGCCACCCTGCGCACCACGGGCAGCCCCCGCTGCCAGGCCCTGGCCAGCGCCACCGCGTCGGGGAACGGCATACCGTGCAGCGCGGCAGGCGGCTCCCCGCGCGGATCCAGCAGGGCCAGCTCCGCCACCGTGTGCACCCCGGCACCCCGCAGCGCGACCGCGTCCTCCCCGCGCAGCACGAGGCTCACGTCGCCCTGGTCGGCCAGCACTGCCTCGCAGGTTGGCCACCAGGGGCAGCGCCGGCACTCGGTGATCCGCGACGGCTGGGCCAACGCGGGCGCACCACTGACCGCCGCGCTGGCCACCGCGAGCCGATCGGTGAACCGGCTGTCGTACTCCTGCAGCGTGCTCCGGCCGCCGGGCCAGCTCTCGGCCACCAGGTCGTGCCAGAGCACCACGTCCGCATCCATCCCGACCACCCCGCCGAGCGCGTGCTCCGAAGCGTGGCCGGCGGCCCCCAGCATCCGGGTGAGGTGCGCGAGGCGCAGCTGGTCACGCGTCTGCGAGCGGGGCCTGCGGGCCGGATCGGCCGTCGCGAGCTCGGCCCTGGGCAGGAGGAACGGGCTGGTCAACGCGCCGGAGCCGGGATCGGTGACGCGGTGCCGCACCACGATCAGCGGCTGGTAACCGCCGTCCTCCGCGCGCACCAACAGGTCGACCTCGCCGCGCCTGGCACCGACCAGGTCCAGCGGCAGCACCGCGTTCCAGATGTAGGGCACGCCTGCGGCCAACGCGGCCGAGGTGGCTCGCTCGCGCGCCGACGCCGGCCCTGGCGGTATCGCCAGCCAGCGGTCGCCGAACTCGGCGGCCAGCCGCGCCCCGACCTCGCCGCGATGGCTGACCGCATCCGCCTGGCGCTGCTCCAGAGCCGGATCGGGCTGCGCGCGGGGCGCCCCCGCGGCCGACGGGTCGTGATCGAGATGGACCCGACGGCGGCAGCGGACCACAGCGGCGGCGTCCAGCGCCACCCTGCCCGCAATCACCGTCACACCTAGAGGGTAGAGACCTGGTCCGACAGTTGTGCGTCGGCAACGCCATGGCCATGTCACGGTCACCCTCCGGGGGTCCGGATGACAAGCTCGAGACGCGCGTCCGGTGGATGAGCACGGCCGGAGGTGATCCACCCGGCTAGGGTGTCGCGCATGAAGCGGCGACGGGCCAAGGCAGCCGGCGAGACCGACCCGGCACCCAACCGGTCCGACCTGATCACCCCGAGCAATGCCAAGCGGGCCATCGCGGTCGGCAAGGTGCTGGCGCCGGTGCTGCTCCCGATCGCGATGCGCGCCGCCGGCGCGGCCCGCGGCGCATGGGACGACCGCCGCGCCCGCCGGCTCGGCGTCGCGCCGAGCGAGCTGACCAGCTACAGCGGCAAGGGCGGCGCGCTGCACGCCCGGATCGACGGCATCGCCGGTGCGCTGCTGGAGCTACGTGCCACCTCCGGCAAGGACGGCAAGGGGGGGAGGGGCGCCAACGGCACAGTGGGCGACCGGGCCACCGACGTCGACAAGTTCGCCGCGGACACCGAGCCCCGGCTGATCGACCTGGCCGCCGCGGTGCGGGCCGCCGAGCTGATGCCGACCGAGCGCCGCAGGGCCGCCCACCGGGCTGTCGCCACCGAGCTGGACCGCATCGAACCCCAGCTGCTGAAGTTGCTCGGCGTGAGTTCGCCCGTGCCTCCCGACCCCTCCGACGTGCACTGACGTGCACTGACGTGCGCTGACCCACCTTTAATACCCATCGGTCCAGTAGCCGATGGGGACCTGTCGCGGTGGCGGCCGCTACGCTGCCGCGGTGAGCCTGGTCCCGACTCGAGGCGGTGCGCGGGTAGCGCGCGGCCTCGCGGCGGCCTCGGTCTGCGCGCTGCTGACCTACAGCGGGCACCGCGCGGCCGGTGGCGCCATGCCGGACCTCGGCCTGCTGGTCGTGCTCACGCTGCTGCTCGCGGGCTTCCTCGTCAGCATGGCCGACCGCAGGCGCGGCCCGCTGGCCATCCTGGTCATGCTCGCCGGCTCCCAGCTCGCCCTGCACGGCCTGCTCGAGCTGCTCGCGGGCTCGCACGCCGACCCGCACGCCGGCCCGGCCGGTGGCAGCCCCTTCCCCGGCACCCTCGGCATGCTCGGCGCGCACGCCATGGCCACCGTCCTCACGGCCGCGGTGCTGTCCGGCGCCGAGGACGCGGTGTTCACGGTCGCGCACGCGCTCGCCAGGGCCCTGCCGCTGACCAGCTCGGCACCGAGGGCGGCGGAGCTGCCCAGCGGGCTCGGCCCGATCACCGGACCACTCGACGGCCGGCTGCGCGGCGTGCTCGGTCGGCGGCTGCACCTGCGCCGAGGCCCGCCGGGGCGATGTACGGCCAGCGGGTACTGACCCGCTCCGCCATCCCCGACACCCCCCACCCCTCCCGGCGCGGCCCCCGTCGCGCCGTGCCACGCGCCTACCCGGCGCGCGCAGACCCGAGAACAGGAACCACCATGAGCACCTCCCGTACCCGCTGGCGCGCCCCGCTGCGCGCCGGCCTCGCGGTGGCCGGCGCCGCCGCACTCGCCATGGTCACGTCCGGCATCGCCGAGGCACACGTGACCGCCCAGCCCGGGGTCGCCGCCAAGGGCAGCTACGCCAAGATCGCCTTCCGCGTGCCGACCGAGTCCGCCACCGCCGGCACGGTGAAGCTCGAGGTCACCCTGCCCACCGACCACCCGATCCCGTCGGTGCTCACCACCCCGATGCCCGGCTGGACGGCCACGACCGCCAAGACCACGCTGAACCCGCCCGTGGAGACCGACGACGGCAAGGTCACCGAGGCGGTGCACACGATCACCTGGACCGCGCAGCCCGGCGTCCGGCTGGCCCCCGGCCAGTTCGCCGACTTCGAGGTCAACCTCGGCGCGCTGCCCGACAACACCGACTCTCTGGTGATGCCCGCCGTGCAGACCTACGACGACGGCACCGTGGTCAGCTGGGACCAGACGCAGACCCCGGGCGGCCCGGAGCCGGAGCACCCCGCCCCCACACTGAAGCTGGTCGACGGTGGCGGCGGCGCCCACGACATGGGCGCGGCGATGCACGGCATGGCCCAGTCGGCCGGCCCTGACGCCGAACCGGGGTCGAGCGCGGGCGGGGTGGACAACACCGCGCGCTGGCTCGGCGGCATCGGCCTGGTGCTCGGTGCGCTCGGGCTCGGCCTCGGCGGCGGAGCCGCGCTGCGCGGCCGGCGGAACAGCTGATGCGGCGGCACGGGCGGCGGAGCCACCGGCACTACCGGCAGGTCCACCGGCAGCTGCTGGTCGGGCTGCTCGCCGGGCTGGCCCTGCTGCTCGGCGCCGGCACCGCGTTCGCGCACGACGTGCTCACCGCCAGCGACCCGGCCAACGGGTCCAGCCTGGCCACCGGCCCGAGCAAGGTCACGCTGACGTTCGACCTGCCGGTGAAGGAGTACTTCAGCACGATCACCGTGCTCGGGCCGGACGGCAACCACTACGAGGCCGGCCCCTCGGCTGTGGACGGCAACACGGTGAGCGCACCGGTGCAGCCCCTCGGCCCGGCCGGCGCCTACACGGTCGGCTACCGGATCGTGTCCGACGACGGGCACCCGGTGAGCGGCTCGGTGCGGTTCACCCTGACCCAGGCCGGTCCGGGGCACGGCGTGCTGGCCGCCGAGTCGGCCGGCAGCTCGGCCGACGCAACCGCCTCGGCGCCCGGCCAGGTGGGCGGGCCCGGCGGCGACGGCTCGGGGTCCGGTGGCATCCCGGCCTGGCCTTGGATCGTGGGTGGCGTAGTACTGGTGGCGGCCGGCGCTGCGATCGCGCTGCGGCTCGGTAGGGGCGCAGGCGACTGACCGCGCCGGCGGTGCACTCCTAAGCCGTGTCCTCGGCGCGGGCCTCAGCGTCCGCGCCGGGGTGCGGCGCCCCGGCGGCGTGGGTGAGCAGCACGTTGGTGGTGTGCTGGATGTGAGCGCTGAGCACCTCGGCGGCCGCGTCGGCGTCGTGCGCCAGCGCGGCGGTCAGCATCGCGCGGTGCTCGCCGGGGATGTCGCGCTCCTGGTCGGTACCGAGCGAGACGGCCCAGCGGCGGTACAGCTCGGCGGCGTCGCGCAGCGAGGCGGCGACGGCCCGCAGCCGTGGGTTCGGGCAGCCGGCGAGCAGCGCCTCGTGGAACTCCGCGTGCGCCGCCGCCCAGTCCTCGCTGACCCGGTCGGGATCGTCGGCGACCAGCTGCGGGGTCCGCTCCAGCCGGTGGTGCGCGGCGACCAGCTGTGACTCCCACGCCAGGCCGCCCTGCTCGACGGCCAGCCGGACCACGAGCGGCTCGATGGCGCGGCGGGCCTCGGTGAGGTGGCGCAGGTCGTCCGCCGAGATTGGCATGACCCGGAAGCCGTACTGCGGCTCCGACTCGACGAGTCCCTCGGCCGCCAGCCGCGTGAGCGCCTCGCGCACCACGCCCATGCTCGCGCCGTAGCGTGCTGACAGGTCGGCGAACGGCAGGCGGTCGGCCGGTTGGCGGCGGCCGGCCAGGATGTCCGCGCGCAGCTCCGCGTACACGCGCTCCGCGCGAGTGGGTACGCCGCTGCGACTCATGACCCCAGAGTGAAGCATGTTCGTCATCTTGAAGCAAAGTTGAAAATACCTTGACCTATCGAGGTTTTCATCGCAGGCTTGACCGTGGGCTGGTCCGGGCGTCCGCCCGCGCGCCGTCCACCACACCGAGGGAGGAACGCGGAGTGCGTATCGGAAACCTGTCCGGCCGGCTGAGCCTGTTCACCGAGCAGGGCGCCGTGGACGTCGAGAAGGCCAGCGGCGGCCGCTTCGGGCCGGACCCGCAGGCCGTCTACGACGTCTGGGACGAGTTCCTCGGCTGGGCCAAGGGCGCCGAGCTCGGTGAGGCCCAGAGCTTCGAAGCCGCTGACCTCGGCGCGCCGACGCCCGCCCCCGCGCAGGTGCTCGCGGTCGGGCTCAACTACGCCGCGCACGCCGCAGAGTCCAAGCTGGACGCACCGGACACGTTCCCGCCGGTGTTCACCAAGTTCCGCACCGCGATCTCCGGCCCGGTCAGCACGGTGGTCCTGCCACCGGGCGGGCACACCGACTGGGAGGTCGAGCTGGTCGTGGTGGTCGGCCGGCGCGCGGAGCGGGTGGCCGCCGCCGACGCCTGGTCCCACATCGCCGGGCTCACCGTCGGGCAGGACATCTCCGAGCGCATCCGCCAGACCGAGGGCCCCGCGCCGCAGTTCAGCCTCGGCAAGTCGTTCCCCGGGTTCGCGCCGATGGGCCCGTGGGTCGTCACGCCCGACGAGTTCGACAACCCGGACGACCTGGAGCTGGGCTGCGCGATCGACGGCGAGACTGTGCAGCACTCCACCACCGCCCAGCTGCTGTTCTCGGTGCCGAAGGTGATCGAGGGGCTGTCCGCCGTGCTGCCGCTGCTGCCCGGCGACGTGATCTTCACCGGTACCCCGTCGGGTGTCGGCCTCGGCCGCAACCCGCAGCGCTGGCTGCAGCCGGGCGAGGAGCTGGTCAGCTACGTGACCGGCATCGGTGAGCTGCGCCAGAAGTTCGTCGCGAGCTAGTCCCGAATAGAGCGCCGAGGGCGCCGGCCGGCCCGGCCGGCGCCCTCTCCGGCTCCACGGAGGAGGTCAGGCATGGCACTGCATCAGCTGGCCCAGGTGGTCATCGGCGTCCCGAACGTCGAGGAGACCGCCGCGTACTACACCGACTTCGGGTTGACCGGCGTCCGGGAGGCCACCGGGGAGTGGAGCTTCCACACCCTGGACGGCGGTGAGCAGCTGCGGTTGGTGGCCACCCCGACGCGGCGTCTGGTGGAGCTGACCATCGGGGCGGACGACCGCGACGACCTGGACCGGGTCGACCACCAGCTCACCGCGCTGGGCGTGGCCGTGGACCGGGGCGCCGACCGGGTCAGCGCCGTCGAGCCCGTCACCGGGGCCCGTGCCGTGGTCGCCGTCCGGCCCCGGCTGGAGCAGCCCACCGTGCCGCCCACCGCGTACAACGGACCGGGCCGGCTGGAGCGGGTCAACCTGCGCGCCCCCGGCGTGTCACGGGCGACGGCGGTGCGGCCGCGCAAGCTGGGCCACGTGGTGGTCGGCACGACCGACGTGGCCACCACCGAGCGGTTCTTCCTGGAAGGCATCGGCTTCAAGCTGTCGGACCGGATCGCCGGGGCCGGCGCGTTCATGCGCTGCTCGACCGACCACCACAACGTGCTCGCGCTGGCCGCCCCGGTGTCGTTCCTGCACCACACGTCGTGGCAGGTGGACGACGTTGACGAGGTCGGCCGGGGTGCCATGGCCATGCTGGAGGACCACCCGGAGCGGCACATCTGGGGCCTGGGCCGCCACCACGCGGGGTCCAACTTCTTCTGGTACCTGAAGGACCCGGCCGGCAACTTCTCCGAGTACTACTCCGACATGGACTCGATCATCGACGACCAGCTGTGGACGCCGGAGGCCCACGAGGGCGCCAAGGGCCTGTTCAACTGGGGCCCACCGCCGCCACCGTCGTTCCTCAAGCCCGA
>DATAYB010000078.1:0-15565 GCA_036272795.1 Pseudonocardia sp.
CCCGGTGACTACGTGGTCCGCCGCGTGCTGGAGGACTCGTTCATCGTGGCCCGCGACGAGGGCGGCACGGTGCGCGCGATGTTCAACATGTGCCTGCACCGGGGCATGCAGGTGTGCCGCGCGGAGCTGGGCAACGCGTCGCACTTCCGCTGCCCGTACCACGGTTGGACCTATCGCAACGACGGCCGGCTGACCGGGCTGCCGTTCCACCGCGAGGCGTACGGCGGAGAGGACGGGTTCCGCCGCCAGGGGCAGACCCTGCTGCCCGCGCCGGCCCTCGACAGCTACCGCGGGATGATCTTCATCAACCTGGACCCGGACGCTCCTCCGCTGCGCGAGTACCTCGGCGACTTCGCCTTCTACCTGGACTTCTACGCGAACCAGAGCCCGGCCGGGATCGAGCTCGTCGGCCCGCAGCGGTGGCGGGTCAAGGCGAACTGGAAGATCGGCGCCGAGAACTTCGCCGGCGACAGCTACCACACGCCGCAGACCCATACGAGCGTCGTGGAGATCGGGCTCTTCCGAGAGCCCAAGGCGTCCAAGCGCAAGGAGGGCGCGCTGTACTGGGCGCAGCGCGGCGGTGGCACCACGTACAAGCTGCCGCCGGGCACGTTCGAGGAGCGGCTGCGCTACGTCGGCTACCCGGACGAGATGATCGAGCGCATGCGCGGCACCTGGTCGGAGGCGCAGCAGCGGGTGATCGGTGAGAACGGCTTCATGGTCTCCGCCGCATCGCTGTTCCCGAACCTGAGCTTCGTGCACAACTGGCCGAAGGTGGCGGACAGCTCCGACTCCGCCGGGGCAGACACAGTGCTGCCGTTCATCTCGGTGCGGCAGTGGCAACCGATCAGCGCGGACGAGACGGAGGTGCTGTCCTGGTTCGCGGTGGACGCCGCCGCCCCCGAGGAGTTCAAGAAGCTCTCGTACAAGGCGTACCTGATGTGCTTCGGCAGCACCGGCATGTTCGAGCAGGACGACGTGGAGAACTGGGTGTCGATCACGTCCACGGCCGCCGGCTCGATGGCGCGGCGGCTGCTGCTGAACAACCGGATGGGCCTGCTGCACGACGACAAGCCGGTCACCCCGCCGCTCGCGCACTGGGTCGGCCCGGGCACCGCGTACGTCGGCTACGGCGAGTACAACCAGCGCGCGATGCTGGGGCTGTGGGCCGACTGCCTCGAACAACCGGTCACCGAGGCCGCCCGCACCGAGCTGGGCACACCGTGACCGGGCAGCTGGTCGGCAGCCGCAGGCGCCCCGGTACCGCACTGCCGTTCTCCGACGAGCGGCACCAGCAGGCGCACCAGTTCCTCGTCGACGAGGCCTACCTGCTCGACACGCAGGACTACGAGACCTGGCTGGCGCTGCTCACCGACGACATCCGCTACCTGATGCCGGTCCGGGTCACCACCGCGCGCGGCGCCGGCTTCGACACCGCCCCGGGCATGGCGCACTTCGACGAGGACAAGTACTCGCTGGACCGTCGGGTGGCCCGGTTCGCGACCGAGCACGCCTGGACCGAAGACCCGCCGTCCCGGCTGCGCCACTACGTGACCAACGTGCGCTGCTTCGCGGGTTCGACGCCGGACGAGCTGGTCGTGGAGTCGGCGGTGCTGCTGTTCCGCAGCCGGGGTGATGTGCGGGAGTCGGCGCTGGTCTCGGCCGGGCGGGAGGACGTGCTGCGCCGCGACCCTCATGGCGCGGCCGAGTCGGCGGGGCACTGGATGCTGGCCCGGCGGACCATCGCCGTGGACGAGTCCGTGCTGCGCATGCAGAACCTGGCGATCTTCCTGTGACGGCCGGGTACCAGGCGTCCTCGGATCCGTCGGACGAGCGCCGGCCGGAGGAGCACGCGCCGGACGACTTCGAGGGGCCGGCGATCGAGCTGGGCAACGAGTTCGCCGAGATCCAGGTCCGCAAGGTCCGCACCCGCAACGGCGCGCGGCTGCTCATCTCGGCGCCCCGCTCGGGCCAGTGGGTGGCGCTGTGCCCGATGGAGCTGGAGGCGCTCACGTGGCAGAACGACGAGGTGTTCTCCGCGATGCTCGGCCATCCGCACGCGCCGCTGCCGATCGAGGGGGCGCCCGGTGACTGACTGGCTGGCGGGCAAGCGGGCCCTGGTCGTCGGCGCCGGCTCCGGGATCGGCCGGGCCGTCGTGGACGCCTTCCTCGCCGAGGGCGCCCGGGTCGCGGTGCTGGAGCGCGACGTCGACAAGTGCGCCACGCTGCGCGCCGAGCTGCCGGACGTGCCGGTGCTGGCCGGTGACGCCACCACGAGCGAGGCCAATGAGCGGGCCGTCGCGGCAACGGTGGAGGCGTTCGGCGGGCTGGACGTGCTGGTCAGCTGCGTCGGGATCTTCGACTTCTACCGGGGGCTCGGCGAGCTGCCCGCCGAGCTGATCGACAGCGCCTTCGACGAGATGTTCGCGGTGAACGTGAAGAGCTACCTGCACTCGGTGAAGGCCGCGTGGGCGGCGCTGCATGAGTCCCGGGGCTCTGTCGTGCTCACCGAGTCCACCTCGGCGTACTACCCGGGGCGCGGCGGCGTGCTGTACGTGTCGGCCAAGTTCGCCGTCCGCGGCCTGGTCACCGCGCTGGCCCACGAGCTGGCGCCGGACATCCGCGTCAACGGCGTCGCCCCGGGCGGCACACTGCACACCGACCTGCGCGGGCTGGACAGCCTCGGCCTCGCCCACCGCCGACTCGACGACACCCCGGACCGGGCCCGCTCACTGGCCGCCCGCGTCCCCCTCGGTGTCGCCCTGACCGGCGCCGACCACGCGTGGAGCTACGTGTTCCTCGCCTCCGACCGGTCCCGGGGCATCACCGGCGGCGTGACCCATCCCGACGGCGGTATCGGAGTGAAAGCTTGAGCGACCTGGACCAACGCCGCGCCGAGGTGGCCGCGGCCTGCCGGGTGCTCGCCGCCCGCGAGCTGGCGCCCGGCATCCTCGGCCACATCAGCCTGCGCGTCGACGCCGACCGGCTGCTGGTGCGCTGCCGGGGGCCCCGTGAGCGCGGGCTCGCCTGGACCGAGCCCGCCGACATCCGGCTGGTCGACCTGGACGGTGCGGCCGGCGCGCCCGGGCAGCTGGACGGCGGCTACACCGTGCCCAACGAGCTGCCGCTGCACACCGAGGTGCTGCGCCGCCGCCCCGACGTCGACGTGGTGGTGCACGCCCACCCCGCCGCGGTGGTGGCGGCCGATCTCGCCGGCCTCGCGATCCGGCCGATCGTGGGGGCGTTCGACATCCCCGGCACCCGCCTCGCCGCCGGTGGAGTGCCGGTCTACCCGCGTGGGGTGCTGATCCGGACGCGGGAACTGGCTACCGAGATGGTGGAGGCGCTGGGCACGCGGCCCGTGGTGCTGCTCCGGGCGCACGGGCTGACCAGCACGGGAGCGACTGTGCCGGAGGCGGTGCTTCGGGCGGTCAGCATCGACACCCTGGCCCGGCTCTCGCTCACCGTCACCGCGGCCGGCGGCACGCTGACCGACCTGCCGGCGCGCGACCTCGCCGAGCTGCCCGACCTCGGCGGCGGCTTCAACCTCGACACCGCCTGGCGCCACGAACTGGCCCGCCTGCCCGGTGGCTAGAGGTACCTGCTCGGGTCCAGGTGGTCGATGGGGAGGGTGGACTTGCCCTCCGTGACCAGGTCGGCGGCCACCTGGCCGAACGCCGTGGCCATCTTGAAGCCGTGGCCGGAGAACGCGCCGAGCAGCCACACGTTGTCCGTACCGGGCAGCTGCCCGACCAGGGCATGGCCGTCGGTGGTGTACGCGTCCATGTAGCTGGCCACCCGGACCGGCGTCGGGACCAGCCCGGGCATCAGGTCGGCCACCGCGCGGTTGATCGCGTCGAGATCGCCGGGGGCCACGTTCCGGTCGAGATCGTCACCGTCGGCCAGGTCGCCGTACGGGGTGTGCGGCGCCACCTTCACCGAGCCGCCGTCCAGGGTCGGGATGCCGAAGACGTGCACCGCGCCGGACTCCCGGATGAAGATCGGGAACCGGTCCGGCTGGTACGCCGGCACGTCCAGCGCGGGGTACCAGGTCATCACGAGCTTGCGCGGCGTCACGTGGGCGGCGAGCGCGGGGGCGAACCGGGCGGTCCACGGGCCGGCGGTGACGACCGCCTGCTCGACCGTGTAGGTCCGGTCGCCGGCCCGCACCCGGACGCCGCCCTCGAACGGCTCGACCGCGCTGACCCGCTCGCCGGTGACCAGCCGCGCTCCCCTGGCCTGCGCGGACCGGGCCGCCGCGAGCACCGCGAACTCCGGGCGCAGCACCCCGGCCCACTCGTCGAGGAAGCCGATCTCGCCGGGCAGCATCCGGTGCTGCGGGTAGCGCCGGCCCATCTCGCCTGTGTCCAGCACCTCGTGCGGCAGGTCGAACCGCTCGGCCGAGACCAGCACGTTCCGCATCGAGCCGGAGTCCGAAGACCCGATCATGAGCCCGCCGTTGAGGGTCAGCAGCTGTTGCCCCGACTCCCGCTCCAGCTCGCGCCACAGCTCGCGGGCGCGCAGCAGCAGCGGCACGTACTGCGGACCCTCCAGGTAGGCGGAGCGGAAGATCCGGGACTCGCCGCCGGCGGCCGCCTGGTCGTGGCCGGGCGCGTACTGCTCGAACCCGATGGCGTCGACGCCCTGGGCGGCCAGCCGCCAGAGCGCCATCGAGCCGATGCTGCCGACGCCGATCACGGCGACCTGCGCGTCCATCTATGTCCTCCCGAGTGGTTGCAGTGGGGTGTCGCGGAACGTCGCGAGCTCGTCGGCGACGAGCCGGCGGGGCCGAGGGGCGGGTTGACGACGAGCCGGGTCGAGGTGGTCGATCGGCAGCCCGGTGCGGCCGTCGACGGCGAGGTCGGCGAGCGCGAGCCCGATGGCCGGCGCGAGCTTGAAGCCGTGCCCGGAGAAGCCGCAGGCCAGCAACGTGTTCGGCAACCCGGGCGCGTGCCCGACGGCGGCATGGTGGTCGGCTGTGTAGCCGTCCAGGTACGCGCCGATCCGCACCGGGTCGGGGAGCAGGCCGGGCAGCAGCTCCGCGACCGCCGACCTGATCGGCGCGAGCAGCCGGTCCGGCACGCCCCGGTCCAGCCGGTCCGGGTCGGGTACCCGGTCGTAGCCGTAGTTGACCGCCACCTTCACGCTGGCACCGTCCATGCTGGGCCAACCGGAGATGTCGTAGCCACCGGTCTGCCGGATGAAGATCGGGAACCGGGCCACTGTGAACAGCGCGGGATCGCGGGCCGGGAACCACGTCATGACGAGCCGCTGCACGTCCAGCTCGGGCGCCGCCGGGCCGAGCAGCCGACGGGTCCATGCGCCGGCGGTGACGATCACCTGGCCGACCCGCCAGGTACGCGTGGCCGTCCGGATCACCACTCCGTCGGCGTCCGGGGCGATGTCGAGCACCGGGTCGCGCCGGATGACCCGGCCTCCGATCCGCTCACACTGCAGCGCGGCGAGCGCCGTCGCCAGCTCGGGGCGGACGAACCCGGCCTGACGGTCCAGGATCATCGCCTCGCCGGGGCCCAGCCGATGGTGCGGGTAGCGGGCGGCGGCCTGGGCGGCGTCCAGCTCCTCGTGCGGCAGGTCGTGGGCGCGGATGCTGGCACGCACTGTGCGCAGGAACTCGCCGTCCGGGTCGCCGATCATCAGCCCGCCGGCGAGAGTGAGCAGGTCACGTCCGCACTCGGCCTCCAGCCGCCGCCACTCCCGCTGCGCCGCGAGCAGCAGCGGCACGTACTGGGCGCCCTCGAGGTAGGCGGTGCGGAAGATCCGGGTCTCACCGCCGGCGCCGGCGCGGTCGTGCCCCGGCGCGAACTGCTCGAAGCCGAGCACCGACACGCCCCGGCGAGCCAGCTGCCAGCACGTCATCGAGCCCATCGTGCCGACGCCGACCACGGCAACCTCGGCGTCGGTCCCGCCGCCCGCCCTCGTCAACTCGCCACCCGGGTCGCCTCGGCGGCGCCCGCGCTCGCCTCGGTCAGGGTCAGCTCGCGGGTCTCCGGGGCCCACACCCAGGCCACCAGCGCGCCGCCGAGCAGCACCACCACCCCGATCGCCATGGTCAGCTGGTTGCCGAGGTGCACGAGGCTCAGAGGCAGCAGGAACGTGCCGATCGCCGCGCCGATCCGGCTCATCGCCGCCGCGAAGCCGACGCCGGTGGCGCGCAGCTCGGTCGGGAACAGCTCGGAGGGATACACCGTCTCCAGGTTGCCGGCGGCCGAGACGACGAACGCGAACACCGCGAACGAGCCGACGACCACCGCGGCGGAGGGGTGGCCGACCAGCGCCAGCGGCAGCAGCGACACCGCGAGCACCACGAACGACCAGAGCACGAAGCCGCGCCTGGCCAGCCGGTTCATCACGACGACGCCGACCACCCCGCCGAACAGCTGGAACACGTTCAGCACCAGGCCGCCCGCGAACTCGTCGCGCAGCCCGAGCGAGGACAGCACCGTCGGCGCGAACGTGAACAGCGCGAAGAACGGCAGCACCTGGCAGAACCAGAACAGCGCGGCGAAGGCCGACCGTCGGCGCCAGCGCGGGGTGAACAGCGCGGCGAGCCTGGCATGCGGCGGCGTCGACGGCTCGGCGCCGAGCACCACGTCCGGCCCGAAGAACCGGCGCAGCACCTCGGCGGCCTCGTCGGCACGGCCCTGCGCGGCGAGCCAGCGCGGCGACTCCGGCGTGCCCATCCGCAGCGCCAGCACGATCACCGCGGGCAGCGCGCTGGAGGCCAGCATCCAGCGCCATGACTCGGGCCCGAGGCCGCGCATGACGTAGCCGACCAGGAACGCGACCACGAACCCCACCGTCCACACCGCGTTCAGGCTGGCCAGCAGCGGTCCTCGCTGGCGACGCGGCAGGAACTCGGCGAGCAGCGCGGCACCGATGGCGTAGTCGGCGCCGATCGCGATGCCCATCACCAGCCGCAGCGCCACCAGCTGCCAGGGCTGCGCGACGAAGAACTGCAGCGCCGAGCCGACGACGAACAGCGCCAGGTCGGCCAGGTACATGGTCTGGCGGCCGATCCGGTCGGTGACGGGGCCGAACACCAGGCTGCCGAGAAAGATCCCGACCAGCGCGGATGCTCCGATCAGGCCCTCCGTCGCCGCCGAGAGGCCGCGCTGGGGCGCCCACACCGCCAGCGCGATGCCGATCATCCCGAGGATGTAGCCGTCGCAGAACATGCCGCCGGTCGTGTAGGCGGTCACCCGCAGGTGGAACTTCGAGAGAGGTACGTCGTCGAGCAGGACAGGTCCGGTCCCCATCTGGGCCACCTCCACCAAGCAGTGCCCTCGGGGCACGCGGTGGCTGGCGGTCGCGTTGACCGCTACGGACGGTCTCGCCAGCACCCTTCCGAGCAGTAAAAACGTGGTCCGGGGCATATGTCCAATATCGCTAGGTGGGCGCAGCCAGATGATTTGGATATGGTTCGGCCGTGGAGCTGCGGCACCTCAGGTACTTCGTGGCGGTGGCGGAGGAGCACAGCTTCACCCGCGCCGCCGGCCGGCTCGGCATCGCGCAGCCGCCGCTGAGCCAGCAGATCGCCAAGCTGGAGCGCGAGCTCGGGGTGCGCCTGCTGGAGCGCGGCGCACGGGGTGTCCGCGTGACGCCGGCCGGCGCGGCGCTACTCACCGAGGCGCGGCTGCTGCTGGCCCGCGCCGAGGAGACCGTCCGGATCGTCCGCAACGTCGGCCACGGCGAGAGCGGCGCGGTGCGCATCGGCAGCGTCGCGTCCGGCTTCTCCGGCGTACTGCTCGAGCTGCTGCCGGCCTTCCGCGCCGCGTACCCGGACGTGTTGCCGCTGGTCTACGAGCTGGAGGCGGTGCCACAGCTGGAGGCGCTGACGCACGGCACGATCGACATCGCCTTCCTGCGCGTGACCGACCCCTACCCCGGTGTGACGCTGTGCCCGCTCGTCGCGGAGCCACTGGTCGCCGCGCTGCCAGAACGGCACCCGCTGGCCGGACTCGAGCGGGTGCCACTGGCCGAGCTGGCGGCCGAGCCGTTCGTCGCCTTCCCCCGCGCGGCCGCCCCGGAGGCCTTCGACGCGATCACCGCCGCCTGCCGGGCCGCCGCGTTCACCCCGGACATCGTGTACGAGGCGTCCAACGACCACAGCCTGGTCGCGCTGGTCGCCACCGGGCTGGGTGTCTCGCTGGTCCCCCGCAGCACGAGCAACCTGCACATGCCGGGCGCCACGTACCGGCCGATCGAGCCGGCGGCGACGGCGGCGGTGATGTCGGCGGCGCTGCCGGAGCTGAGGCCGGCCGGCCCTGCCCTGCACATGCTGGAGCTCGCCCGCGCCCGCTACCGTCCGGATGTTCCAGGCCTCGGGAGTGGCACGGGCCCTCAGGGGCCACCGGAGCGGTAGCGCGCGGCGTACCGGGCGGCCGCCTCTGCGCGCTCGTCGGCGTGCAGCGCGTCCCGGGCGGCCTGCGCGGCGCCGACCGGGTAACCCGCCTTGAGCACGCGCCGCTCGACCGCGTCGTCCACGAAGTACAGCGCGTACTGCAGCCCCACCAGCCAGCCGAGCAGGATCGCGGCCAACCTGATCCACAGCGGACCTGGCACCAGCAGCAGGATCGGCACCGCCACGGGACACATCTGCAGGAACGCTCTCAGGAACTGGCGCAGCCGCCAACCGTCCCGGCTCGCATCGCGCAGGACCCACCCGCGGTACCGGGCCGGCAGTCCACCACCCATGGCGTACCAGAGCCACCACGGCAGACCCGGCCGAGCACTCCACACGATCTCAGCCTAGCTCGGCGAGTTGAATGCCGCGGTCGGCGGTTGGGCCGTGTCAGTGACGGAGGTTTCTGAGTGTGATAACGCGCAACTGGACGTATGCGCTGGTCCGAACGGCGTAATCTGAGGTCTCTGAGCCCCGCGGATGCCCCGATCGGCGTTTCGGCGTAACCTCGTCGCTCATGTAACACCCTGAGCCCCATCCGCCTGCCTAGCATCACCGTGTTGACTGCTGCGTGAGGATGTCTCTCGCGCCGCCATGAGGGCCGCTGGCTACGACTGTCCCCCTGCAGGACTCCCCACCGCAGGTCGGGCCGGTGCCCTGGATGTCCGGTACACGAAGGGAACCACTGGTGTCACCCCGAACACCGCATCGCGCTGTCGCTCGCCGCCCGCACCGCGGAGTGTCGTCCTACCGCGGGGTGTCCTCGTGAGCGGGGGTAGGCACCGGCGGTCCGACGACGATGCGGCGCGCAACGCGTACCTGACCGGCACGACACCGGCGGGTGCCGGACGCAACGGCACCGCGCGCCCGGCCCGCCCGGCCACAGGCCAGAACGGCGCGGCACGCAACGGCAGCGCGGGTGCGGTCACCGGCCAGAACGGCGTACGACGAGCCGCCACCGGCCAGACCAGCGCCTTGCGGACCCCGACAGGGCAGGCCGGCGCGTTGCGGACCCCCACGGAGCAGACCGGCGCGTTGCGAACCGCCACCGGCCGGACCGGTGCCGGCCGAACCGCAGTCGCGCGGCCCGCCGCCGCGCAGACCACCGCCGCGCAGACCACCGCCGCTCGCCCCGCCGCCGTACAGACCGGCACCACACAGACGGCCACCGCCGAGCCCCCCGCCGCGCAGCCCACCCACTCTGAGCCCATCCGCGCGTACCCGACGGCCGCCGCCCTCAACGCCGCGGCGCGCGCAGCGCGGGCCCGTGCCGCGCACAGCGGCACGACGGAGACCCAGGCACCCCGCACCTCGATACCGACGCCGAGGCATCCCGCGACCGGTGAGCTGCTGGCTCCCGACGAGGACCTCTACTTCGACGAGCAGCTGACGACACCCTTCGGATTCGCGCCCGTTCTCCTGCCGCCGGCGGAGGACCCGGTCGACCTCGCCCCGACCGAGGTAGGCCCCCGTACCGACCGCCCGGCGGCCCCCGCCCCCGCCGAGGAGGCCGAGCCGGAGCCCGCACCCGGCCCCGAGCCCGCCCGGCCCTCGCACAGCCTGCGAGGGTCGATCGCCGCGCTGTCCTGGCCCCGCCGGCTGCTGATCGCGCTGGTGGTGCTCGCGCTGCTCGGCGGTGCGCTCTGGATGGCCGCGGTGCGCCCGACGGCGCAGGTTCCCCCCGCCCCTCTGCCCCTCCCGCTGCCGGCGACGCCCCTGCCGGTGACGCCGCCGTCGGCCGGACCGTCCACGCCCCCGTCCACCCCGCCCTCGACCGCGCCGAAGCCGCCGCCGACCGGCCCGGTCAGCCTCACCGGCTGGAAGCTGACCATTCCCGAGGCCAGCGACAAGGGCACCGCCGCCAACGTCAACCCGGCGGCCAGCAAGTCGCCGTGGCTGACCCGGGGCGACGACGGCAGCATCAAGTTCTGGGCACCGGTGGACGGGGCGACCACCCCGAACTCGGAGCATCCGCGTACCGAGCTGGACAGCCTGACCAACTTCAAGGCCGGCGCCAGCCCTCACGCCATGAACGCGACCCTCGTGGTGTCCCAGGCGCCCTCGGCCAACCAGGACATCATCATCGGCCAGATCCACGGCGCCGACGACATCAGCTCCGTGCCGTTCGTGATGCTGCACTACGACGCCGGGACCATCAAGGTCGTCGTCAAGGAGGCGCAGAGCGGGTCGACCTCGGACAAGTACCCGCTGATCACCGGTGTGCCGCTCGGCGCCCGGTTCAGCTACACGATCAGCGACCTCGGCAACGGCAACCTGGTCTTCTCCGCGAGCTACGGCACGAACACCCGCAGTGTCACCACGCAGATCCCCCAGCCGTTCCGCGGCGCGACCGTGCGGTTCCAGGCGGGCGCCTACCAGCAGGGCGACTCGAGCTCCGGTGCCACCGACGGCGCCCGCCTGACGTTCTACACGCTGAAGACCACTCCCGGCTCGTAGTGTCCGCCCGCTAGGCGTCGCGCCCCGGCACCAGCGGGTTCGCCTCGATGGCGGCCTCGATCGCGCGCGGCGCCAGTGCCGAGTCTGCCAGTGCCCGCGCTTCGGTGACGTCCAGTGGCAGGGCCACGCCGGGCCGGCCGCGGTCGGCCGCCCCTCAAACGGAATCCAATTTCCGCTTAGCCGGCGAGGTCACGTCGCCGGGGGTGACTCAGCGGTGCGGGTAGCTGTCCCGATCCGCCGGGCCGCAGTACGCCGCCGGCAGGTTGCCTCGGTCGCACATGCGCTGGATCATCTGATCCTCGACCCTGTTGTTGTCGTCCCGGAAGTGATCCTCGCCGGCCCGGGGGTCGCGCGCGGTCTCGTCGACCGACCTCTGGTGCAGCCGGTCGCCGGACGCGTACGGGACGTCGGCGGGCACCCGCGTCGGGAGCTGGTCCTGATCCTGGTCCGGGTCCGGCCGGGTCGTCGGACGCGGCGCGGGCGCAGGCGCGGCCTGCCGCTGGGTCGCGGCGGGGGCGGGTGTGGCGCGCTCCGCGCGCGCCTGGCGCGGCGGCTCGGCGAGCGCCGGCGCGGACGGCAGAACGGATGACCCCTCGGCCGGTGCGGGCAGGTAGTTCGTCGGCGTCGGCACGGGCGGCACCATCGACGCCCCACCACCGGCAAAGTGCACGGCGGTGAACACACCGAACCCCAACACCAACACCACCGCACCGCCGACGACAGGACGGATCGGGTCCATCGCGGGTGGTCCCCCTCTGAGCTAGCTGATTGCGTGCGCAAAAAGATCCAACGAGCCAGCACCACCTCTGGATATGGCCCGTGCCCCGGACGGGGGGCGGTCGGTACCCGGCCAGCGACTGTCTGTAGTCGACTGCCCAACCCGGCGCCCAGATGACGCACGGGAACCTGACACGTGGCATGGCGGGCCGTACGGTTCCGGTGCGGTCGACGGTTCGGTTCGGCGGTGCGACGGAAGCGCCGACGGGATGCGAGGTAGGCATGGCGAGCGACAGCGGGTGGCTGCCCGACCCGGGGGCGCTCGCCGACGGCGTGACCATCTGGGCCGCCCCGGGGCTGGTCACCGATGTCACGCGGCCGGACCTTGGCGCCGTCGCCGCGTTGACCTGCGTGCCCTCGGTGACCGTGCACGCCAGCGACGACCACCCGGGCGCCGAGCCTGTGGACATGATCGCGTCCAACCTGCTCGGCCAGGGGTTTGCGCTGCTCACCGCCTTCGACCCGGCCGCGCTGGTCGGCCTGCCGATCCTCGAGCGCTGGGTCGGTGCGCTCACCCCGGACGGCCGGCGGCTGACCGTGGTCGAACCGGCCGGAGTGCTCTACGACGGTGACCTGTCCGCCGTCCCCGCCGGCTGGTACGACGCCGTCGACCGGCGAGGACTGCTCGTCCTGCTCGTCTCCAGCGACGCCGGCCTGCGCGGTCCCGGTCCGGTCACGTCGATGGACGCCGCCCGCCGGGCCGGCAACGTGGTGGCCGCCCAGATCCGCATCCAACGCCACCCCTGAGCCCGCGCCGGAGCGCTCCGTATCAGGCGCGCAGGGCGGCTCCGTAGAGGTCGGTGAGCGCTGTCCAGTGGCGCTCGGCGGCGGCGCGGTCGTAGGTCGGGTTGTCGGGGACGGCGAAGCCGTGGGCGGCGGCGTAGGTCGCCATGGTGTGCCGGACACCGGCGGTGGTGAGGGCGTGCTCCAGCCGCTCGTACTGCTCGGGCGGGAAGGAGGCGTCATTCTCGGCGGCGGCCACGTGCACGGTGGCGCGGATCCGGTCGGCGAACAGGTACGGGCTGTGCGTGTCCTCCGGGTCGGCCAGCCTGCCACCGTGGAACGACGCCGCCGCGGCGACCCGGTCGGGGTAGCTGCCGGCAGTGATCAACGAGAGCCGACCGCCCATGCAGTACCCGGTGGTACCCACCCCGGTGCCGGTGACCTCGGAGCGGCCGGCCAGGAACTCCAGGTACGCGGCCCCGTCGCGCACCGCCATCTCACCGGTCAGGCTGGCGGAGAGCTTCATCAGGCGCTCGCGCTCAGCGGGGTCCCCGAACGCCGTCGCCACGTCGAAGGGCTCGTACTCGCCGACCCGGTAGTAGAAGTTCGGCAGCAGCACGGCGTAGCCGAGCCCGGCGAGCCGGTCCGCCATCGCGTAGAAGGTGTCGCGGACCCCACCGGCGTCCGCGTAGAGGATCACCGCCGGCCAGCCACCGTCCCCGGCGGGCGTGTGCAGGGTGGCGGCGCAGCTGCCGTCCTCGGTATCGATCGTGACCTCGGTGCGTGGCATGCAGGCTCCCGGACTCGGAGGAAATTCGCAAAGGCTACGGAGCAACGTCTATCCAGTTCCGCTCCGCCGGGCCAATCCTTTCGCTGTCGGCTCATCCTTTCGCTGTCGGCTGATGCCCGCCCGACACGTCCCCCGTGCTTACTCAGACCGCTCGTGCCAGGCTTGACGCGGCCCGCCGGCCGGCCACCGGCCACGACGAGAGGAACGGCGCAGCGATGAAGGACGAGCGGTCGGTCGCCCTGCGGATCCTCGAGGACTCGGTGCGCAACCGGGGTACCGCGTTCACCGAGGAGGAGCGCTCGCGTCTCGGCCTGCGCGGCCTGTTGCCGAGCACCGTGGAGACGCTGGAGCAGCAGGTGGCCCGCGCCTACGCCGCGTTCCGCGACCAGGCCAGCGACATCGCCGCGCACATCAATCTGCGCGCACTGCAGGACCTGAACGAGACGCTGTTCTACCGGCTGCTGTCCGAGCACATCGAGGAGACGCTGCCGATCGTCTACACGCCGACGGTGGGGCTGGCCTGCCAGCGGTTCAGCGAGATCTACCGCCGCCCGCGCGGCCTGTTCATCTCCTACCCCGACCGGGACAAGATCGCCGAGATCCTGCGCAACCGGCCGCGTCCCGAGGTCGACGTCATCGTGGTGACCGACGGCCAGCGCATCCTCGGCCTCGGCGACCAGGGCGTCGGCGGCATGGGCATCCCGATCGGCAAGCTCTCGCTCTACACCGCGCTCGGCGGCATCCCCCCGCAGCGCACGCTGCCGATCGTGCTGGACGTCGGCACGGACAACGCCGAGCTGCTGGACGACCCGATGTACCTGGGATGGCGGCACCGGCGGGTCACTGGGGACGACTACTTCGACTTCGTCGACCAGTTCGTCCAGGCGGTCACCACGGAGCTGCCGGACGTGCTGCTGCAGTGGGAGGACTTCGCAACGCCGCACGCGCTGCCGATCCTGCACCGCTACCGCGACCAGCTGCTCACGTTCAACGACGACATCCAGGGCACCGCGGCCGTGGCGCTCGCCGCGCTGACCGCGGGGGTGACCGCGATCGGCGCCCGAATCGCCGAGCAGAAGGTTGTCATGCTCGGCGCGGGGTCGGCCGGGATCGGCGTGTGCGAGCAGATCGTGCGGGCGATGATGTCCGACGGGCTGACCGAGACCGACGCCAGAGCGCGGGTGTACGTCGTCGACATCAACGGCCTCGTCACCACCGACCGCACCGACCTGGACCCAGCGCAGCAGCGCCTCGCCCAGCCACCGGGCGCCGTGCCGAGCACCTCCGAGGGCCATGGCGCGTCGCTGCTCGACGTCGTCAAGGCGGTGGGCCCGACGGCGCTGATCGGGCTGTCCACGGCGGCCGGGGCGTTCACCGAAGAGGTCGTCCGGTCGATGGCGGCGCAGGTCGAGCGGCCGATCATCATGCCGCTGTCCAACCCGACCAGCCGCAGCGAGGCACGGCCCCAGGAGCTCGCCGACTGGACGGAGGGGCGCGCGCTGGTCGCCACCGGGTCGCCGTTCCCCCCGATGCGCCTGCACACCGCCGACAGCCCCGACCGGGAGATGCCGGTCGCGCAGTGCAACAACGTCTACATCTTCCCCGGCATCGGGCTGGCGGTCACCGCGCTACGCGCGACCAGGGTCACCGACTCCATGCTCACCGTGGCGGCGGCGGCGGTGGCGGACGCGGCCACCATCCACGAGAACCCCAACGGCGCCCTGCTGCCCGCCCGGAGCAGCCTCGCCGACACGGCCACCAGCGTGGCCCGCGCCGTGGCGAAGGCGGCGGTCGAGGACGGCGTCGCCCCGAAGCTCACCGACGCCGAGATCGAGGACGCCCTGCGCGCCACACGGTGGATCCCCGCGTACAGCTGACGGACACGAGGCGCGTGTTACCCAACTCCACAGGGGGCAGGTTTTCGCGCGTCAGAGCCTGCCTCCTGTGGAGTTCGGTAACGGCAGGCCGACGAGACGCGGGTCAGGACGCCCGCGCGGAGAGGCCACCGTCGACCGGCAGGCAGACGCCGTTGATGTAGGCGGCCTCGTCGGAGGCGAGGAAAGCGGCTGCGGCTGCACCTCGGCCTGCGGGTCGCGGACCTGCTCCGTCGGTGAAATGGTGGTCCCTGGTCTCGGGCAGTGCGAGGATGCAGGCCAGGCTGAGTGCCGCGATGACGATCAGGAGCGCCGCCACCGGTACCGAGGAACCGGTCGAGGCCCACAGGTCGGTGGCGACGATCGGCACGATCCCCCCTCCGACGACGCCGGAGGCGCTGTAGGCGACCGACGCCCCCGAGTAGCGGTAGCGGACCCGGAACAGCTCCGGCAGGAAGGCGCCCATCGGTCCGTAGAGCATGGCGAAGCAGAACAGCCCGCCGACCAGCGCAATGGTCACCA
>DATAYB010000079.1:0-10546 GCA_036272795.1 Pseudonocardia sp.
CGGCCGGGTCGCCGATCGCGGTGCGCAGCGTGCAGGCGGCCACCCGGACGAAACCGTGGCGGTACGCGGAGCGGAAGTCCATGGGCGGGTGGCCATGCCTTTCTCTGGTCTGGTGCGCGGCGACCGGTCGACGCCTGCCCCAGTCTCCCGGATCCCCGCCCGCGCGGCTCGACACCGGGCGCGGGGTACCTGGCACACGGGTTCCGCCGGCTCCGCGCCGCTCGGTCGGCCCGCAGGCTCGGTTCTACGATGGGGGCATGGCGCCTGACGAGATGCGGCACCTGCGCCGTTGTGTGGAGCTGGCCGCCGAGGCGCTGGCGGCGGGGGACGAACCGTTCGGCTCGGTGCTCGTCGCCGCGGACGGCAGCGTGCTGGCCGAGGAGCGCAACCGGGTGGTCAGCGCCGGCGACGAGACCCGGCACCCGGAGTTCGACCTCGCCCGCTGGGCCCAGCTCAACCTGACCTCGGCGCAGCGGGCCACCGCGACCGTGTTCACCTCCGGCGAGCACTGCCCGATGTGCTCGGCCGCGCACGGCTGGGTTGGCCTCGGCCGGATCGTCTACGTCTGCTCCGCCGCGCAGCTGGCCGGCTGGCTCGCCGGGTGGGGTGTGCCGGCGTCGCCGGTGCGCCCGCTGCCGATCCAGGAGGTGGCACCGAACGTCGTCGCCGCCGGCCCGGTACCCGAGCTCGAGGACGAGATGCACGCCCTGCACCGCCGCCGCTTCCGCCCCGACGACGCCGGCTGAACGACGCGAGCCGAACAACCCCGGCCGAACGCCGCTGGCCGAACGGCCCCGGCTAGAGCAGGCCACGCTCCCGCAGGTTGCTGACCAGCGCCCAGATACCGAGCTCCCAGCGGGGTGCCGTCTCGGCGTGCTCGACCGTGTTCCACAGCGTGCCCAGCAGTGGGCTGGCCACACGCACGAGGTCGCCGACGGAGTGGGTGAAGCCGGCGCCGGGCACCGACCGGTCCTGCGTCGGTGTGAAGACCGTGCCCGTGAACAGCACGAACCCGTCGGGGTACTGGTGGTGCTCGCCGACAGCGGCTTGGATCAGGTCCAGCGGGTCGCGGCTGATCTCCTTCATCGAGCTGGCCCCGCGCAGCTGGAAGCCGTCCCGGCCGGTCACGGTCAGCTCGATGTCCAGGGTGCGCAGCTCCGCCAGCCCGAACGACTCGTCGAACACGCGCACGAACGGGCCGATCGCGCAGGAGGCGTTGTTGTCCTTGGCCACCCCGAGCAGCAGCGCGCTGCGCCCTTCGAAGTCGCGCAGGTTCACGTCGTTGCCGAGCGTGGCGCCGACCGGGGTGCCGTCCGAGCGCACCACGAGCACGGCCTCCGGCTCCGGGTTGTTCCACGACGACCGGGCCAGCACGCCGACGGACTGGCCGCAGCCGACCGAGGACAGCACGGGCGCCTTGGTGAAGATCTCCGGGTCCGGCCCGATGCCGACCTCCAGGTACTGCGACCAGCGCCCCTCGGAGACCAGCAGCTCCTTCACCCGGGCAGCCTCGGCCGAACCGGGCCGGATCGCGGCGAGGTCGACCGTGGCGCCGAGCCGTTCCCGCAGCTGCGCGGCCTGCGAAGCGTCGCCCCTGGCCCACTCCTCGACAACCCGCTCCAGCAGGCTGCGCACGAAGGTCACTCCGGCGGCCTTGATCACCTGCAGGTCGATCGGCGCGAGCAGCCGGGCGCCGGTGCCGGCGAGCAGCCCGTCCAGCGACCAGAGCCGCCGGTCGGCGCCCGAGGGGCCGGCGGACGAACGCCCGGCGGCGAGCACCTCGAGCACGTCGGGACGCTCGAACAGCGCGGACACCACCGGAGCCAGGTCGGTGATGTCGACGCAGTCGGTGCCGTCGACCAGCACCACACAGGGGCCGAGCTCGGGGTCGAGCACTCGGCCGACCAGGTTCGCCCGGGGCGCGTCCGTGGGCAGCAGCTCCGCGACGGTCGGCTCGGCGGGGGGCACAGCGGGGGGCACGGCGGGCCTCGATTCCTACGCTGGAGGAGCCAAAAGTAGCATCATCATATGATGTCCTCCACGGCTGATCGAGCGGCCAGAACGGCGGGCGCCACCCGGCACCGGCTGTCCGAGGACGTGGCCGAGGCGATCAAGGACGGGCTCATCGCGGACGGCCTGCGCGCGGGCGACCGGCTGCCCACCGAGCCCGAGCTGGCCCGGCTCTACGACGTCAGCCGCACGGTCGTCCGGGAGGCCGGCCGGATCCTGGTGGAGCGCGGCCTGGTGGACATCCGGCCCGGCCGTGGCATGGTCGTCGCCGAGTTCGACGGCACCAGCCTCTCGCGCCAGTACCGGCTGCTGCTGGAGCTCAAGCAGGGCAGCTTCCGCCAGCTCATGGAGATGCGGCTGGCGCTCGAGGTGGACATGACCGAGCACGCGGCGGCCCGCCACACACCCGCCGACGACCGGCGGATCGAGGCCGCCCTGACGGCGTTCACCGAGGCCGGCGCTGACCAGGTGGCCGCGCTGGAGGCCGACCTGGAGTTCCACGCCGCCGTCGCGGCCGCCGCGCACAACCCGTTCTTCGGCCACGCGGTCAACCCGATCAACGACTACCTCCGCCACACCTACCGGGCCAGCCTCGGTTACCTGGCCGCCAGGGAGCACACTCGCGCCGAGCACACCGCCATCGCCGAGGCGATCTTCGCGGGCGACCGGGAGGCCGCCCGCCGGGCCGCCCGGCGCCACCTCGAACGCATCCTCGACGCCGCCGACGAGCTGGCCCCGGAACCACCGGCTCCCGAGTCACCGGCACCTGTCACGCCCGATCCCATCCCTGAGGAGCAGCGATGATCACCGAGCCCGACGACCGGTACGACCAGATCGCCGTGGGGCCCGCCGCGTTCAGCCTGGCCGGCCGGCACGTGCTGGTGACCGGCGCGGGTCGTGGCCTCGGCCAGGGCATCGCGGTGTCGGCGGGGCTGTGCGGCGCCTCGGTGACCGCCGTCGCCCGCTCGGCCGACCAGCTCGCCGAGACGGTCAAGCTCATCGAGAACCGAGGCGGTGAGTGCGTGGCGCACGCGGCGGACCTGTCGGAGACGGAGTCCCTGGCGGAGTTGGTCGCGACGGTGCAGGCGCGCCGGCCGATCGACGGTGTGGTGCACGCGGCCGGGGTCCAGATCCGCAAGTGGGCCGTCGAGTACACGCTGGAGGACTGGCGCCGCGTGCAGACACTCAACGTCGAGGCGCCGTTCTTCCTGAGCACCGCGATCGCCCGGGCGCAGCAAGAGGCCGGCCGCCCCGGTTCGCACGTGTTCATCGGCTCGCTGGCCAGCACGATCGGGCTGCCCAGGGGCGCTCCGTACTCGGCGTCCAAGTCCGCGCTGCTCGGCGTGGCGCGCTCGCTGTCCACGGAGCTGTCGTCGGCGGGTATCAGGGCCAACGTGATCGGGCCGGGCTACTTCCCGACCCAGCTCACATCGGACCTGCTCAGCCAGGACGAGCCCCTGCGGCGGATCCTCAGCCGGATCCCGATGGGCCGCCTCGGCGCCACGTCCGACCTGGCAGGAGCGGTGATCTTCTTGCTGTCCGACGCGGCCCGCTACCTGACGGGCCAGCTGATCAACGTCGACGGCGGCTGGCTCGGCGCCTGACGGCCCCAGCGCGGCAGGAGTGCTTACAGCGGCCACCACACGGACGGCGACGTGCTGGGCCACTCACCTGGATACCCGGGGCGGTCTCGGCGCGGACCCCCCGGGGCCTCCCGGTCGGCGTACACCGCGCGCTGGAACTCGGCGAAGAACCGCTCGCCCTGCCCCACCCCGGGCCGCAGGAACAGCAGCCCGGCGACCTCGGCGGCGGGGTCGATCCAGCAGAACGTGGTGGCGTTGCCGGCGCAGCTCTGGGTGCCCTCCAGTGGCCCGTCGGGCACGGCGTCGACGTTCACCATGAAGCCGAGACTCCAGGTACGCGAGGTCTGCGGGTACAACCGGATCTCGGGGTAGAAGTTGATGTCGCCGGGCGTCCGGGCAGCGGAGAGACCGAGCCGCGTCGGCACGGGCAGCCCGCCGATCTGGTCGCCCCGCAGCAGGTCGAACGACTGCCGCGAGAGCAGCGACTCGTCACGCCAGAGCAGGGCCTCGACGAACTCGAAGAAGTCCTTCGGCGTGGAGTAGAAGCTGAGCAGCCCCTCCGCGTCATCGGGCTCGGACCACCCCCCGGCGGCCCGAGCCCTGGCTCGCGGCGGCACGTCGAAACCGGTGTCCAACATGCCGAGCTCGCGGAAGATGCCCGAGCGGAGGTACTCGTCGAGGGCCAGCCCGCTGACCCGCTCGATGGCCATCGCGACCAGGTCGGTGTCCGCGCAGTGCAGCCACCGGGTACCGGGGTCGGCCAGCAGCGAGACCGAGCCGGCCCGGTAGGGCAGCGCCCACACGTCGTCGTGCACGAGTGCGCCGTCCCACCACGAGCCGACGTTGAAGCCGGCGGTGTGGTTCAGCAGCCTGCGCAGGGTGATCTCGCCACGGGCCGGGCGCAGCAGCGGCTCGCCGGACGGGGCGAAGCCGTCCAGCACGCTCGGCGCGGCCAGCTCCGGCAACACGGCGCGCAGCGGCTCGTCCAGGGGGAGCAGCTCGGCGTCGACCAGCTGCAGGGCGGCCACCGCCATCACCGGGCGCAGCAGCGCGGACACCTCGAAGACCGTGTCCGCGCTCATCCGGCTCGAGTTGGCCGACGAGCGCGTGCCGAAGGCGCCGGAGTACGTCGCGCGGCCGCGCGCCGCCGCCATCGCGGCGACGCCGGGGACCTGCCCCGAGCCCACCGCGCCGGCGAGCAGATCGTCGACCTTGGTCATGCCTCCAGGTATCCCACCAACGCGTAGTCAGTGCGTCGACAAACGATGAACCGCGCGTTTACGCCGGCCCTCGCCGCGCGAGACCTCAGGACACCCACCCGGCGGCTACCTGGGGTACCGCCGCAGCGCGCCCGAGCGGTGCACCGGCGTGGTACTCACGCGTGGCGCGTTCGCCCGCCAGTCGTGCGCGAACACGCCGAACGCCCGACCGTCGATCACCGGGGTCAGCGGGATCCGGATCTGGTCCAGGTAGCCCATCAGCGGCTGCCAGAACTCGGCGTCCTCCACCGCGAGGTAGGACCAGGCCAGCCGCCGCTCGCCCGTGTAGGGCCGGGAGACAGTCAGCCGCTCGGGGTCCTCCACCGGGACCGAGGGCATCAGGTGGGCGTCCGGCCGGGCGACCCGCCGGGCCACCGCGATGTGCTCGCCGTCCCCGGGCGGCATCAGCGCGGCCTGCTCCCAGGCCGCCGCGACCAGCGGGTCGACCGCGTTCTCGTCCACGCTCGGCCGGTCCAGCACCACGCGCATGGCGAACGAGATCAACTCACCGTTCTCACGATGCCGGTAGATCGTGAACGCGCCCGGCTGGCGGGCCAGCCAGAATCTGGCGATCTCCTCGGACTGGGCCCCCTCGGCGCTGCCGGCCATGGCGATCACTGCCGCGCGGTCGTCGGGGCGCAGCGCGCGCTCCTCGATCAGGCCGTCCAGCCGGCTCAGCAGCGCCTTGGGCACCGCGATGTTCTGCTGGCGCAGCGACCGGGCGGTCCACAGCGCGTCGATGCCGGTGATCTTGCGGCCGATCAGCTCGCCGAGCACGTAGTTGCGCACCCGGCGGTGGATCTCCTCGTAGCTCACCGGGTCCCGCCAGTGCAGGTCCATCTCCAGCGCATCGCGCACCACGTCGTGCGGGAAGATCCCGTCGGTGCCCGACTCGATGAACGGCAGGCCGCGCAGCCAGCTGAACAGCGCCGGGGCGTCGCCGCCGGGCAGCACGGTGCGGAGCAGGTCCTCGGTGGTGCTGTAGGCGTGCGCGCAGACCTGCAGCGCGAGCCGGTGCTCCGGCGAGGGCACGGTTCCGACGAGCTGGGCAAGCATCGCCTCGATCACGTCCCGCGACGGGGCGTGCACGGTGAGCCTGGCGCCTGCCCTGGCGGCCACCTCGGCGGCCAGTGTGAGGGCCAGCGGGTGGCCGCCGGCGAAGCCGAGCAGCGACGCGTGCAGCTCCGGCGCCACGCCCCTGGCCAGCAGCAACGCGGCGGCGTCAGCGGGCGAGAGGTCACGCAGCGTCTCCACGCGCAGCGCGCCGGCCCAGGACGGGTCGGTACGCCAGCTCGGGGTCGGGGGGTTTCGCCCGGCGATGACGACGAGCACGTCCTCGGGCAGCTGGGGCAGGAAGTCCTCCCGCAGCCAGCTCTCCAGCGCCTGGCACTGTTCGAAGTTATCGATCATCAGGACGAGGTTCGGCGTGCTCAGCGCGGACCCCGCCGCCGCGCTGAACGCACTCGTCGAGGACGACACCAGGCGCCCGTCCACCCGCAGCACGGTGCGCCCCGCCGCCGTCGCGTCGTCCGCGAGCCGGCGCAGCAGCGTGGTCTTGCCGACGCCGCCCGGCCCGTGCAGGAAGAGCGTGACGAACGCGCTCGGCCAGCCGGCCAACGCCGAGCCGAACAGCGCCCGCTCGGCGGTGCGGCCGACGAAGCCACGCTCGCGGACCGCCTGCAGCCGGTCGGCCAGCACGCCCCGGCCCGAGGTGGGCTTCGGCACGAGTGTGCCCGAGGCCCGAACCGGCAGTCGGGTGTCGCGGGCCGGGTTGGCCACGATGGCGAGCTCGCTGCCCGGGTTGCCGACCACCACGGCGGTCGACTGGTCAACCGGGCGCTGGACCGGCTGCTGGGCCGGCTCCGCGAGCGGTGCGCCTGCCACCACGGTGCTGGCCGAGATGCCGACCGCGCTGATCGACACGGTGCTGGTCACGACGCTCGACCCGGCGCCGGACGGCAGGTCCAGGGCGGGGTCGGCGCGCAGCATCCGCTCGTGGAGGGCGCGCAGGTCGGGGCCGGGCTCGATGCCGAGCTCGCGGTCCAGCAGGCCGCGCACGCTGCGGTACACCTCGAGGGCGTCCGCCTGCCGCGCGCACCGGTAGAGGGCGAGCATCTGCAGCTCGCGCAGCCGCTCCTGCAGTGGGTAGCCGATGACGAGGCTGGCCAGCTCGGCGAGCACCTCGGCGTGGCGGCCGAGGTCGAGGTCCAGCGCGAGCCGTTCTTCCAGTGCCACCAGCCGCAGCTGGTCCAGCCGGGCCCGCTCGTGCGCCACGAACCTGCCCCGGGCGCCGGCCAGCGCGGGGCCGCGCCACAGGGCGAGCGCCTCACGCAGCAGGCCGGCCGCGCCACCGCTGTCACCGTCGGCGCGGGCCCGGCGGGCGCGGGCGACCCGGTCCTCGAAGACCAGCAGGTCCAGCGCATCGGGCCCGAGCGGCAGGGCGTAGCCACCCCGGCCAGAGTCGATCATCGAACCGGACTCGCCGGCCGGCAGCGCACGCCGTAGCCGGGACAGGTAGGTGCGCACCGTCTCCCGGGCCGACGACGGCGCGAGCTCTCCCCACAGCTGGTCGACCAGCGTCTCCACCGCGACCGGCCGACCGCCGCCCAACAGCAGGAGGCCGAGCACCCCGCACTGCTGCGGAGAGCCAAGGTCGACCTCGCGACCGTCACGCCACGCTCGCACCGGGCCGAGCACACTGAACTCCACCCCTGCAGCGACCACGACCATTCCCCCTCGGATAGGTCCCGGATCCTGTCAGGACAAGTTTTCCACGGATTGACCCAGAGGGTCGGGCGTCCTCTTCTCAGACCGCTTTCCAGAATGCACCAAATTGCCCACAAGCGGCGTTCGAAGGCGTGATCCGGACCTTACGTCAACAGATCGAACGCCGCGAACTGGCCCCGGCGACGGCGCGCGAGAGCTTGAAAAAAGCCTCTGACCTGGGAAGGCAACCTTCCGTTCATTGGTTGCGCCGGCGGCGTCGCGCATCGCATGGCGCAACGCCCACGGGACTTTCCCCAAAAAAAAAGAAACCTCAACGTTACCTTCAGCGCGGCCTGCGAGGCCGCGCGAGACCGCCCTCGAATTACTTTAGACCCGGGTCCACATACGTCAATGACTTCGCCCGAACCGGGTGACAGAGGGATATATCAGCGGTGGCCCGGACACTGTTCGGGGGGCAGGTTCTCAGCGGCCCAGGTCCCGAGCTCGCGCAGCGCGGGGAGCAGTGCCTCGCCGGCCGGGGTCAGCCGGTAGTCCACGGTCACCGGCGGACCCTCGCGCACCGACCGTCGCACGAGCCCCGCTTTGGCGAGCTCGACGAGCCGGTCGGACAGCACCGAGTCGCTGATCCCGGCCACGGAGCGACGCAGCTCGGAGAAGCCGGCCGGCCCCTCCAGCAGGGTGCCCAGCAGCACCCCGTTCCACCGCTTGCCGAGAAACCCGAACGCTCGCGACAGCGCGGCATCACACACCTTCGGCTCGTGGGCCGTATCACGTTCCCGCGCCATGCCTCCCATCATACCGAGGTGCTAGCTTTCTCCATGGCACTAGCTTTTTAGAAGTCACGAGGGAGAACAAAGCACCATGACAGAGCTCGCCGAGAACCTGACCGTCCCGCACCTGGCCCGGCTGGACGACGCCGGCCGCGCCGCGCTGTTCACCGAGGCCCGGACGTCGAACAGCTTCGCCCCGACGCCGGTCACCGACGCCGAGCTGAGCTCCATCTGGGACCTCGCCAGGTGGCCGCCCACCGCCGCCAACACGCAGCCGCTGCGCGTGCTCTACGTGCGCACCCAGGAAGGCCGGGACCGGCTGGTCCCGCTGCTGGCGGAGGGCAACCGCGCCAAGACGGCCAGTGCGCCGGCCGTGGCCGTGCTCGCCCGCGATACCCAGTTCCACGACCACATCCCGACGGTGTTCCCGCCCAAGCCGGAGCTGCGGCAGGTCTTCGCCGAGAACGAGGCGCTGCGTGACGAGTCCGGCAAGTTCGGCGCCGCGCTGCAGGCCGGCTACTTCCTGCTCGCCGTGCGGGCGCACGGCCTGGCCGCCGGGCCGATGGGCGGCTTCGACGCGGCGGCGGTCGACGCCGAGTTCTTCCCGGACGGCCGCTGGCGCTCGACCCCGGTCGTGAACATCGGCCACCCCGGCGAGAACCCGTGGTTCGACCGGCTGCCACGGCTCGACCACACCGAGGCCCTGCGCTGTGCCTGACCTGTTCTGATCGGCCAGTCGGGGCCACTCCCGGCGCCGGAGCGGTCCGGCGCCGCTCAGTCAGCCGGGGCCGGGCGCCCGGGCGGGGCCGGGTCGCGGCGGCGGAGCCGGGCACGCTGGTTGACCAGTACGGCGCGCAGCGCGATCGCCGGGGTCTGCAGCGCGGTCGGGTGGGCGAGCAGGTCGCGCACCTCGGCCCGCTGCCCGGCGATCACGTCATCCCGCGCCTCGGCCACCCGGACCTGACCGTCGACCCAGCCGGCGAGCCGGCTCCGAGCCTGGTCCCGCACGGTCGCCCAGCTCAGCGTTGACCAGGTGACCTCGGTGGCCGGCCGGCCGGGAGTGCGGCGGGCGGGCTCGTCGGCGGTGGAGGCGTGCCAGCCCGCGTCCACCACGACACGCTGCAGCTCGAAGAACGCCCTGGCCGGCTTGGCGAGGTCTGGCGCGGAGCTCAGGTACTCGGCGAGGCAGCAGGCGTGCAGGGCGGCCGAGGACACGCCGTGGCCGTGCACGGGGTTGTCCGAGGCGACCGCGTCCCCGACGGCGACCAGCCGGGCGGGTACCCGGATCAGCCGGTGGAAGTCGCGGCGCCGGCTGTCCGGGTGGTGATGGGTGCCGATCTCGCCGAGCAGCTCGCCGCCGGCCGCCTCGGCGAAGATCGGCGGCAGGCCGGCGCGGCAGCGGGCCACGAAGTCGAGCGCGGTCGGGGCGGCGGCGTCGGCGCGGTGACTGGCGAGCTGGACCTCCCAGCGTCCACCCTCGACGGCGTTGACGGTGGCGGCGGCGACCCCGGCGGGCCGGCCGGTTGCGCTGAACTGGGCGGTCGCGCCGGCGATCTCCGGCTGGTCGACCCCTCGGCGGAAGCACGCGGTGACGAAGTCGAGGTAACCGGGCAGCCAGGTCAGCGGTGGCCGCTCCCAACCGGCGCGCTCGAGCCAGTCACCCAGCCGGCTGGAGCGGCCCATGGCATCGACGACCAGGTCGGCGGGCTGCACACGCTCGGAGCCGTCGGGGAGCACGTAGCGCACCGCGCTGACCGCGATCCCGTCGAACCGCAGCCCCGTGCCACGCCCGGTGATCATGCGCACGCCGGCCAGCGCCAGGGTGCGGAGCCTGATCTGCCGCTCGAGCAAGGGCCGGCTGCAGATCACCTGCCGCTCATCGCCCCCGGCCGGTGGTCTCGGCTCGCCGTCGAGGTAGGCCACGGTGCGCTCGGCGGGCACCATGGTCGCTCCGGCGGCCGCCACGTGCTCGGCGAACCCGGGGAACCACCGCTCCAACTGCACCCACCCGGCCGGCAGCACGACGTGTGCCTGCCCGGACTGCGGCACCCCGGGCCGCCCGCCGGAGCCCGGACCGACGTCGTCAGGCTCGATGACCAGCACCTGTTCGGCGCAGTCGGCCAACACCCGCGCGGCGAGCAACCCGGCGACACTGCCACCGAGCACGACAGCCGTGCCGACCAAGGGCGCTCCACCC
>DATAYB010000080.1:0-11804 GCA_036272795.1 Pseudonocardia sp.
GGCGGCCACCCGCTCAGCTCGCTACCGCAGATCAGGCGCTCGCCGCCGGCAGTTCACGCACGGCCGGCGGCCAGGCCGACGCCCCGAGCTCCCGCGAGATCGACCGTGCCGCCGTGCGCACGGCCTCGGTGGCGGCGGCGTCCAGTGGCCAGCGGCTGGCCGGCACGACCAGGCCGAGCGCGCCCGGCACCTCGCCGGACGCGTCGACCAGTGGCGCCGCGAGCCCACACTCCCCGATCACGGCCTCCTCGGCCTCGGTGGCGATACCGGTGCGGCGGACGACGTCCAGCTCGGCGCGAAGCCGGGCCGGGTCGGTGACGGTGTCGGCGGTCATGCTGCGCAGCGGCCGGGAGCCCAGCTCGTCAGCACCGCCGGCCAGCAGGACCTTGCCCAGCGCGCAGGCGTGTGCCGGGATCACGATGCCGACCTCGGGCATCTGCCGGCTGCCGTCCGGGCTGGGCTCGTGGTGCACGACCACGACGTCGCCCTGCAGCAGCACGCCGGCCCGCACCGCGCAGCCGGTACGCCTGGCCAGGTCCTCCGCCCAGCCGACCACCCGCGAGCGCAGCTCCAGGGTGTGCAGGTAGACGTTGCCGAGCCGGAGCGTCGCGGGGCCCAGCCGGTAGCGGCCGGAGTCGCGCTCCTGGGCGACCATGCCGTGCCCGAGCAGCGTGCGGATGATGCCGTGCACCGTCGACGGCGCCAGCTCCAGCTCGGTGGCGATCTCACCGAGGCTCACCCGGCGGGCGCCCTGCAGCACCATGAGGATGCGCACCGCGCGGTCCACCGCCTGGATCACGACTGCCGCCTCCGTCTGGTCACTTGTGCGAGCTGTCACAGCAGCGTAGCGTCCGATACTCATTCGACATCATCGAATGCTCTTCGAGAATACAGCGATGTTTGACCGGAGACCAGCATGAAGAAGCTCATCAACGACCCGGCCGACCTGGTGACCGACGCACTGCGCGGGATGGCCTCGGCACACGCCGAGCTGCGCGTCGACCTGCAGAACAAGATCGTCTACCGGGCGGACGTCCCGGTACGGGGCAAGGTCGGGCTGGTATCCGGCGGCGGCTCCGGGCACGAACCGCTGCACGGCGGCTTCGTCGGACTCGGCATGCTCGACGCCGCCTGCGCGGGTGAGGTGTTCACCTCCCCGGTACCCGACCAGGTCGTGGCGGCCACCCAGGGCGTGGACGGTGGCGCCGGCGTCCTGCACATCGTGAAGAACTACACCGGCGACGTGATGAACTTCGAGATGGCCGCCGAGCTGGCCGCCGCCGAGACCGAGGTCGAGGTGGCCGTCGTGGTCACCAACGACGACGTCGCCGTGCAGGACAGCACGTACACCGCCGGCCGCCGGGGCGTTGGCGGCACGGTGCTGGTCGAGAAGATCGCCGGCGCGGCCGCCGAGCAGGGCCGCAAGCTGGCCGACGTCGCCGAGCTGGCCGGCCGGGTCAACGGATGCGCCCGCAGCATGGGCATGGCGCTGACCTCGTGCACCGTGCCCGCCGCCGGCAAGCCGACCTTCGACCTGCCGGACAACGAGATGGAGATCGGCATTGGCATCCACGGCGAGCCCGGCCGCCGCCGCGTCCCGATGGCGCCGGCCAGGGAGGTCGCCGCGCAGCTGGTCGAGCCGATCCTGGCCGACCTCGACTTCACCGGCGGCGCCGGCGTACTGGCCTTCGTCAACGGCATGGGCGGCACGCCGCTGCTCGAGCTGTACCTGATGTACCAGGAGGTCACCGCGCTGCTGGACAAGGCGGGCGTGCGGGTGGCGCGCTCGCTGGTCGGCCCGTACATCACGAGCCTGGAGATGGCCGGCTGCTCGGTGACGCTGCTCAAGCTGGACGACGAGATGGCCGCGCTGTGGGACGCGCCGGTGCGCACGCCCGGCCTGCGTTGGGGGGTCTGAGGCTGTGCCGGAGACGGACGCAGGCCTGGTCAACTCGGCGGCGCTGGCCCGCTGGGTCACCGAGTTCGCGCGCCTGATCGGCGAGCAGCACGAACGGCTCACCGAGCTGGACTCGGCCATCGGCGACGCCGATCACGGCAGCAACATGAACCGCGGCATGTCCGCCGTACTCACCGCACTGCCCGACCCGGCGGTGACCCAGCCGGCCGCGCTGCTCAAGAAGGTGGCCAGCACGCTGATCAGCTCGGTCGGCGGCGCGAGCGGGCCGCTCTACGGCACGTTCTTCCTGCGGATGGCCACCGCGACCGGGCTGGTCGACGCGCTGGACGGCCCGGCGTTCGGCAAGGCGCTGCGTGCCGGCGTGGACGGCATCGTGGCCAGGGGCAAGGCCGAGCTCGGCGACAAGACCATGTACGACGCGCTCGCCCCGGCGGTGGCCGCGCTGGACGAGGCACTTGCCGCCGGCACCCCGCTGGCCGACGCACTCCGCTCGGCCGCCGCCGCGGCGGCCGAGGGTCGGGACGCCACGACGCCACTGGTCGCCCGCAAGGGCCGCGCCAGCTACCTGGGCGAACGCAGCGCCGGCCACCAGGACCCCGGTGCCACCTCGGCCGCGCTGCTGATCGCCGCGACGTCGGCGATCACGGACCCGGGGGCGGCGGCTTGACCGACGCGGTGGTCGGGATCGTGGTCGTGTCGCACAGCCGGGCGCTGGCCGACGCCGCCGTCGCGCTCGCCTCCGAGATGCTGACCGGCCAGCGGGTGCCGATCGAGGTCGCCGCCGGGCTGGACGACCACACCTTCGGCACGGACGCCACCCAGATCGTCACGGCGATCACCGAGGCGGACGCGGCGGCGGGTGGCGCGGACGGCGGCGGTGTCGTGGTGCTGATGGACCTCGGCAGCGCCGTGCTGTCGGCCGAGCTCGCACTCGAGCTGCTGGACGACGACGTGCGCGGGCGCGTGCTGCTCTGCCCGGCGCCGCTGGTGGAGGGGCTGGTCGTCGCCTCGGTCAGCGCGGCCGGCGGGGCGAGCCGGGCCGAGGTCGCCGCCGAGGCGTCCGCCGGGCTGGACGCCAAGGCCGCCCAGCTCGGTGGGCCAGTCTCGGGTGACGTCCCCGTCCAAGCGCCCCCCGCTGGCGGCGCCGGAGCGTCCCAAGCCGGCGGCCCTGTCGAGTCCGGCTCGGCCAGCGGGGCCGGGCTGGTCGGGTCGTTCACCGTGACCAACCCGCACGGCCTGCACGCCCGGCCGGCCGCCGCCATGGCCGCTCGGGCTGCCTCCTTCGACGCCAGGGTCGAGCTGCGCAACCACACCACCGGCACCGGCTGGGTGGCCGCCACCAGCCTGTCCAAGCTCGGCACCCTGGGCGCACTGGCCGGGCATCAGCTGGACATCCGCGCCGAGGGCAACCAGGCGCGCGAGGCCCTGGACGACCTGCTCGCGCTCGCCGGCCGAGCGTTCGACGAGCAGCCCGCCGCACCCCCCCTAGCCGCGCCCCCTCCCACCCCCACGCCCACACAGGGTTCGACCGACACCGGCGCGCGGGCCCCGATCGGCGCATCCCCCGGCCTCGGCACCGGGCCGGCGCAGCCGTGGCCACCGGCACCTGTCGAGCCACTGACCAGCACCGGCACCACGGAGCCAGCCGCCGATCCCGCCACCGAGTGGCAGCGACTCGGCGAGGCGATCGACGCCGCCCGGCAGACCATCGAACGGGTCCGGGACCGGGCCGCCGAGCACGTCGGCGAGCACCAGGCGGGCATCTTCGACGCGCACCTGGCGCTGCTGGACGACCCGGAGCTGCACGCCGGCGCAAAGGCCAGGGTGGACGGCGGCGAGCCGGCCGGGGTGGCGTGGGAGGCGGCGGTCACCGAGGCACACGACGCGATCGCCGCCCTGCCCGACCCGTACCTGAGCGCGCGGGCGGCCGACGTCCGCGCGGTCGGCGACGAGGTGCTGCGCGCCCTTGCCGGCACGCCCGGGGCGCTGACCAGCCCGGACGGCGTGCTGGTGGCCGCCGACCTCACCCCCGCCGAAGCCGCCGAACTCGACCGCGACCGGGTCAAGGCGGTGCTGCTCGCCTACGGCAGCCCGACGGCGCACAGCGTGATCCTGCTTCGCGCGCTGGGCATCCCGGCGGTCGTGGGTGCGGGGCCGGCCGTGCTGGAGATCGCCGCCGGTACGCCGCTGGCGGTGGACGGCGACCGGGGCGAGCTCATCGTGGACCCGAGCGCCGAGGCACTGCGCGCTTTCGCCGACCGTGCCGAGGAGCTGGCCGACCGGCAGCGCCAGGCATCCGCGCACGCCGGGGAGCCGGCGGCCACGAAGGACGGCACGCCGATCCCGGTCGCGGCGAACCTGGGCTCGGTGGCCGACGGGGTGACCGCGGCCGAGGGCGGCGCCGACCTGGCCGGGCTGGTCCGCACGGAGTTCCTCTTCCTGGACCGCGACCGCGCGCCCGACACCGCCGAGCAGGAGGCCACGTACCGGGACATCGCGGCGGCCATGGGCGGGCGTCGGATCACCCTGCGCACCCTGGACGTGGGCGGCGACAAACCGCTGAGCTACCTGCCGATGCCCGCCGAGGCGAACCCGTTCCTCGGGCTGCGCGGCATCCGGCTCGCGCTGGCCCGCCCCGAGCTGCTGTCCGAGCAGCTGCTGGCCGTCGTCAGGGTCGCGCACGACACGCCGGTCGACCTGATGTTCCCGATGGTCGCCACGCTCGACGAGCTGCTGGCCGCGCGGCGGGCGCTGGACGACGCGGTCGAGTCGGTCGGCCGGGGTGTGCCGCCGGGACTGCGGGTCGGGATCATGGTCGAGGTGCCGTCGGCCGCGCTGAAGGCCGCCGTGTTCGCCCCGCACGTCGACTTCTTCAGCATCGGCACGAACGACCTGACCCAGTACACACTCGCCGCCGAGCGGGGTAACGACGCGGTCGCGGCCCTCGGGGATGCGCTGGATCCGGGGGTGTTGCGGCTGGTCGAGGTGGTCTGCGCGGCCGCCGGGGACGACACGCTGGTGGCCGTCTGCGGTGAGCTGGCCGCCGACGAGCAGGCCACCGCCGTGCTGCTCGGGCTCGGTGTGCGCGAGCTCAGCGTCACGCCGCGCGCGGTGGCCAGGGTGAAGCAGGCGGTCCGCGCGGTCGACCTGCCGGCGGCGAGGGTGCTGGCGCGCGAGGCATTGCGCGCGGAGAGCGCCGCCGCCGTCCGTGCCCTGGTCCCGTAGCCGCGGCGAGCACAGCCGCCCTCGGCCACACAGATCGTGTGCCTACCGCACAGACCATGCACAGTCTGTATGGAGGTACACGGTCTGTGCGGTGCCTCGGACGCCCGAGTTCGCGGCTCGCGCGTCGGCCCGGCTGGTCGGCCACCGAGCGCTCCCCTCAGCGACGGTCACCGTTCGGCCAGGCGGCGGGCGATGTCGCGGCGCAGGGCGTTCTTGTCGATCTTGCCGACCTTGGTGACCGGCAGCGCGGTCACGGTGACCAGCTCCTCCGGCAGCTTGAACCGGGCGACCTCGGCGAGCTCGAGCGCGGCGCGGACCTCGGCGAGGCTGACCGTCGCCCCCGAACGCGGCACGACGTAGACGCACACGCGCTCGCCGAGCTCCGGGTCGGGCATGGCCACCGCGGCGACCTGGCGAACCGCCGGCAGCTGGTAGACCAGGTTCTCCACCTCTTCGGCGGACACGTTCTCGCCACCCCGGTTGATCATGTCCTTGTCGCGGCCCTCGACGATCAGGTTGCCGTCTGGCGTCCACCGGCAGATGTCCCCACTGCGGTACCAGCCGTCCTCGGTGAACGCGCGCGCGTTCTGCTCGGCGGCCCGGTAGTAGCCGCGCGGCGTGTACGGGCCCCGGGTGAGCAGCGAACCTGGCGCACCGTCGGGCACGTCCCGGTCGTGCTCGTCGACCAGTCGCACCTCGTCGTCCGGGCACAACGGCCGCCCCTGGGTACCGCAGATGATGTCCTCGGGGTCGTCGAGGCGGGTGTAGTTGAGCAGCCCCTCCGCCATACCGAACACCTGCTGCAGGGTCGCCCCCAGCACTGGCCGCACGCGCCTGGCCAGCGCGTCCGCGATCCGAGCCCCGCCGACCTGCAGCACTCGCAGCGTGCCCAGCCGGCCGGCCCCGTGCTCGGTGGCGTACTCCAGCCAGCGGCTGGCCACCGCCGGCACCACCGCCGTGTGCGTGACCCCCTCGGCGGCGATGGTCCGGAACGCGCGGGCAGGCTCCGGCGAGGACAGCAGCACCACCCGGCCGCCGGCCAGCAGCGTGCCGAGGATCCCGGGGCAGGCCAGCGGGAAGTTGTGCCCGGCGGGCAGGCTGACCAGGTACGCCGAGTCCGGGTCGACCTCGCAGAGCGTGGCGCTGGCGCGGGCGTTGTAGGCGTAGTCGTCGTGGGTCCGGGCGATCAGCTTGGGCAGCCCGGTGGTGCCACCGGAGAGCAGGAACACCGCGACGGCCCCGCTGTCCGGTGGGGTGGCCGCCGAGGCGAGCCGGTCGTCGTCCGGGTGGCCGCTCGGGGCGCACAGCGCGCGCAAATCGAGGCTGCCGGCGGCCAGCTCGTCGCCGGCCACGAGCACGTGCCGGATTCCGCCGGCCGCGACCAGCTCGTGCGCCAGCTTCTGGTGGTCGAAGCCGCCGAGCCGGTCCGGCACCGCGATGGCCACCGCTCCGGAGTGGCCGGCGAGGTGGGTCAGCTCGGTGCGCCGGTGCGCCGGCAACGCCATGACCGGCACGATCCCGGCGCGCAGGCAGGCGAGGGTGAGCACGACGAACTCCCAGCCGTTGCCCAGCTGCACGAGCATCCGGTCGCCGGCGCGCAGCCCGAGGGCGCGCAGGCGGGTGGCGGCCGCGTCGCCGCGCTCGGCCAGCTCGGCGTGGCTCAGGCGCAGACCGGCCGCCGGGTCGACCAGTGCGGGCGCGTCCGGAGTGCGGTCGGCGGCCTGGCGCAGCAGCTCACCGAGCGGTCGACCGGCCCAGTAGCCGGCCTTGGTGTAGCGCTCGACGTACTCGGCCGGCCACGGCACCACCCCGTCACTGAGCACGGCCACCATCGGGCTCCTCCACTCCGGTCGGGCGCTGGGTCGGCTGTTCGTGCAGGCGTTCGGCAACGAACGACCGCGCGGCGACCGACCGCGCGGCGACCGGCTCGGCGGCGAGGCAGACGGCGTCCAGCGCGACCAACCCGTCGACGGTCACCCGCAGCGGGTTGATCTCGATCTCGGCGAGCGTGGGCGCGGCCGCGAGGAACCCGCCGAGAGCCACGACGAGCTCGGCCAGCGCCGCGCGGTCCAGCCGGGGGCCGCCGCGCCACCCGTCCAGCAACCGCCGCCCGAGCAGCTCGTCCGGCATCGCGGCGGCGTCGGCGCGGCCCAGTGGGGCAAGCCGCAGCGCCACGTCATCGAGTGCCTCGGCCGCGGTGCCGCCGAGCCCGAGCAGCACGACCGGCCCGAACACCGGGTCGCGCCGGGCGCCGAGCACCAGGTCAGGGCCGGGCGGTGACATCAGCTCGACGAGGAACCGCCGGGCGCCGACGGCCTCCAGCGCATCGAGCGCGTCGTCCAGCTCGGCGGTGGTGGCCACGCCGAGCCGGACGCCGCCGAGCTCGGTCTTGTGCAGGACCGAGGAGTCCAGCAGCTTGACCGCCACCGGGCCGCCCAGCTCGGCGAGCGCCCGGTGCGCCTCGGCGCGGTCCGCGCAGGCCCGGCCAGGCATCGTCGCGACGCCGAGCGCGCGCAGCAGCGCCTTGGCCCGGTGCTCGTCCCACGGCCCTGGCCCCGGGTCCGGCCACTTGTCGGCGGCCGGCGCGTCAAGTGGGGCAGCATCGCTAAGAGGGGCAGCACCGACAAGTGACGCAGCACCGACACCGCCGTGCCGGGCGCGCGCGTCGGCAAGCAGCGCACCGGTCATGGCGGCCAGCCCGCGCGGGCCGTCGGCCACCGGCACGCCGAGGCGGAGCAGGGCGCGGCGGGCGGCGGTCACCTCAGCGCCGATCCCGCCGACGCCGAGCAGCAGCGGCGTATCCGGCTGCGTGGCCCGGAACCGGGCCGCCGAGGCGACCAGGTCCAGCGCGTCCGGCTCGTGCAGTGCGTACCCGGCGACCACGTCGACCTCGGGATCCGTGGCCAGCGCGCCGAGCACCGCGTCGAAACCGGGCCCGGGGCGGCCGGTGTCCACGGGGTTGGCCTGGTAGGTCAGTGGCGGCAGGTGCTCGGCCAGCGCGGTACGGGTGGCGGCGGCCAGCTCGGGCACCCGGGCACGGCGGCCGCGCAGGTCGTCGAGCAGCAGCAGTCCCGGGCCGGCCTGCGCGGTGAGCACACCGACGCCGGGGGCTGCCGCCGGGCGCAGCCGGGTCAGCGAGAGCGCGCCGACGGCGTCCACCAGCTCGCGCTCGTCGTCCACCAGCACCGCGCCGGCCTGCGCCAGCGCCGCACGGGTGGCCCGCCACGAGGTCGCCAGCGCGCCGGTGTGCGAGGCGGCGAAGGCACCGACGTCCTGCCGGCCGACGACCAGCGCGACCACGGGGCGGACGCGGGTCAGCCGGGCCACCGAGGCGGCCAGCGCGCGGCCGTCCGGCACGGACTCGACGTGCAGGGCGACCGCGGAGGCGGCCGCCTCGGAGTTGAGGTGGTCGAGCACGTCGGCGGCGGTGAGGTCGGCGCCGTTGCCCAGCCCGACGGCGACGCTGACCCCGTGGCCGGCCTCGGCGAGCAGGAACGCCAGCGCGTGGTTCACCCCGCCACTGGCCGCGACCACCGCCACCCGCCCGGCCGGCACGGCCGCCGCCCCCGGTACGAAGCTCGCGGTCAGCGCCCGCCCGGGGACGAGAAAGCCGGACGTGTTCGGCCCGAGCAGCCGGACGCCGCTGCCGGTCGCCACCCGCGCCAGCTCGGCCTGGTACCGAACGCCGGCCGCGCCCGACTCGGCGAACCCGCCGGCGCAGACCACCGCGGCCCGCACGCCGCCCAGCGCCGCCTCGGCCACCGCGGCGGCACAGGCCGGCGCCGGCACACACAGCAGCGCCAGATCGACCGGCCCGTCCTCGGCGGCCGCGCGCACCGACGGGTACATCGTGTCGTCACGGGGGTTGACCAGCGCGAGATGCCCGCCGAAGCCGGCAAGCGAGCGGGCCATCGCCGCCCCGAGCTTGCCCGCCGCACGCGACGCCCCCACCACCGCGACACCGCGAGGCGCGAACAACGCCGCCAACGGCCCGTCGACGCCCGCCCCGACCTCCGAGGCGCCACGCGCGACCGGCACCGACGGCACGACCCGGGTCACGCCGGCACCGCCCAACCGGCCAGCGCCCGCGCGGACAGCCCCACGAGATCGGCCCGCCCTGACAGCACCGAGGTGACCGCCCTGTCCCGGTCCAGCTCGTCGTCGACCAGCAGCGCCGGCACCCGGTGCCGCAGCCGAACCTGCTCACACAGCAAAGTGCGGGTCAGCGAGCTACCGCCGCGCACCGCGACCAGCACCGGCCCGGCGGAGACGAGACCGGCCAGCAGGTCCAGCGCGGCGGGCAGCTCGGACTCCTCCCCCGGCGCGCGCAGCCACGCCCCCCACCGAGCGCCGCCCTCCGGTGCCACCTCGCACAGCGGGACCACCAGGCCACTGCCGGGCTCCTCGGCCACCCCGTCGGCGACGGTCAGCACGCGCCCCTTGAGCATCCCCCCGCCGCCCAGCTCCAGGTCGCTCTCCAGGGGCTCGGCGCCGTGTCGGGACAGCCAGCCGCGGTGTGCGGCGGCGACGAAGGCGGGGTCGCGCCGGGCCAGCCGGGCGTCGCTGATGCTGCGGGACAGGAAGTGGTAGCCGAACTGCCACGGCTCGAAGCTGTCGTGGTAGCGGCCGAAGTGCTCCCACCAGCTCAGGGAGGGCCGGGCGGAGTCCTGGATGGCGCGCACCGAGGGCTGCGCGGCGGCCTCGTAGGCGGCGAGTGCGCCGGCCAGGTCGCCGGAGTGCTCCAGCAGCGCGGTGGCCAGCGCGACGGCGTCCTCCATGGCCATCTTGGTGCCGGAACCGACGGAGAAGTGCGCGGTGTGCACGGCGTCACCGAGGAGTGCCACCGGCCTCGGGGCCAGCGTGCTCCAGCGCTCGGTGCGCCGGGTGCGGAAGTTGCCCCACCGGGAGTTGTTGACCAGCAACCGATGTCCGGCGAGCTGCTCGGCGAACAGCTCCTCGAGGTAGACCTTCGACGCCAGGTCGCTCGGGCCGGGCGGCTGGCCGGCCTCGAACGCGTCCAGCCCGGCGGCGCGCCAGGACTCCTCGTCCGTCTCGACGATGAACGTGCTGGCCTCGTCGCTGATCGGGTAGCCGTGCACCGCGAACACGCCGTGCGGCCCGCGCTCGTGCACGAAGGTCAGCCCGTCGAACAGCAGGTCGGTGCCGAACCAGATGAACTTCGCCGCCGCCGTCCGCACCGACTCGCCCAGCTCGACGCCGTCGCCCAGCAGCTGCCGGCGGATCGTGGAGCCTGTGCCGTCGGCCGCCACCACCAGGTCATACGCCGTCAGGTCCGGCAGCCCGGCCTCGGTGCTGAACCGCAGCTCGGCGCCGACGCCCGCTGCCCGCTCCTGCATCAGCCGCAGCAGGGTGTGCCGGGAGATCGCGGCCATCCCGTTGCCGCCGCAGCGCAGCCGCTCACCCTTCGCCCGCACCTCGATCTGGTCCCAGTGCCGGCCGCGCTCGTCCAGCGCCTCGCGGAGCACGGGGTCGGCCGCGTGGATGCCCGCCAGCGTCCGGTCGGAGAACACCACGCCGAAGCCGAACGTGTCGCCGGCCCGGTTCCGCTCGAAGACCGTGACCTCGATGGCCGGGCCGGCCCTGCGCAGGAGCGTGGCGAGGAAGAGCCCGCCGGGGCCGCCCCCGACCACCGCGACGCGCAACGTCGTGCGTTCCATCGGCCGCCTTCCGGTCTGCCGGAGCCGAGCTCCCGCGCCGTGTCGAACACCGTCAATATACAACGAATCACTCACGCATGACCATATTTTGAAACTAGTTAGCTGACGCGGCCCCGCCAGCGCGCGCCACCACGCCCGCGTCGGCACCGTTCCCGGCCACCGACCCGCCGCCCCGCAGCAGCTCGTCCACCCACGCCTCCGCCGGCGCCCGCAACAGGCCGTGGGCCTGCAGGAACACCTCGTGCGCCGACCTGCCGAGCCAGCCCTCGGGCAGGAGCTCGGGCGGCAGGTCGGGGTCGCGGAAGGGGAAGCGCCGGTAGTCGTGAATCAGCTGCATGCGCTCGAACAGCGCCTCCCGGCCGGCGAGCGCACCGGAGCGGTACCCCTCCAGCCGGGGCTGGTAGCGCGCCAGCAGGTCGGCGTAGCCGCGGTTCAGCTCGTCGAGGTCCCAGGCGCGGGACGCCAGCTCGCGGTCGGCAAGGATGCCCTTGGACCGGGAGTGGAACAGGTCCAGCCGCACCGAGTCCTGCCCGGCCAGCCCCTCCTCGACCTGGCCGAGCCGGTCGTGCGGGCTGAGCCACACCGCGGGCGCGAGCTGCCCGAACCCGAGCCAGGCGAGCTTCTTGCGCAGCTGGTCACGCAGCGCCCGGTCAGCCTCCGGCACGGAGTAGATGATCATGTGCCACTGGCCGTCCCAGGGCCCGGCGGCACGGTCGAAGATCCGCGCGCGGCCCTCGTCCAGCAGCCGCCACGCCTCGTCGGTGAGCAGGTATGTGGTCTCCCGGCCGTCCCGGCGGCTGTGCAGCCACCCCTCCGCCCGCAGCCGCGTGACCACCACCCGCACCGACGTCTCGGCCACGTCGAAGCAGCCCATCAGCGCGATGAGCCCGCGCAGCCGCACCTCGCCGCCGCGATAGCGCAGGTAGTCACCGAACAGGTCGAAGACCAGCGATCGCGCCTTCACCACACCTCCCCCGCCGACA
>DATAYB010000081.1:0-3758 GCA_036272795.1 Pseudonocardia sp.
GGCGCCGTCACTTCGTGGCGCGTGGCGTCCAGCGCAGGGGTAGGTGGGTGAGTCCGTTGATGAAGTTCGAGGTGAGTCGCCGAGCTGGTCCGTCGGCCTCGACCTCGGGTAGCCGGGTGAGGAACTCGGTGAAGAAGGCGCGCAGCTGGATGCGGGCGAACTGGGCGCCAAGGCACAGGTGGGGGCCCTGTCCGAACGCGAGGTGCTCGTTGGGCTGGCGGGTGATGTCGAAGCGGAACGGGTCGGGGAACCTGCGCTCGTCGCGGTGCGCGGAGGCGTGGTAGACGACGACCTTGTCGCCGGCGCCGATGTCGACGCCGTGCAGGGTGATGTCCCTCGTGGCCGTGCGGCGGAAGGTGAGCACGGGCGGGTGCCAGCGCAGCATCTCCTCGATCGCACCCGCCAGCAGGCCGGGGTCCGCGCGCAGCCCGCGGTATTCGGTGGGGTGCTCGACGAGGGCGAGGACTCCGCCGGGCAGCGCCGAGCGGACGGTGTCGTTGCCGGCGACGGTCAGCAGGAAGAAGAACATCTTCAGCTCGGTGTCGGTCAGCGACTCGCCGTCGACCTTGGCCTGCACGAGGGCGCTCATCACGTCGTCGGCGGGATGGCGGCGCTTGTGCGCGGCCAGCTCACCGGCGTAGTCGAACATGTCGGTGAGCATCGCGGGCGAACGCGGGTTGATCGGCGTACCGCCGAGGTCGCGGACGATCTCGGCGTGCTCCTCGTCCTGGTAGCCGATGACGCGGTTGGTCCAGGCCAGGAGCAGGTGCTGGTCAGGGGCTGGGACGCCCATCAGCTCGGCCAGGTTGGCCAGCGGGAAGTCGTCGGTGACCTGGCCGGGCAGGTCGCAGCCGCCGTCGGCGGCCACCGAGTCCAGCAGTGCCCTCGCGCGTGCGGTGATCGCGGTGGCGAACCGCTCGAGACGGCGGCGGGTGAACGCACCGGTCACCAGCTTCCGGACGCGCAGGTGCTCCGGCGGGTCCATGTTGAGGATCATCCGCTGGATGAAGGGCAGATCGTCAGGCTCCGGATCGCGGATCTGGGTGGCGCCGAGCGACGAGCTGAACAGCTCAGGTGAGCGGAGCACCCACCGGACGTCGTCGTAGCGGGTGATCGCCCAGAATCCCGGCCCGGCCGGCCAGTCCCCGACCCGCGGCTCGCGCTGCCAGGCCACAGGAGTCGAGTCACGCAGCCGCCGCAGCGCCTCGTGCGGGACACCACGGGCGAAGCCGGCCGGGTCGAACACGTCGTCCTGCAGTGCGCCGGTCACGGGTTCCTCCTGTGCGTCTGTTCGCTCAGCCGGCCGCGCGCGAGGCGGGCATCAGGTATTTCCAGGGTGAGGTGCCTTGGCCGAGTGGGGTGGGGACATGGATGACGGTGGGGCGGTGTGCGTTGAGCGCCTTGTCGAGGGCTTGGCCGAGTTCGGTGGGGGTGTGGGCGGTGAGGCCGAGTGCCCCGAAGGTGTCGGCGAGGCGGGCGAAGTCGGGGTTGACCAGGGTGGTGCCGAGGATGCGGCCGTTGAAGAGGCGTTGCTGGTCGAGTTGGACGTTGCCGTAGGCGTTGTTGTCGAAGACCACGGCGACCACGTTGAGGCCGTACTGCACGGCGGTGGCGATCTCCTGCAGCGCGAAGCTGAAGCCGCCGTCGCCGGCGACCGTCACCACCGCCCGGTCAGGGTCGGCGGCTTGTGCGCCGAGGGCGGTGGGGTAGCCGAAGCCGAGGGTGCCCTGGTGTCCACAGGTCAGGAAGGTGCGCGGGGCATACACCGGGAAGGCGAACTCGGCGGCGAACCCGGCCTGGCAGACTTCTTCCACGAACAGTCCCTCCGGTGGTAGCACCGCGCGGATGGCCTCGAGGAACTCCCACTCCGGGCCGAGGTCACGGATCTGGGCGGCCACCCGGGTTTTGAGCGCGGTGAACTCGGTGGTGCGGTCGGCTCGGGGTGGACCGTCGGCGCGCAGGGCCTCGGTCAACGCGGTGCTCGCCTCGGCGGCGTCGGCGACCAGCGCGGTGAGCGCCCCCGCCGCGCCCTCGGGGTTGAGGTAGGGCGCGAGCCGGGTGGCCTGGGCGGGGTCGATGTCGATCAGGATGGTGCGCAGCCCGGCGGGGCGGTCGGGCCAGCGGAACCACGCCAGCTCCATCCGGGTCCCGATCCCGATCACCACGTCGGTCTCGGCCCACACCTCGAACCCCGCCGCGCAGCTGAACCCCAGCGGATCCGCGTCCGAGACCACACCCCGTCCACTGCGCAGCGACACCACCGGCGCCTGCAGATGCTGCGCCAACGCCCGCACCTCGGCGCCGGCGTGCCGCGCTCCCCCACCCACCAAGATCAACGGACGGCTGGCACCCGCGAGCCGGGCGACGGCCTCGGCCACCGCTGCCGGGTCGACCACCGGCGCGTGCACCGGCAGCGGGTCCACCACCGCCGCCGGACCACGCAACCCCAGGCTGTCCCACGGAACGGCCACCGACACCGGACGCGGCCGACCCACCCGGGCCTGGTGAAACGCCGTAGCCACCGCCTCCGGCACCTCGCTCGGGTGGCTGAGCAGGGTCGACCACTTGGTCAGGGTCTTGAGGGTCGCCAACTGGTCGGGCATCTCGTGCACGTGCCCCAGGCCGCGGCCGAGGAAGTCGCTGGGGATCTCGCCGGTCAGGCACACCACCGGAGTGCTGGCGCCGTATGCGGTGAGCAGCGCGGCACCGGCATTGAGCACCCCCGGCCCCGGCACCACGGTGAACACCCCCGTCCGGCCCGTGGCCTGGGCGTAGCCGAACGCCATGTATCCCGCCGCCTGTTCGTGGCGGGCACCGATCACCCGAACCCGGTCCCCCGCTCTGGCCAGCGAGTCGAACAACTCGTAGGTCTGCACACCGGGAATCCCGAACACGGTGTCCACCCCGTGCCGCAACAACCCGTCCACCACATGGTCGGCCGCGGTCGGCACCAGGTCCCGGCTCAGCGTGTCCATTCGATCTCCTTCGGGTCGGTCCAGGTTGGCGGCGGACAGGCCTTCCATCGGCCCGGAGAGTCCTATAAATTGGAATTGCAGCGCAGTTTATGAACATTTCGCCCCGGCAGTCAACCAGCCGAGGGCACGGCGAGAGCGGAGACCTACCATGTCCTTCCCGTCTGATGTCGATCTTGTGACCCGCGTCCAGCAGGTGCTCAACGAGGTGTGCTTCGGCTCGCCGGACGAGGCCGAGACGGCCGTCGCGCGCCACTTCTCTCCCGACTATGTGCAGGTCACCGATGGCAACCGACTCGAGTACAAGGAGTTCGTCGAGCACATCAAGCACCTGCGCGGCGTGATCGCCAGCGGGACGGTCGAGGTTCATGAGGCGGTGCGGAACGGAGACCTCGTCGCCGACCGGCACACCATGCGGGCCACGAAGGTCGACGGCGGCGAGGTCGTCGGCGACTGCTACGCCTTCACCCGGTATGCGGCCGACGGTCGAATCGTGCGAGTACACGAACTCAGCCACATCATCACCGGCAGCAAGGCTGATCACGACCTCGGCCACGCGCGGTGAACGAACCAGCAGAATTGATCGCGAGGGGATCCATGCCCGACACCTTCAGTGACAGCAAGGACGTGCTACTCGAGCGGTCGGACCGCGAGATGGAGCGCACCGTTGCGAAGAGCGCGTGGACCGTCGGGCAGAAGGTGGCGCTGACCTGTCGGATTCTCTACGACGCCGGGCACGACTCCGGGCTGGCCGGTCAGATCACCGCTCGCGGGGAGACCGAGGGA
>DATAYB010000082.1:0-14096 GCA_036272795.1 Pseudonocardia sp.
GTGAGGAGTACGAGCGGGTCTGCCGGGCGCTGGCGCGCTACTTCGACATCGTGATCACCGACTCCGGCACGGGCCTGGTGCACTCGACCATGCGCGGCACGCTGGAGCTGGCGGACCGGCTGATCGTGGTCGGCTCGCCGACGGTGGACGGGGCGAGCCGGGCGAGCAAAACGCTGGACTGGCTGCTGGCGCACGGCCACGAGCGACTGGTCGAGGACGCGGTGCTCGTGCTGTGCCAGGACCGGGGCAGCCACCGGGTGGACCACGCGCAGCTGTACCAGCACTTCGCGGAGCGCTGCCGCCACGTGATCGAGATCCCGGCCGACCAGCACCTGTACTCCGGCGCGGTGATCGACCCGGCGATGCTGCAACCCGCCACCCGGCAGGCCTACCTGCAGCTCGCGGCGGTCGTCGCGGACGGCTTCTCGGCGGCACCCGCACTCTTGCCGGCGGGGCGGTGATGATCGAGAGATATGCATCGGGGCCCCGCCCGGTGAGGTTGCCGGACGAGGCCCCGATACGTTCCCGAACTGACGCGCCGCTCCCACCACGAAGCGACATGGATTAAGTTAGCCTACCCTTTCTTGCTCCGCAAGCCCGAGGTCCGAGGTGATCCCCGATAGAGGGACAGGGAACCTCACGAAGTCGCCGGCGCGCCGTCGAGTTCCACCTGAGTCCGGCCGCAGGCATGATCGAACAGTACTGGCGTGGAACTCGATGAATCAGCTGGCCGGGGCAGTGGCCTGCGACCCAGTCCGGGCGCGGGCGCGTCGGCGCAGCGTCCACCGCAGCGCCACCACCACGACGAGCACCGCGAGGACCGAGGCCGCCCCACCCACCACGGTCGGCGCCCGGCCGCCGAACTTGGCGCCGAGCAGCCCCAGCAGGGGCGCCCCCAGCGGCGTGCCGCCGAGGAACACCAACATGTACAGGCCCATCACGCGCCCGCGCATGGACGGGTCGATGGACAGCTGCACGCTCGAGTTGGCCGCCGTGGTGAACACCAGCGAGGCCAGCCCGGTCGGCACCAGCACGACCGCAGTCCAGAGCAGCGAGGGCATCAGCCCGGCCACCGTCTCCAGTACGCCAAAGGCCAGCGCGGCACCGACCACCAGCCGCAGCCGGGGCCGGCCGACCCGGCGGGCGGCGAACGTGGCGCCGACCAGCGAGCCGACCGCCAGCACCGTGGTCAACATGCCGTAGCTGGCCGCGTCGCCGTGGAACACGTTGCGCGCCAGCAGCGGCAGCGTCAGGTAGAAGTTGATGCCGAGCGTGGACACGACAAAAACCAGCGCCAGCACGCCGATCAGCACGGGCTGGCCGGCCACGTAGCGCAGCCCTTCGACCAGCTGGCCGCGTGCCCTGGGCACCCGCGCGGCCCGGAACAGGCGCTTCGGGTCCATCGCCAGCATGCCGACGATCACCGCGACGAAGCTCGCGGCGTTCAGCAGGAACACCCAGCCGGTGCCGATCGCCGTGATCAGCAGGCCGGCGACCGACGGACCGACGATGCGCGCCGTGTTGAAGGTCATCGAGTTCAGCGCGACGGCGTTGCCGACCTGTGCGGGCCCGACCAGCTCGGAGGCGAACGCCTGCCGGGCCGGTACGTCGATCGAGGAGAACACCCCGAGCAGCATGCACAGCAGGTAGACGTGCCAGAGCTGGGCCAGGTTGGCCACGTCGAGCACCCCGAGCACGGCCGCGCACAGCCCCATGCCGCTCTGGGTCATCAGCAGCATGCGGCGCTTGTCGTAGCGGTCGGCGAGCACGCCGCCCCACAGCGAGAACAGCAGCGTGGGGGCGAACTGCAGCGCGCTGGCCACGCCCAGTGCGACGGGACTGTTGTGCGAAAGGTCGAGCACGAGCCAGTCCTGCGCGATGCGCTGCATCCAGGTGCCGACCAGCGAGACGACCTGACCGCTGGCGTAGTACCGGTAGTTGCGTACGTGCAGCGAGGCGAAGATGCCGCCGGCGGCGGCCGGGGGCTCCGGGGGGCGTTCGACGATCTGCTCGGCGGCGAGCTCCGGTGGCACGTCCGGAGCGGTGGCCGACTCGGGAGGCAGGTCGGTGGGGGCTGACGTTGTCCCAGGTGGGGTGTCCGGCGGTGGTCGCTCGGACGCCCGGGCCGGGGGTACGGCCGAGCTGCGGGTGGATGGGGTTCTCGGGGTCCGCAGCTCAGTCACTTTGTCAGGCGCCCGCCATTCTGTCGATGATCTCGGTGGCCCTGGACAGGGTCTCCCGTTCGGAGTCGGTCAGCTCGGCCAACCGCTTGTTCAGCCAGCGTTCCTTGGCCGAGGCCTCGGCCGCAAGCAGCGCGGCGCCCGCGACGCTCAGCTCGATGATCGACTGCCGCCCGTCGGTCGGGTGGTCCCGCCGGGAGACCCAGCCGGTCTCCTCGAGCGCCGCGATCACCCTGGTCATCGACGGAGGCCGGACCCGCTCCGAAGCGGCCAGCTCGCTCGGCGTCATCGGGCCGCAGCGGTGCAGGGTCGCCATCGCTGAAATCTGCGACAGCGACACCGTCTCGTCGGTACGCTGTGAGCGCAGCCGCCGGCTCAGCCGGACCACCGACAGCCGCAGCTGACCGGCCAGATCCGAGCCGACGTCATGCACAAGCTCCATCTCCTTAGCTTACCTTACGAATCGAGCCGAGACCGCCACTGTGCCCACGCTGGGTGACATCCATCCCCTGATCGGCGGACGCGCGTCCCACGGACGGCCGCAGCTGCTACACGCACATCGGCCCAGGTAGGGCATGCCCGTACCCCCAATGGCCCCGTACGCTAGTCGCGTGCAGGACCCACCGTCACCGCCGCCCCCGCCGGCGCAACTGGTCGAGACCACCCGGGTCGTCGGTGTCGCGACCGCCGTGTGGTTCCTGCTGTGGGCCTCGCTGCTCGTCGCGCACCTGATCGGCGGCCGGCCGCTGGACATCTGGTTCGGCACCACGCTGTGCGGCTGGCTGCTCGGCCTGGCCGGCTACTCGGTGTTCCGCTGGCAGCGCTGGGCAGCCCGCACCGGCCGCCGGGGCGCCCAACGCGGCGTCGACTGACGCCCGGGGGCCACCGGCGGCAGGGCGCCGTCCCCCGACCCGAGGCACACCCTGCCGCCACTTCGCACACCGTGCCTTCACTTCGCACGGCGAGCCTCCACTTCGCACACCGTGCCGCCACTTCGCACGGCGCGCCTCCACTTCGCAGGCTGCGCCTCCACTTCGCATGCTGCGCAAACTGTGCGAAGTGACGGTCCGGTATGCGAAGTGGCGGCAGGCTCCCGTTCTCTGGACAGCCGCTCCGGCCGGCCACTTCGGGCCGCCTCGGGAGGCAGTGCTAACCGCGAGAGGCAGTGCTAACCGCGGGAGGCAGTGCTAGCCGGGGGAGGCGGCGAGGCAGGCCGGGACGTCGCCGGCGAAGCCCCGGCGGTAGGCGCTGATCCGTTGGGCCGCGTCGCCGTGGTCGGTGCGCCTGGTCCACGGGTAGACGTCCGAGATGGTGGTCAGGCCGCGGGCGATCTGCTCGACGTCGTCGGAGTCGCCGACCAGGGTGTGGTCCCGCTGCGCGCCGGCCAGCTCGGCGCCGGCCAGGCAGTCGGCCTGCAGCTCCGCCGCCACCGACACCATCCGCCGGCTCAGCCTGGCCTGGATGGCGTGCCCCCACTCGTGGGCGATGATCAGGTACACCCAGGCGCGGCCGATCTTCCGGTAGCCGGCACCCATCAGATTCTGGTCCCAGGTCAGGAAGTCCTCCGGCCGGCAGTAGAACGCGTTGAACGGCAGCGGGCGGAGGCCGTCGCAGGTCGGGCCCCGGCCACCCAGGTAGCCGCCGACCACCAGTGGGCTGTGGTACCGCTTGCCGAAGTACTCCTCGAAGTGCCGCTTCCAGAACCCGTCGACAGCGGCGACCGCGGTCCGCTCGTCACGCAGCATGCCGTCCGGATAGTCCCGCGCGCTCGTCGACGAGACGAACCCGGCGGCGGTCACCAGCGCAGGAGCGGACGCCAGCGCAGGCGCGGCCACCATTTCGAGCGACGACAACCGGGCTGCCGGACCGGCCGCCGCGACCGGTACCGACCCCAGCAGCAACGCCGTAGTGGCGATCACCAGGAGGCGCGGTACCGCCGTCACCGGGCCAGTCTGCGGCACACCCGATCACCGTCGGAGTGGTCTTCAGAACCGTCCGGGTGACGGCCACTGCTCGGACCACAGGGCGACCAGCGCGCGGACCGGGTCGCTCGCGTGCCACCGCCCGTCCTGCCACCAGACCGGCACGTCCAACCGCCGCGCCTCGGGTCGGCTCAGCTCGACGGTCAACCGGTCGTGGCACCACAGCTCGCCCTCGGGTACCGCCGCCCCGATCGCCGCGCACGCCGCCACGACCTCCGGCAACGCCGCCCACGGCATCCGCTCACCACTCGAGGCACCGACGAGCTAGCCGGCCACGATCTCCGAGGCCAGTGGCAGGTCGAGCAGCTCGGCCAGTGCATCGACGCTGTCGGGGTCCAGCTGGCCGGTGACCGTCTCGGCGGGTGGCAGGCCCGGGGCGAGCCAGCAGCGGTCGAGCAACACACCGCGGTCGGCGTCGAGCACCGAGCCCTCGCACGCCCGCAACCGCGCCGGCGGGTCCAGCTCGCCGGCGTCGACCCGCCCGGCGAGCACCGCGTCGGCGAGCTCGGCGTACGCGGCCCAGGTCAGGGCGGCGTCCGGCGAACGGGCCGGGTCGCCTAGCCGGGCGAGCAGGTCGGCGGCATCGGCGGTGTCAGTGACCGAGAGGTCGGCCCGGACTCCGATCGCGGCGAGCAGCCCGTCGTCGGCCACCTCGGCGCGCACCGAGTCGGGGACGACGTCGAACAGGCCGGCCAGGCCGGTCGCCGAGGGCAGGCGCCAGTACCGGGGCCGGTAGCCGGCGAGCCGCACGTACCGGGCCAGCCACCACGCCGTGTAGCCGCCGGGGGCCCGCAGCGCCGGCCGGTAGGCGGGATCGGCAGCGAGCACGTGCAGCGCGGCGGGCCAGGCACCGTCGTCCACCAGGTCCAGGTCACGGACGGCGATCACCCGGGACGGCGGCTCGTCAGCGGCGGCGTCCCACCAGAGCTCCTCGTCGGCCAGCTCATGGTCGGGCGCGGTGGGCTGCTCATCGACGACCAGCGCGAACGAGTCCAGCACCCCGACCGCCGTGAGCACCCGCCTCGGGTACCGCTCGGCCAGCTCGGCGGCCAGCACCCCCAGTGGGGCGTCCGGCTCCAGCAGCGGGGCGAGTACGGCGTCCGGCAGCATCAGCTCGTCGGCGCGGCAGGGCTCGCGGTCGGCGTCCCAGAGCGCCAGGCCTGCCAGCCAGGGGCGGGCGGCCAGCGTGTCCGGGCCCGTTTCGAGCTCGCCGAGCAGTCCGAGCACCAGCCGGGTCAGCGGGGTGGTGTCCAGGCCGTCCTCGGCGTCGGCCACGGACCGGTCCACCGCCTCGGCGACGCTGGAGTGGTCGAGCAGCTCGGCGGGGCCGGCCTCGGCGGTACCCAGCCGGTACAGCAGCGGGTGCACGGCGTCCGGGTGCACGATGCGCAGCCCCGGCAGCTGCACGTCGGCCACGGCACCCGCCAAGCCGCCCGCCTCCGCCAAGCCGCCCGACTCGGCCTCTCCGGCCGCGGCGGAGACGACGCCGACCAGTGCGAGCGCCGTGCCCGGCCCGGTCACCGTGCGCCCGTCGACCAGTGGAACGGGCAGCGCGGCGAGCTCGTCGCGCGCGGTCGGCAGGCCGTCTACCGCCTGGGCGAGCGCGGCGTACAGGTCCCGCCACCAGGACGGCGGGCGGCGCAGCCCGGCCAACCGGTCGGCGAGGCCGGCCAGCGACAGCGTGCCGACGCCCAGCTCGCCGAGCACCGCCCTCGGCGCGCCGGCGACGGAGTCGGCGAGCAGACCTGGCACCACCTCGGCGAGCAGCGCGGTCAGCTCGGGCGCGGCGGCCGACAGGTCCAGCAGCACGCCGTCCTTGGGCCGCAGGTCAGCGCCGAGTGCGGAGGGCAGCCAGGCCGTGTCGGTGAGGGCGCCGGCGATCGCGGCCCGCAGCGCCGCGTCCAGCTCGGAACGGGGGAACCCGGGCGCCGGCGCGAGCGCGACCCGGTCGGCCGGCGGCAGCGCGAGCACGAGGTCGCGATAGACGAGGGCGGCCTCGGCGAGCACGGCGTCGGTGGCCGGCCCGGTCCGGATACGCCGCCGGGAGGGCTGCATCGGCAAGTTGGCCAGCAGCCGGGCGGGCAGCGCGAGCCGCTCGTCGCTCGGCGTCGGCGCGTGCAGCACGTCCTCATCCAGCGGGCGGGGGCGACCGGCCGCGTCCAGCGACAGCGCCCAGCACACCGACCAGTCCGCGCGGTCCTCCACCGCCAGCCCCGCCGCCTCGTCCCACCGGCCGTTGCGGCGGACGAGCAGCCACCGGGCCGACCCCGGCTCCAGCGTCACCGTGCCGTCCGGGTGATCGGTCCGCCGGTACACCGCGGAGCCGCCCGCGCCCCCGCTGACCGTGATCTCGGTGAGCCAGGGCAGCGCGAGCAGCAGGTCGGCGGCCGCCGCGCGTGCACCGGCCAGCAGCTCGTCCGGATCGGTACCGCCGTCCACCGGCAGCCGCACCTCGGTCTGATACCCCTGCGGCGGCGCCGGCTCGCCAGGCCCGAGCGGCCAGCACAGCCGCAGCACCGGCGGCCGGCCGTCCCGGCGGCGCAGCTCGTCGGCCGCCGCGCCGGGCAGGGCAGCGACCTCGGCAGCGGTCCGGCTGGCCGAGAACTCCACTCCCCCGGTCGACGAGGCGATCCGAGGCTCGCCGGTCACCCCGAGCACCGCGGCGAAGCCCACGCCGAACCGCCCGACCGACGCCGAGTCGCGCTTGCTCGACGCCCGCAGCGACGCCAGCGCGGCCACCCCGTCGGCGTCCAGCGGCACTCCGGTGTTCGCCACGCACAGCTCGACCGCACCGGCACCGGCACCCGGGGCCAGCCGCACCAGCAGCCGGCCGGGCACCCCGAGGCGCTGGGCGGCGTCGGCGGCGTTCTGTGCGAGCTCGACGAGCCAGCGGTCCGCGTAGCCGCCGAGCAGCAGGTCTTCCTCGGCGTTGGCGTCCTCGCGGAACCGGGTCGGCGAATCGGCCCAGGCCGCGAGCACAGCGGCCCGCAGCGCCGAGGTACCGAACGGGTCGCCCCACTCGGCGTCCGTCGTGGTTAGCGTGACTCCAGCTCCACGCCGTCGTCGTAGACGAGCTCGGCGATCGGGGCGAGGGGACCGTTGTCGGCCTCGACGTCGGAGTGCGCGCCACAGCCGAACTCGGCGTGCACGACGGCGCCGTCGGCCGGGGCGAACTCGTTGGCGCAGGCACCGAACGCGGCACTCAGCGAGCCGGCGAGCGGAAGGTAGAAACCACAGGTCACACAGGTCGCCGGGGCGGCCTTGGCCATGTCGGCGCGGGGCCCCCGGTCGCCGTCGCGCCAGCGCTCGGTGGCCTCGTCGCGGCCCTCCCGGCTGAGCACGCGGGGCCGGCCGAGGCCGACCTCGTACGCCGTCTCCTCGATCTCCGGGTCGTCCGACTCGACGTAGCCGGGCACCAGCCGGAGGTCGTCGGGGTCGCTCGGCAGCAGGTCGCCGACGCCGAGGTCACCGGCCCGGACCCGCTCCTGCCAGGGCACCCAGGCCGGCGCGACCAGGGCATCCGGGCCGGGCAGCAGCACCGTCTCGCTGACCGTGATCGGCTCGTCGGGACCGCAGTTCGCGACGGTCACCGCCCAGCGCCAGCCCCGGTAGCCGGGCTGTGCGGCAGCGAAGTAGTAGGTGGCGGAGTGCTCGTCCTCGCCAAGGACCTCGTCGAAGTCATGGACCGCCGACTCGCCGGCCACCTCGACAGCGGCGGCGCGGGCCTGGTCGACGGCGGCCAGCAGCCTCGGGTCCATCGGCGCCGAGAGGGCGGCATCCGTCATGGCCGGCACACAGTCCTCCGGGGCGTCAGGCGTTGCGGGGATCACGGGTCCAATTGTGCCACCCTCGGCGGCATGCCTCCGCTGGTGACCCGTGCGCTGGTCACTGTACTGCTCACGGGCGCGCTCACCGGGTGCCTGCCGACAGGGTCCGACGACGCGGGCGCACCGGTCGCGGCGATCACCGCCGGGCTGGCCGGGGGCGTGCCGAGGCTGCACCCCGAGATCCTCGGCACGCTGCCGCACGACAGCACCGCCTGGACCGAAGGCCTCGAGCTCGACGACGGCGTGCTGTACGAGAGCACCGGCCTAGTCGGCCACTCGGAGCTGCGCGAGCTGGACCCGGCCACCGGCGTGTTGCGCCGCGCCCGACCACTCCCGGCCGACCTCTACGGCGAGGGCGTCACCGTGCTCGGCCCCCGGATCTGGCAGCTCACCTACCGGGACGGCGTGGCGCTGGAGTGGGGCTCCGGGCCGGCGCCGATACGCAGGGTGCCCTGGACCGGCGAGGGCTGGGGGCTGTGCCACACCGGCGACGGGCGGGTGGTCGCTAGCGACGGCACCGACCGGCTGCGGATCCTGTCCGGGACGGACCTGGCGCCGCTGAGCACGGTGTCCGTGCGGATCGGCGGACGGCCGCTGACCGGGCTGAACGAGCTGGAGTGCACCCCGGACGGGGTGTGGGCGAACGTCTACGAGACCGACTGGCTCGTCCGGATCGACCCGGTGAGCGGGGCGGTGACGGCTGCCGTGGACGCCACCGGCCTGCTGCCGGCCGACCAGCGCGCCGGAACCGATGTGCTCAACGGCATCGCGGCACTCCCCGGCACGGACGAGTTCCTGCTCACCGGAAAGTTCTGGCCGACGCTGTTCCGGGTCCGTTTTGTCAGGTGAGCCCGTATCGACAGGTCCCTGTTCGGGGTGTCGGGGTCAGCAAGATCACCCATCTCGACCAGTCGGGCACCCGGCCGGGCTAGTGCCGACTGCGCCGGGCCCGCGTGCCGATGCGGAACAATGGCGGCGTGCGCAAGCCCCGGGATGACGAGCAGCCTCGGGTGGCTCGCGCGGGTTGGTCCTCCGGTTCGCGCCGCCGCAAGATGTGGGTGACCGTCGACGGAGGCCACACCCGGGAGCCACTGCGCGACCCGCGACGCCCCGACGAGCCGCGCACCCCGTACTACGCCGACGAGCAGGGTTACCCCGCCGACCAGCACTTTCCGGCCGAGCCGCGCTACGCCGGCGGGCCGTACCACGGGGACGAGCAGCACCACGTAGCCGAACAGCGCTACCCGTCCGAGCCGCGCTACCCCTCGGACCCGCGCTATGCCGACGAACCGCGCCATGCCGACGAACCGCGCTATGCCGACGAACCACGCCACCCCTCCGAACCGCGCTATGCCGACGAACCGCGCCAGGACCAGCCGCCGGCCGGCCCCGACTCGCCGACGACGCGCCAGAGCCGGACCTCCATGCCACGCAAGCTGACCGTCACCCGCGTCGCCGCCTGGCGCGGCCGCCAGCTGACCGGGCAGGGCATCCGGGCGTTCCAGCGGGCGGCCGAGGCCGATGGCGCGGACCGGTCGGGGCTGACCGCCCTCACCTACGCCACGATGCTCAACTACGCCAATGACGCGGCGATCGCGGTCGCGCTGGCGAACACGCTGTTCTTCTCGGCGGCCACCGCGGAGAGCAAGACCAAGGTTGCGCTCTACCTGCTGATCACGGTCGCCCCGTTCGCGCTGGTGGCGCCGGTCATCGGTCCGCTGCTGGACCGGCTGCAGCGGGGGCGGCGGGTGGCGCTGGCCGCGTCGTTCGTCGGGCGGGGACTGCTCGCGCTGGTGATGGCGTTCCACTTCAACGACTGGGGCCTGTACCCAGCGGCGCTGGGTGTGATGGTGCTGTCCAAGTCGTTCACGGTGCTGCGCGCCGCGGTGACGCCGAGGGTGCTGCCCGAGGCCATCACGCTCGTCACCACCAACTCCCGGCTGACCACGTTCGGGCTGGTCGCGGGCGGGGTGTTCGGGGCGGCGGCGGCCGGCTTCGTGAAGCTGACCGGGTCCCAGGGCGCACTGGTCTACACGGCGGCCCTGTGCGTGCTCGGCGCGTGGCTGTGCCTGCGCATCCCACGCTGGGTGGAGGACACCGAGGGCGAAGTGCCTGCGTCGATGCGGGGCGAGCCGGGCGGGGCGAAGCGGCGGCAGCCGATGGGCCGGCGGGTCGTCGTGTCGCTGTGGTCGAACTGCGCGATCCGGGTGCTCACCGGCTTCCTGACGCTGTTCGTCGCGTTCGTGGTCAAGGCGCAGACCGAGCAGGAGCCGAGCCGCCAGCTGGTACTGCTGGGCATCGTCGGCGCGGCGGCCGGAGTGGGCAGCTTCGTCGGCAACGGGGTGGGTGCCAGGCAGAACTTCGACCGCTCGGACGCTCTGGTGTTCGGCTGCGTCGGGGCCAGCGCGCTGGGTGCGGTCGCTGTCGCGGTGCTGCCCGGGATCACCGTGGCGGCTATCTGCGCACTGATCGCCTCGACCGCGAGCGCGCTGGCCAAGGTGGGCCTCGACGCGGTGATCCAGCGGGACCTGCCGGAGCGGTCACGGGCGTCCGCGTTCGGCCGGTCGGAGACGCTGCTGCAGTTGGCCTGGGTGTTCGGTGGCGCGCTGGGCGTGCTGCTGCCGCCGGTGTATTGGATCGGCTTCACGTCGATCACGGTGGCGGTGCTGCTCGCCGGCGGCCAGGCCGTCCTGATCAGCAAGGGCAAGTCGCTGCTGCCCTGGATCCGGCACCGCGAGCAGCCGGTGCTCGACCACCAGGCGGACTCGTGAGACGTGCTGTTGTGAAGCTGGCCGCCGCAAAGCAGGCGGCCGTAAAGCGGGCTGTTGTACCGCTGGCCGGCGTGGTGCTGGCCGGCGGGCTGCTGGCCGGCTGCGGCTCGAGCGGGCCGCCGACAGTGGAGTTCGTCTCGGCCGCCGGCACCGTGCAGACCGGCCCCGCGCAGTACTGCGACCTGGCCGTGACGCAGTGCGCCAACCACCCCGACGCGATCGTCAAGCTCGCGGTGCCGCCCGGCCAGCCGCTGCGGATCACCGTGCCGGGCGACCTGGCGGCGGCACCGTGGCACGTGGTCTTCTCGTACCGGACGGCGAACGGCGGCTCGGTCGACGGCCGCAGCCCGGTCTTCGCGCCGAACAAGCGCACCGACTACCAGCTCGTCCTGCCCGACCCCGCCGACCAACTGCTCACCGCCCAGGTACAGCAGTTCGGCGGCAACCCGAGCCCCGAGCCGGACGGCGAACTCTCCTTCCCGATCCGAGGCAGCTGGGTCCTGGCCACGAGCTGACGGCGGTACGTGGCGCGGGCCCAGCAAGCAAGTGGCGCAGCCCCGGCACGGCACGTGGCACACGCCCGGCAGGTGGCACACGCCCGGCAGGTGGCACACAGGTCCTCGCAGCGGCAAACCGCGTCCCGACACGGCACACGCGTCCTAACAGTGCCGCGTCCAAACTCCGTGTGCCAGGACCAGGACCTGTGTGCTACCACGGCCACCCGACTACTCCGCAGGCGGCTGCGCGCGCGCCGGCAGCGGCGGGCCGAGCAGCAGCCGTACCCGCGCGCCACCCGATGGCGAGGTGTCCAGCAGCATCGAGCCGCCGGACTCCTCGGCGATCCGCCGCACGATGTCCAGGCCGAGCCCGGTCGACCCACCGCCGGACCGCCCGCCCCCGCGCGGCGGGCCGTCCACCACGAACGCAGGGAAACCGGGCCCGGCGTCGTCCACCACAAGCACCCCGCAGCCGGCCACCCCCGACCCCGACCCCGACGACTCCACGAGCAGCCACATCGGCGTGCCGTTCGGAGTGTGCGCGAAGACGTTGCCGAGCAGCGCGTCCAACGCCGCCCGCAGGTCGGCCCGCCGCACCCGCACCGGGACCGGCTCGGCGGGGGCGTCGATGCTGATCACCCGGCCGGTGTCCTCCGCCAGCGCCGACCAGAACCGGGCGCGTTCCCTGGCCACCTCGGCGAGGTCGGCCTCGGCGGGGCCGATCGGCGCGCGGCTCCAGCGCACGGTCCGGATCACCTCGTCGACGGCCTGGCTCAGCGCGGTGAGGTCGGAGCTGAGTCGGGCGGCGGCGGCGCGGTCCGGCAGCCCGTCCACCCCGAGCCGCAGCGCGGTGAGTGGCGTGCGCAACCGGTGTGTGAGGTCCGCGGAGCGCACCCGCTGGGCGTCCATCAGGTGCTCGACCCGTACCGCCAGCCGGTTGAGCGCCGCGCCCACGCGGTGGATCTCCGGCGGCCCGCCGGGCTGGATCCGGGCGGTCAGGTCACCACCCGCGATGCGCTCCGCGCCGCTGGCGAGCGCATCCAGCCAACCGACCTGGCGCCGGGCCAGCAGCTCCGCCACCAGCACGCCGGCCAGCAACAATGCCAGCGCCAGCGCGACGACCATTAACCAGGTGCCAAGCGCGGCCCGTTCCCAGCTCTCGTCGGACATCGCGACCCGCACCACCGGCGGCGGGCCAGCGCCGACACTGGCCGCCGGCAGCAGCACGTCCACGCGGTTGTCCAGCCCGATCGTGGCCTGGCCGCCCCGGGCGGCGGCGAGTGCCTCGGGGGCGAGCTGCGTCGGCACCCCGAGAACCTGGCCGTCCGGCTGGTAGACCGACACCGACAGCCCGCTGTCCATCGGCATGGTGGGCAGCGCGCCGGGCGGCAGGGTGGCGGCGACCGCGACCAGCCCCTGGGCCCGGGTGACCACGGCGACGAGCGCCCGCTGCTGGTACTCCAACCGGGCCAGGATGAGCACCGGGACGGTCAGCACCAGCAGGGACACCCCCAGCAGCACCGCGACCACACCGGTCAACCGGCCACGCACGGTTCACGACCCTGGCGCGTCCAGCCGCAACCCGACACCCCGGATGGTGTGCAGGTAGCGGGGCGCCTTACCGCTCTCCCGCAGCTTGCGGCGCAGCCAGGAGACGTGTACGTCGACCGTCTTGTCCGCCTGGCTGTACGGCGAGCGCCACACCTCGGCCAACAGTTCCCTCTTGCTGATCACTTGACCGGCCCGGCTGGCCATGTAGGCCAGCAGGTCGAACTCCTTCGGGGACAGCGGCAGCGGGCGCCCGTCCAACTCGGCGGTGCGGGCCAACAGGTCGATGGACAACCCACCGAGCACGACGTTGGGCCGGTGCCGGTCGATCCGGGTGCCTCGGCGCAGCACCGCCCGCACTCGCGCCAGCAGGGTGCCGAAGCCGAACGGTTTGATCAGGTAGTCGTCGGCGCCCGCGTCCAGCACCCTGATCATCCGGCTCTCCTCGTCGTGGCAGGTGACGACGATGACCGCGATGCCGGGCACTGCGGCGCGCAACATCGGGAGCAGCTCGAGGCCGTTCAGGTCGGGCAGCGAGAGGTCGAGCAGCACCAGGTCGGGGCGGTGCTGGATGGCCGACCTCAGCCCGGCCATGGCGGTGGCCGCCGAGCTGGTCGCATGGTCCGACTCGCCGAGGGCCTGCAGCAGCCCCATGCGGGTGTTGACGTCATCCTCGATGACTAAGACATGCGGCACGACCGGGTGCACCTAACCGCGATTGATATAACACTGGTTGCCCATAGAGTAGACTCTGCCACGCTCCGTGGCGGACCGGGCAAATTTCCCCGGTTCGGATCGTCGAGCCACGACCGGGGCTCGCCCGGCGGAGGGTCTTAGCTTCACTTTAGTGCCCGTTTAGTGCGGCGTTAAAGATCAACCTGCCAGAATCGGGGGCGCAATCAGAGTCCCGTGCGCCCGTACCACCACCTTCCACGGACGTGACGTGTCGCTCGGCCTCTGACGGACGACCGGGAGGTGCGGTGTGCTGATGTCCCTCGATGGAGCGCTGGCCTTAGCCGCGCACCACGCGCCGAGGGTCGGCCGCGGTCTGGTCGTCGGTGGGCCTACCACCGCCGAAGAGTCGACTCGACGCCTCGACAGCGCGGAGGCCATCGCGGGCAACCCCCGGCTGTGGCGGACCCTGCTGTTCGCACACGCGCCGAACCTGATCGGCGAGTGCCACGCCTGCCGAGGTGTGCGCTGGCCGTGTGGCACCCGGACCCTGGCCGAGCAGGCCGAGCAGATCCACACCGCCGGGTAGCGTCTGGCGGGTGACCGAGCTCGTCGTCGA
>DATAYB010000083.1:0-2374 GCA_036272795.1 Pseudonocardia sp.
GGCCAAGACCGACCTCGGGCTGGGCGGCATGACGTTCGACGAGACCGGCCAGTGGGACCAGGCCAAACAGAACGCCGCGCTGAACTCGCTCGCCGCCCAGGGCTACAACGCCATGGGCATCTTCGGCGTCTCGCCGACCGACATCAACAGCACGTTCTCCGATCTCAAGAGCAAGGGCATCACCGTGGCCTCGCTCGGCTCCTGCCCCGCCGGCGACACGGACCAGGCCTCGTTCTGCCTGTCCACCGAGGTGCAGGCGGCCGCTCAGAAGGCCGCCCAGGCCGCCATCACCGCGATGGGCGGGCAGGGCGTGCTGGTGCACCTGACCGGCAACAACGTGGACTCCAACACCCAGCGGCGGATCGCCGGGGTGAAGCAGGCGGTCGACGCCACCGGGGGCAAGGTGCGCCTGCTGACCACGATCACCGACATCGACACCGACCTGCAGACCGCGCAGAAGGCGGTCTCCGACCTGCTCTCCGCTCAGGGCGGCCAGATCAACGGCATCGTCAGCACCGCCTACAACCCGGCCGTCGCCGCCGCTGCCGCCGTCAAGGCGAGCAAGCTGCCGATCAAGGACGTGGCGATCGACGACGACCCGACCATCCTGGCCGGCATCCGGGACGGCTCCGTGTCGGCCACCGTGGCGCAGAACCCGGTCGGCCAGGCCTACGTCGGCACCTGGGCGCTGACCAAGCTGGCCACCGGCGCCTGCACCGTGGCCAACCCCGGCGTGGCGATCGACTCCGGCTCGTTCGTGGTCGACTCGAAGAACGTGGACACCTACGACACCGAGCGGCAGGCCAAGACGAAGGAGCTGCTCAGCCAGTTCCAGAACTCCGTCCTGAAGTGCAAGGCCTAGCCCGTGCACGCCTAGTCCGTACACACCGCGACAGACGGAGGGTGGCGTGACCCTGCTGGCCGATCCCGACTCCGAGACCCAGCGGCGGCTGCCGGCGGCCCGGCGGGGGCGGTGGGTGCTGCGTGCACTCACCGGCCAGCGCGCCGGGCTCGCCGTGGTGGTCGTCGTGCTGATCATCGTGTTCGGGACGCTGCGCCCGGCGTTCTACGACTCGCGGCTGGTGGTCTTCCCGCTGCTGCGCGACATCGCCACGCTCACCGTGGTCGGGCTCGCGCAGCTGGCGGTGCTGTCCATCGGGCACATGAACCTGGCGGTGGGCCGGATGGCCGCCTTCGGCGCGATGGTCGCCGGCTTCTCGTATCAGGTGCTGGGGCTGGGCCTGGTCAGCGGTCTGGTGCTCGGGCTGCTGGCCGGGGCGGCCGTCGGCGCGCTGGCCGGCGTGATCATCACCAGCACAGGGGTGAACTCGTTCGTGGTCACGCTCGGGCTGGACTTCGCGCTGCTCGGCCTGGTCACGCTGGTGTACGGGCAGTTCACGACGCTCGCGGCGTTCACCGTGAAGCCGCCGGGCATGGAGGCGCTGCGGTCGTACTCGCTGGGCGACCTGTGCGTCGGTGACCTGTGCGGCTCGCCGGCGGTGCCCCAGCTGCTGCTGCTCACCGTGGTCGCGCTGGCCGGCGTCGGTTACCTGTTCTCCCGGGCGCGCACCGGCCGGGAGATGCTGCTGACCGGCTCCAACGCCACCGCCGCCGAGCTCTCCGGTATCCCGACCAAGCGGCGGGTGATCGGTGCGCACACCCTGTCCGGCCTGCTGTCCGGGCTGGCCGGGTTCATGCTCGCGGTCACCTCGGGCTCGTTCACCGCCGGCATCGGGTCGGCGTTCCTGATCCCGTCGTTCCTCGGACCGGTGCTCGGCGGTACGGCGCTGACCGGCGGGTCGGTGTCGGTGATCGGCACGTTCCTCGGTATCTCGCTCACCCAGGTGATCCAGCAGGGGCTGACGATGCTCGGCGTCGGGCTGGAGAGCCTGAACATCTACCTGGGGCTGATCCTGGTGGTCGCGCTGTCCGCTGTGCGCATCCGGCAGCTGTTCACGCGACGGAGGTCGTCATGACGGACACGGCGACCAAGCCCCGCGCCCGGCGGATCACCCCGGCCCAGCTGCGGTCCACGGAGGCCACCCTGCTGGCTGTCGTGGTGGTCGGCTTCGCCGCGCTCGCGGTGACCTCCGGCGGTGACCTGCTGCGCGGGCCGGCGATCCAGACGGTGCTGACCTACGTGGCCGTGCCGGTGCTGATCGGCCTGGCCCAGATGGTGGTGCTGGCCGTCGGGCAGATGAACCTGTCGGTCGGCGCGCTGGGCGGCTTCACCGCGGTGCTGATGGGCTCGATGATGGCCGACGCCGGCTGGCCGGTGTGGCTGGCGGTGCTTGCCGGGGTGGTACTCGCGGCGGGGATCGGCGCGGTGAACGGGCTGCTCGTGGTGTTCACCCGGATCAACGGCTTCGTGGTC
>DATAYB010000084.1:0-10325 GCA_036272795.1 Pseudonocardia sp.
GCCCCATCGGACCGTTGGGCCGTACGGGCCTGCTCACCGGCCGCTCCGGCCCGGCGTCGGCACCGGCCAGCCGATACGGTGGGCCGGCACGCCCCCGACTTGGAGGCCCCGATGCGCCGCCCCGTGATCCCGGCCCGGCTGGCTGCCACGAGCCTTCTCGCCGCCCTGCTGGCCGGTTGCTCCGCGGGCCCGCTGGCCGCCCCGACTCCGCCACCCCTGGTCACCTACACCTCGCTGGCCCAGCTCGGCACCGCCACCGGTAACCAGATGAAGGCGGACCGCACCGCGAAGATCACCGTGACCGGCGGCACCAGCGGCGGCCCGACGGTGGCCAGCACGATCGGCGACGGGGCGATCAGCTTCGACCCGGTGGGGCCGTCCATGCAGCTCACCGAGCGGATCCAGCAGGCCGGCTCGGCCCCGGCGGAGCTCGGCATCATCGTGTTGCCCGACCAGGCGTACGTGAAGCCGCCCGCCGACCCGAGCACACCGTCCGCGCCGGCCAAGCCGTGGCTGCGGATCCAGACCGATGCCACCGACCCCGTCAGCCAGCAGTTCGCCCCACTCGTGCAGAGCGTGCGGGCGAACGCCGACCCGACCCAGAGCTTCACCCAGTTCGGCGACGCCGCGAGCATCGTCGGCTCCGCCGAGGATCCGCTGGACGGGGTGCGGGCGGTCCGCTACTCGATCCGGGTCGACGTGGTGAAGGCCGCCGCCCAGGAGGACGACCCGGCGCTCAAGCAGTCCCTGGAGCAGACCGCCCGCAACGGCATGACCACGGTCGACTCGTCGCTCTGGCTGGACGCCTGGAACCACCCTCTGCGGGTCCTGCTGCGCCAGCAGCTACCCGGCGGGCAGGGCATCTACACGGTCGACGCGCGGTACCGCGACTGGGGCAAGCCCGTACAGATCACCCCACCACCGGCGGACCAGGTCGCCCCGAGCTAGCGTCCCGCGTCGGAGTACTTGCCCCGGCCAGTAGCGTGACAGCTGCAATCTGGAGGGGTCGATGCGTCGTTTGGTACTCGCCGGGCCACTGACGGCCGCGCTGCTCACGGCGGCGCTGGCGGCGCTGGCTGCCTGCGGCGTGCACGAGACGGCGGCCAGCCCGACAGCCGCACCGGCGCTGCCGCGCTACACGACGGTGTCCCAGCTTGTCGCGGTCGCCGCCGCACAGCAGGCCGCCGACCGGACGGTCAAGCTGCACCTGACCGGCGTGACCACCGACAACCCGCCGCAGAGCATGCTCGGCGACGGCGCGCTGCGCTACGACCAGAACAACGGCATCGCGATGCAGATCGTGCAGAGCGTGCAGCCGCTCGACGCCGCGCCCGGGCCGGCGTTCACGCTGCTCATCCTGCCGAACCAGGCCTACCTGAAGCCGCCGCCGGGAACGGTGTCGGTGCCACCGGGCAAGGTCTGGTTCCAGATGCGGTCGATCCCGACGAACACGACCGTGAACCAGTTCAACCAGATGGTGCAGAGCCTGCGCGACAGCGCCAACCCGACGCAGACGTTCGCGCAGCTGGGCGACGACGCCAGCATCGTGCAGTCCACCGACGACACCTTGGACGGGGTGCCCGCGGTCCGCTACAACATCACGCTCGACCTGACCAAGGCCACCCAGCAGCAGGGCAACCCGGCCGTGATGCAGGCGCTCGCCAACCTCGTGCAGACCGGCGGCGCCTCGGACGACACCACACTCTGGCTGGACGCCCGGAACCGGCCACTGCGCATGGTGCTCAGCAAGACCCAGACCGCCGACGACGGCACCCACACCAACTACGTCGTCACGGTCCGCTACCGCGAATGGGGCCAGCCGGTCGACATCCCCGTCCCGACCGCCGACCAGATCGTCGGAACCCCGGGCAACTGAGCACGAGGCCAGCGCAGGCCACCGTGAGCGCTACAGGTCCAGCAGCTCGAGCAGGAAGGGCAGCTCGGTCGGGTCGTACCAGCCGAGCTCGAAGTCCTCGGCCTCACCGAGCGTGAACTCGGCGTCCGGGTCGCCCATGTCGGCCGCGTCGACGGCGGCGGCGGCCTCGCGGACGGCGTGCTCGGCCTCGGGGTCGTCGATGTGCACCGCGGCCACCGAGGCCACCGGGATGGAGCCGGTCACTCGCACGGCGGCGTCGTCGAGGTCCGGGCGGGCCACCGCGGCGTCGGTGTCGGCGGCCACCACGACCCGGCGGGGCCAGGCGGGCTGGTCGCCGACCAGCTCGATGGCCAGCAACCGCAGCGAGGCGCGCGCCGCATCCCGCATGGCGACGTACTCCAGCTCCTCGCTGTCACCGACCGCGTAGGACTCACGCAGCGCGGGCGTCAGCGCGAACGCAGTGCCCCCCAGCGGGTCGAGCACCCCGTCGGCGACCAGTCGCCGCAGCATCGGCAACGTGGCCGGTACATAGATCCGCATACTCAGCCCACCGAGCTTATGAGTTCGTCAAGAGACTCCGGGATCATGCCAGCGAGCATCTCGACGTCGCCCATGGCGTCCCGGTCCGCGTTGAAGCCGTAATAAACGCCGCCGTCGTACGAGGTCAGCCCGATGGCCAACGCCTGCCCCTTGGCCAGCGGCACCACGGGGAACATCTCCAGCATCGTGGCGCCGGCCGCGTACAGCGGTACCTGCGGGCCCGGCACGTTCGTGACCACCAGGTTGAAGATCCGTTTGGAGATTCCGCTGGCGGCCCGCGCACCCAGGGCGTGCAGGGTCGGCGGCGCGAAGCCACCCAGCCTGACCAGGGACTCCGCGCCGACCGACCGACCGCTCTCGGCATGCGCCCGCATCTGGTGCGAGATCTGGTGCAGGCGGACCACCGCGTTCGGCTCGCCGACGGGCAGGTCCACCAGGAAGGACGCCACGCGGTTGCCGAGCGCGGCGTCGAGCACCCCTGCGTCGTCCGGCTCTGCGCGCACCGACAGCGGCACCATCGCGCGCACCGTGCTGGACCCGGTGACGGGCTCACCCCTCGACAGCAGCCAGTTGCGCATCGCCCCGGACACCACCGCGAGCACCACGTCGTTCACCGCGCAGCCGTGCACCGTGCGCACCGCCCGGTAGTCGTCCAGCCGCGTGCGCGCCACGGCGAACCGGCGCTGCGTGGAGATCGACACGTTCAGCGGGCTGGAGGGCGCCTGGCTGGCCGCCGTCCGGATCACCGTGACCACCTGCCCCAGCACGTCCACCACCTTGCCGGCGGTGGCGGCGGCGTCCCCGGCGGCGGCGCGCACGTTGTCCACGACCTCGGTCGGCCGGCGCCACGCCTCCAGCACCGCGTCGGTGATCAGCTTGACCCTGCCGGGTTCGCGGCGCGGGCTCCAGGCGGCCCCGAAGTCCTCCCTCGGCGTGGCCGACACGTCCAGGATGACCTGTGCGATGTCGATCGCCCTGATTCCGTCGACCAGTGCCTGGTGGGTCTTGGTGAGCATCGCGATGCGGTTGCGGTCCAGCCCCTCGACCAGGTACATCTCCCAGAGTGGCCGGGTGTGGTCCAGCGGCCGCGACATCAGCCGGGCGATCAGGTCGTTGAACGCCCGGTCGGTGCCCGGCTTGGGCAGCGCCGAGCGGCGCACGTGGTAGGTCAGGTCGAAGTCCGGGTCGTCCACCCACACCGGCCGGGCCAGCCCGCCCGGCACGTGCCGCACCTTCTGCCGGTACCGGGGCACCAGCCCGATCCGCTGGTCGATCAGCCGCAGCAGCCGTTCGTAGTCGAAGCCCGCGCGGGGACGACGGAAGATGGCGACCGCACCGACGTGCATCGGGGTGGTGGGATGTTCGAGATAGAGGAACGACGCGTCCAACGCCGAGAGGCGATCCGGCATGGCGCGATCCTCGCATGCGATGCTGGCCGGCGTGCCGCCGCGCAGTCCGAAAGACACATATATCACCGTGTACGGGCGTAAGCCCGTGCTCGAGGCCCTTTCCGACCCCTCGCTGAAGGTCGACAAGATCATCACAGCCGACAACGCCCGGGGTGGCACCCTGACCGCCATTCTCGACGCGGCCCGCCGCCGGGGTGTACCGGTGCAGGAGGCCACCGCGCACCGGGTCAAGGTGCTCGCCGGCAACGGCCACCACGACCAGGGCGTGCTCGCCGACATCGTGGCCCCCCGGATGCGGCCGCTCACCGAGTACCTCGACGAGCTGTCCGACCTGCCGGGCGACACCCCGTGCGCGCTGCTCGTGCTGGACGCGGTGACCAACCCCGGCAACGTCGGCATGGTGCTGCGCACGGCGACGGCCGCCGGCATCGACGGCGTGCTGGTCCCCCGCCGGGGCGTGCCGGCCATCGACCCGCTGGTGATCAAGGCGTCGGCCGGCGTGGCGTTCCGCGCCCCGGTGCTGCGCGCCGCCACCGCCGCCGAGGGCTGCGCACTGCTGCGGGCGGCCGGCATCCGCGTGCTCGGGCTCGCCGGCGAGGCGACGACGTCGCTGCTGCGCGACCCGTTGCCGGAGCGGGTCGCGCTCGTGCTCGGCAACGAGACCGAGGGGCTGTCGGACGCCGTGCGCGCCGAGCTGGACGGCACAGTGTCCATCCCGATGCGCGGCGGCGTGGAGTCGCTCAACGTGGCCAGCGCGGCCGCCGTGGCCAGCTACGAGCTGCTGCGCCGCCGGGAGGCGTGAGAGCCGCTCAGCTGCCTAAAGTAGACCCCATGGTGCACCGTCGACTGCCGAACCCGAGCGAGTTGCGTGAGCTGCTCCGACCCGCCCCGCTCACCCTGGACGCCACCGGGCGCCGGCTGAGCCGGGCCGCGTCCATCGCCGACCTGCGCACGCTGGCGCGGCGGCGGACGCCGAGGGCGGTGTTCGACTACACCGACGGAGCGGCCGGCGTCGGAGAGCTTGCGCTGCGGCGGGCCCGCGAGACGTTCAACCGGCTGGAGTTCCACCCGTCGGTGCTGCACGACGTCTCCAAGGTCAACGCGACCACCACGATCCTGGGCAAGCCGTCCGCGCAGCCGTTCGCGCTGGCCCCCACCGGCTTCACCCGCATGATGCACACCGAGGGTGAGACCGCGGTGGTGGCCGTCGCCGAGCAGGCCGACATCCCCTACGCGCTGTCCACCATGGGCACCACGACGATCGAGGACGTCGCCGCCGCCGGGCCGGGCGCCCGCAAGTGGTTCCAGCTCTACCTGTGGCGCGACCGCGCGCCGGCCAAGGACCTGATCGACCGGGCGGCCGCCGCCGGCTACGACACGCTCATGCTCACCGTCGACACCCCGGTGGCCGGCGCCCGGCTGCGCGACGTCCGCAACGGCATGACCGTGCCCCCGCAGCTGACCCTGCGCACCTTCGTCGACGGCGCGACGCATCCGCGCTGGTGGTTCGACCTGCTGACCACCGAGCCGCTCAGCTTCGCCAGCCTGACCCACTCCGAGGGCACCGTCGGCGAGCTGATCGACCGCGTCTTCGACCCCGCCATCACGATGGCCGACCTGGAATGGGCACGTGGCCAGTGGCCGGGCAAGCTCGTGGCCAAGGGCGTGCAGTCGGTGGCCGACGCGCAGCGGGTCGTGGCGGCGGGTGCCGACGGGGTGCTGCTGTCCAGCCACGGTGGCCGCCAGCTGGACCGCGCGCCCGTGCCGCTGGAGCTCGTGCCCAGTGTCCGCGAGGCCGTGGACGGGCGCGCCGAGGTGCTCGTGGACACCGGCTTCACCACCGGCGCCGACGTCGTGGCCGCGATCGCGCTGGGGGCGCACGCCGCCATGGTCGGCCGCGCCTACCTCTACGGGCTGATGGCCGGCGGGCAGCGCGGTGTCGCGCGCGCGGTGCAGATCCTGAGCGACGAGGTGGCCCGCACGATGGCCCTGCTCGGCGTCAACTCCGTCGGCGAGCTGCGCCCGGAGCACGTCTCGTTCCGCCCGTAGCGCTCGCGGCGCTGGGTTGGCCGGCCGGGTCAGTCCAGCGCGCGGCGCATGAAGCCGCGGATGCCGATCCAGGCGAGCGCGGCGACCGACAGCACGCTGACCCCGACGCACAGCCAGAACGGCAGGTGGGGCACCGCCGGCACCAGCGCGGCACGGACCCCCTCGCTGACGTAGGTCAGCGGGTTGAGCGCGCACAGCACCTGGAACCAGCGCTCGCTCGACAGCGCGAGCCAGGGGAACTGCACGGAGCCGGTGAACATCAGCGGCGCGAAGATCACCGCGAACAGCACGTTGATCCGCCGGGGCGGCACCAGCGTGCCGATCGCCAGGCCCATCGTGCCGCCGAGCACCGCACCGAGCACGGTGCACAGCAGCGCCGGCGCCAACCCGCTGACCGGCCAGGACACGCTGGGCAGCACGAGCAGCCCGATCGGCACCATGAGCAGCGAGGCGACCAGCCCGCGCAGGGCCCCGTAGACCATCTTCTCGACGGCGACCAGCGGGATCGGCATCGGCGCGAGCAGCCGGTCCTCGATCTCGCGCGTCCAGGCGAAGTCCAGCACGAGCGGGAACGCGACAGCCTGCAGGCCGCCGAAGAACGCGTTCAGCGCGATGAGGCCGGGCAGCATGATGTCGCCGTAGCTGGTGGTCACGAACCCGGCGTTGCTCAGCACCTTGACGAAGATGAACAGGAAGAAGAACGGCTGGATCAACGTCTGGGCGAGGAACGCGACGAGCTCCTTGCCGGTCACGTGGACATCCCGGCTGAGCACGGCGAGGAAGACGCGGGCCGGCGGGCAGGGCGGCGCGGCCGGCGCGATCGGCTCGGCGGAACGAGGTGGGCCGGCGGAACGAGGTGGGCCGGCCCAGTCGGCTGCCGCAGCGGCGGGCACGGTCATCGCAGGTCCCTCCCGGTCAGGTGGATGAACACGTCCTCGAGGCTCGGCTCGCCGATCGACAGGTCGGACACCGTGGCCGCCCGCGCGGCGAGCACCGAGACCACCGGGCCGATCAGCGCGGCCGGCTCGCCGGCCACGTACACCCGCAGCCGGGCACCGTCAGCGGCCGCCGCCGGCCCGCCACCCGCTCCACCAGCGCCGGACCCGCCGCCGGGGACGCCCGCACCGGCCGCCGCACCGGCCGTGTCCAGCACGCCGAGCTGCTCGACGCGCTCCACGTCCGGCAGCTCGGTGAGCGCGGCGACGAGCATGACAGCCGGCACGTCACTGCCGCGCACGGTCACCTCCAGCGTGGCGCTGCCGGGCAGCGAGCGGACCAGCTGGCCGGGGGTGTCGACGGTGAGCATCCGGCCGTGGTCCACGATGCCGACCCGGTCGGACAGCTTCGCGGCCTCGTCCATGTCGTGCGTGGTGAGTACGACCGTCACTCCCTCGTCGCGCAGCGCCCGCACTCGGTCGTGCACGAAGAGCCGGGCCTGCGGGTCGAGCCCGGTGGAGGGCTCGTCCAGGAACAGCACCTCCGGGCGGTGCATCAGCGCGCGGGCGATCATCAGCCGCTGCGACTGGCCACCGGAGAGCTGGTCGACGCTCACCTTCGCCTTGTCCGCCAGCCCCATCCGCTCCAGCAGCTCGTCGGCACGCGCGGTCCGCTCGGCGCGGGAGAGCCCGTGGTAGGCGGCGTGGAAGACGAGGTTGTTGCGGGTGGTCAGCGAGCGGTCCAGATTGACGCGCTGCGGCACCACACCGAGCCGGGCACGGACCGCGACGGCGTCCCGCACGACGTCCAGGCCGGCCACCGTGGCGGTGCCGGACGTCGGCAGCACGCGGGTGGTGAGCACGCCGACGGTGGTGGTCTTGCCGGCGCCGTTCGGCCCGAGCAGGCCGAATATCTCGCCGCGGCGGACCGCGAAGGACAGCCCGTCCACCGCGTTGACCGGGCTCTTCGGGTACCGCTTGACCAGCGCGGTGACCTCGACCGCGATGTCCTGCCCGGCCGGGTCCGCGCCGGCGGCCACCAGCGCGGCCGGCTCCCCGGCGGCGCCGATGTCGGTGTGGGTCACCTCTGTGGGTGAACCGGGTGCGCTGTCGAGTAGGTCAAGGGGGCCATTCGGGTCACCGTCCGAGCGGCGGACCGAACCGTCGGTAGCCATAGCTCCCCTTTCTCGACACGTTCCGGGTCACGTGCTGTCTACCCACTTGCAGGGTGACCCTTCCAGCGGCTCTCGGCGACCGATTTCCCGACATCCTAGGGACTTGACCTCAACCGTGCTTGAGGATCGAGACTCGACAGAGGTAACCCGGAGGAGGGACGCGACGATTTTAGTAACCGGGGCGACCGGCGCCGTCGGCGGGAAGGTGGTCGGGGCGGCCGGAGACCGCCGAACTGATGCCGGGACAGCTGGCCTGCGCCGGCCAGCCTGACACCGCCGGCTACTGGGTCCGAGGGGGGGTTCAGTAGCCGGCGGTCATGGCGTGGGCGCGGCGCCGGATGCTCAGCTGCTCGACCAGCCAGACCAGGCCGGCCAGCACCGGGAAACAGGCACCGAGCGCGCACACACCCGTCCAGCCGGCCCAGCCGTACAGCGCCGCGCCGAGCCCGCTGCCGAGGGTGCCGCCGAGGAAGTATGTGGTCATGTACGCGGTGGTGAGCCGGCTGCGGGCGTCCGCGCGCAGGCCGTAGATGACGCTCTGGTTGGTGATCTGCAGGCCCTGCACGCCGAGGTCTAGCAGCACCACGCCGATGGCCAGCGCGATCACCGAGTGGCCGCCGATCCACAGCGGCAGGAAGCTCGACGTGGACAGCAGCGCGAAGCCGATCGTGCTCCATCGCGTGTGGCCGCGGTCCGCGAGCCGGCCGGCGAACTTGGCCGCCACCGCGCCGGCAGCGCCGAGCAGCGCGAACAGCCCGATCTGGATCTCGTTCCAGTGGTACGGCTGGCGGGCGAGCAGGAAGCCGGACGTGCTCCAGAACGTGCTGAACGCGGCGAAGGACAGCGCGCCGTAGACCATCCGGTAACGCAGCACCGACTCGACCTTGACCAGCCGCAGCACCGAGCGCAGCAGCGCCGGGTAGCCCATCCGCGCGGTCGGCGGGTGCGCCGGTAGCTCACGCCACAGCACCACCGCGACCGCGAGCGTGACCAGCGCCGCGATGCCGAACACCCACCGCCAGCCGATCACGCCGGCGAGCACCCCGGCCACCGTGCGCGAGAGCAGGATGCCGACCAGCAACCCGCTCATCACCGTGCCCACGACCTGCCCCTGGCGCCCTTCCTCGGCGAGGTGCGCGGCAAACGGCACGATCACCTGCACGGCGACCGCGGTCAGCCCCACCAGCACGGCCGCCGAGGCCATCACGGCCAGCACGGGCGCGGTGGCCATCAGCGACAACCCGACCGCGCAGCCGGTGAGCAGCACGATCAGCAGCCGCCGCCGCTCCACCAGGTCACCGAGCGGCACCAGCGTCGCCAGCCCGACCGCGTAGCCGAGCTGCAACAGCGTGATCAGGACGCCGATCCCGCCGACGGAGGCGTGGAAGGCCTGCGCCAGCGTCTCGGCCAGCGGCTGGATGTAGTAGATGTTGGCCACCACCGCCCCGGTGGCGAACGCCATCGTGGCCACGACCCGACGGCTCGCGACCGGACGGTCGGCCTCAGCAGCGGTTACCCGGCTCTCAGCAGTCACGACATCCAGGATGCGGTCGCCAAAATTGTTCTGTCCAGGTCATCATTTAGCTAGTACCGATCTATAAAATCGATGGATGGAGCTGCGACAGGTCGAGCACTTCCTCGCGGTCGTCGAGCACGGCAGCTTCACGGCGGCCGCCCGGGCGACCCGGATCGTGCAATCGGCCCTGAGTACGTCGATACGCAACCTCGAACGCGAGCTCGGCGCGGCCCTGTTCGAACGCACCACGCGGCGGGTCACGATCTCCGAGGCGGGCCGTGCCTTCCTGCCCAGTGCGCGCCGGGTGGTGGCGGAAAGCACAGCCGCCGCGGAGGCCGTGCGCGCCGTGGCGGGGCTGCACCGGGGCCGCGTCGCGGTCGGGATGATCCAGTGGCTCGGCCCCGTGGACCTGCCGGCCGAGCTGTCCGCGTTCCACCGCCGCTACCCCGAGATCCAGCTCACGGTGCTGAACGCGCCGGTCAGCACGCTGGTCGAGCGGTTGCGGGGCAGCGAGCTGGACCTGGCCTACCTGGCGAGTGACGGCCCGCTGCCCGACGACCTGACCGGCCCGGTGATCTACCGCGAGGACCTGCTGCTGATCATGCCGCCCGGGCACCGGTTCGCCGGGCGCAGGCGGGTGGCGTGGACGGAGCTGGACGGCGAGCCGTTCGTGGACTTCGCCGAAGGCACCGCGGTGACCGGGATCGTGCACCGGGTGTCCGGCCAGCTCGGGCTGCACCGCCGGATGGTCGGCCAGGTGAGCCAGCTGGACCTGCAGCTCGCGCTGGTCCGCAACGGGTTCGGGCTGGCCATCGTGCAGGGCAC
>DATAYB010000085.1:0-24223 GCA_036272795.1 Pseudonocardia sp.
ATGATTGCGGGTCCCGCCCGGGGTCTGTACTCGGAGGTCGCGCGAAGTGGCCTCCGAGTCGGACTCGCCTGGAGGACTCATGATCGACCTGACGCCGGCCTGCGACACCATGATCGACCTGCTCGGCCGGATCACCGCTGAGCAGCTCCAACTCCCCACCCCGTGCACCGAGTACACGGTGCGCGACGTCATCGAGCACATCGATGTCGTCGCGGTGGGATCCTCGGCGACGGCCCGCGGGGACGAACTGTCAGGGTCGGGCTCACCGGCAGCCGCCGGCGCCGAGGACGACTGGCTGGACCGCGTGGCCAAGCACGTGTGGGAGGTCGGCGAGGCGTGGCGTGACCCTGCGGCCTGGCGGGGCAGCACGGCGGCGGCCGGCGTGCAGCTGTCCAACGAACTGTGGGCCATGATCACGCTCACCGAACTGGTGGTGCACGGCTGGGACCTCACCACGGCCACCGGCCGGCCGTACGAGCTGGCCGAACCGACGCTGCGGGCCTGCTACGAGCACGTGGCCGAGTTCGTGCCGAACGCGCCCGTCGCCGGTCTGTGGGGGCCGCCGGCCCGGGTACCCGGGGACGCCCCGCTGCTCGACCGGTTGGTAGCGATCACCGGCCGTACCCCGTAGCCGCCAGCCGGGGCGCTCAGGCGGGGCGTGCGCTCAGGCGGGGCGTGCGTTCAGCCGGGCCGCTCGGCCGGGCCGCTCAGTCGGGGCGCCGGCCCCAGGCCGCGACGACGGACGTCGTGGTCAGCACCGTCGTCGGGCAGTCGGTGACGGCGCGCGCCCTGGCCTGGTCCTCGACGGTCAGGACGCCGGCGGCGACGAGGGACGGCGTCGAGCTGTCCGACGACAGCCGCTGCAGCTCGAACGCGGGCTCGCCGAACCGGGTCACCGAGCCGTCCACCTCGGCGCCGAGGAACTCCAGGCCGGCGTCGACGAGCAGACCCGGCAGCACGCGGCCGAAGTAGGCGTCCATCACCTTCGCCTCGGCGAGCCAGCGGAAAAGCCGGTGCGTGTCGGCGGTGGCCCACGCGGCGTCGGGGTGGCCGCCGTAGGTCATCAGCCCGAAGTCGGCCTCCTCGGCGAGCAACAGGCCTCCGGGGCGCAGCGCGGCCACCATCGTGCGCAGCACCGGCGCCGGGTCGGCCATGTGCATCAGCAGCGCTCGGCAGTGCACGAGGTCGTAGGCGGCCGGTTCGAGCTCGGCGTCGCGGATGTCCAGCGTGCGGACCTCGACGTTGTCGGGCAGCCCGGTGAGGAACCGGGGCGCCAGGTCGGCGGCCACCACGTGCCCGCCGGCGCCCACTCCCGCACTGAGCCACCGGGCCACCGAGCCCCGCCCCGCGCCGACCTCCAGGCACCGCGAGCCGGCCGCGATCCCGAGGGCGTCCAGCCGGCGGAACGTCTGCTCGTCGTAGAGCCGCTCGAGCAGGGCCAGCCGGGTGTTCTCCGTGTCGGCCTCGATGTCGGCCAACAGGTACTCGCGCTCGCGGGCCATGGCGAGGACGCCGCCTCCCCCCGTTGTGCAGTGCGGTTGTGCCGCAGGGTAGCCCGGGATCAGCCGCCCAGACGATCACTTCCAGGGGGTTCGTGCACGGCGCGCCTGTCACTTCGCACGGCCCGCTGTCACTTCGCACAGTCTGCGGAGTATGCGAAGTGACAGCACGGTATGCGAAGTGGAGGCCTCACCAGACACCGCGCCGGAGCGACCCCTTGGGGCTGATCGTCAGAGGACCTGTCAGCGCAGTACGTTCGCCAGTCCGGGGAGCTCGGCGCGGTAGCCGGCCAGCAGGGCCTTGGCCACGGGCACCGAGTCGACGAGCGGGTGCTGGGCGAACGCGCGCAGGGCGAGCGCGGCCGAGCCGGTCACGGCGGCCTCGATGGTGTCCTGCTCGACCGCCTTGACCTGCTGCAACAGGCCGAGCATCGCGCCCGGCAGCGGGGTGCTGGCCAGCGGCGTGATGCCGTGTCCGCCGACCACGCATGGCACCTCGACGACCGCCTCCGGCGGCAGGCCCGGCACGGCGGTGCCGTTGCGCACGTTCAGGATCATCGTGCGGGTGGGGCCGCCGCAGAGTGCCGCCATCAGCTCCAGCGCGACCTGCTGGTAGCCGCCGCCCGCGACGTCGGCCACCGCGCGCTCGCCGGCGCCGCTGGCCTCCCGGCTCTCCGCCATGTAGCTGCTGTCGCGCTCCTCGCGGACCTTGGTCCAGCGGCGCCAGGCGTCGGAAGGGTCCCCCGCCGCCTCGGCGTAGAACTGTTCCTGCTGCACGCGCAGGAACTCGCCCCGGGTGCTCGACGCCGCACGGATCGCCGCGACCGCCTCACGGGTGTTGTAGTAGTAGTACAGGTACTCGTTGGGCAGGGCGCCGAGGCCACGCACCCAGTCGGCGCCGAGCAGCCGCACCTCCTCGATGCCGGCCATGGCGGCGTCGTCGGCGAGCAGCCTGGGCAGCTGGTCGACCCCGTCCACCCGCAGCCCACGCAGCCAGCCGAGGTGGTTGAGGCCCACGTAGTCGACCGCGTGCTCGCCGCTCACGCCCAGCGCCTCGGCCGCGCGCCTGACCAGGCCGATCGGCGAGTCGCAGATGCCGACGACCCGCTCGCCGAGCACCCGCTGCATCGCCTCGGTGATCATGCCGGCCGGGTTGGTGAAGTTGATCACCCAGGCGTCCGGGGCGAGGGCGGCCACCCGCTCCGCCACCCGCAGCGCGACCGGCACGCTGCGCAGCCCGTACGCGATGCCGCCGGGGCCGGTGGTCTCCTGGCCGAGCAGCCCGTGGGCCAGCGCGACCCGCTCGTCGACGGTCCGCCCGGCCAGCCCGTCCACCCGGATCGCGGAGAACACGAACCGGGCGCCTGCGAGGGCCTCGTCGAGGTCGGTGGCCACCCGCACGGCCGGGGCGCCGGGGTGCGCGGCCGCCATCTCGGCGAGCACCGCCCGGATCGCCGAGACGCGCGGGGCGGACACGTCGTGCAGCACGAACTCGGTGATCGGGGAGCCCTCCGCGAGCGCCCGGTAGACCAGCGGCACGCGGAACCCGCCGCCGCCCAGCACGGCCAGCCTCATGCGAGCGTGACCTCCGTGCCGGCCTCGGCGCAGGCCGCCAGGGTCGCCTGGTCCGCGCCGTCGTTGGTGACGATCGCGTCGACGTCCTCGGGCCCGCACACCGGCAGCAGCCCGGTACCGGGGAACTTGCCCCGGTCGGCCAGCACGATCGTCTGCTCGGCACAGGCGATCATCGCGCGCTTCACCGGCACCTCGACCAGTGTCGTGTCCATGACCTGGCCGTCCGGCCGGATGCCGCTGGTACCGAGGAACAGCCGGTGGGCCCGCACCTCGCGCAGCGCCTGCTCGGTGAGCATGCCGACCATGGACAGGTAGTTGCGCCGCAGGATGCCGCCGAGTACGAGCAGCTCGACGGCCGGGTCGTCGCGCAGCTCGTCGACCACCGCGAGGCTGCTGGTGATCACCGTGATCCGCCGGCCACGCAGCGCGCGTGCCAGCCGGGCGGTCGTGGTGCCGATGTCGATGAGCACCACCTCGCCGTCGGCGACGTACTCGGCGGCGCGCACGGCCACCCGTTCCTTGTCGTCCGCGCCGACCGCCGCCACCTCGCGGAACGCCACCGGGTCGCCGTCCGCCAGGCTGCCCGCGCCGCCCCGGACCCGCCGCAGCGTGCCCTCCGCGTCCAGGCACTGCAGGTCACGCCGGATGGTCGACCGGCTCACCCCGAGGTTCTCGGCCAGTGCCTCGACCGAGACCACGCCGGAGTCCCGCACCAGGCGGATGATCTCCCCGTGACGACTGGCCGGCAGCACGCGCCCACGGTAACGCACCTGAACGAGCAGGCGCGAGCAAACTCGAGCAGAAGCGCGCGGAAATGCGCGGCAACGGTTGCCATCTCCGCACGACAGGAGGCACTATCCAGGCACCGGCGCCGAGGGGGATGGGGTCAGCCGTGACCAGCGCAGTACAGGACACCGGGCAGGGACCGGGCAGAGCCGCCATGGATGGAGCCGTCGCCTTGGACCCGGCCGCACCGCACGAGACCGTGTGGTGGGACCCGCTGGCCGAGCTGCGCGGCCCCGGCCGGCCGGCCGTCGACCTGTTCATGTCGGGCACGGTGTTCCTCGACATCGTGTTCACGGGGCTGTCCACGCTGCCGGCGTCGGGCACCGAGGTGTGGGCGCCAGGCATGGCGTCCTGCCCCGGCGGCATCGCCAACCTCGCTATCGCGGCCGCCCGGCTCGGCCTGCGCACCAGCCTGGCGGCCGGTTTCGGCGACGACGTGTACGGCGACTTCTGCTGGGAGACCCTGGCCGCGCAGGAGCGGGTCGACCTGTCACGGTCGCGGCGGTTCAACCAGTGGCACTCGCCGGTGACCGTGTCGATGGCGGTGCAGCGCGATCGGAGCATGGTCACCCACGGGCACCACCTGCCGATCAGCGGCGACGAGCTGGTCGGCCAGCCGCCGCCGTGTCGCGCGGTGCTGACCAGCGTCGGTGAGGGCGCGATGGACCGGCTGCTGCCCGGCTGGGCGCTCGAGGCCGGCCGCAACGGCGCGCTGGTGTTCGCCGACTCCGGCTGGGACCCGACCGGTGCCTGGGACCCGGCCGTGCTCGGCGCGCTGTCCGGCTGCCACGCCTTCATGCCCAACGCCGTCGAGGCGATGAGCTACACCCGTACCGACACGCCCCGCGCCGCGCTGCACGCGCTCGCCGAGTACGTCCCGCTCGCCGTCGTGACCTGCGGCGGCGACGGTGCGATGGCCATCGACGCCACCACCGGCGAGGAGGTCTCGGTACCGGCGCTACCCGTCGACGCGCTCGACCCGACCGGCGCGGGTGACGTGTTCGGCGCCGGCATGGTGCTCGGCACGATCGCCGGCTGGCCGCTGCGGGACCGGCTGCTGTTCGCGGGGTTGTCCGCCGCGCTCGCCGTGCACGAGTTCGGCGGCTCGCTCGCCGCGCCGGGCTGGGGTGACATCGGCGACTGGTGGCGCCGCGTCGGGGCGGGCGCCTCGGCCGGCCAGCCGGACGCCGTCGGGCTGCGCGGCTGCTACGGCTTCCTGGACGGCGTGGTGCCCCGCACCCACGTCTGCGGTGTGCGGCGCGCGGCGGCCACCATCGCCCGCCGCTCCGACCTGACCCGCCCGAGCTGAGGAGCCCGATGGCCGGACGTTCGTTCCCAGTCCCGTCCCGGCGAGGTGGAGCGGCACTGGTCGCCGGGGTGCTGGCGCTACTGCTGGCTGCCTGCACGCCGGGCTCGCAGAACGCCGGCCAGCCCGCGCCGGGCGGGGACCGCGCGGTGCGCACCGACATCGCCGCGCTCGGCCCGGTCACGCTGACGGTCTGGGACCAGGAGGTGCGCGGCGGCCAGAACGAGCAGATGCAGCAGCTCAACTCCGCCTTCCACCAGCGCTTCCCCAACGTGACGATCAAGCGCGTGTCCCGCTCGTTCGACGACCTGACCACGACCCTGCGCCTGGCGATCAGCGGCAACGAGGTGCCGGACGTCGTGCAGGCCAACAACAGCCGCGCCGAGATGGGTGCCTTCGTGGCCGCGAACCAGCTGCTCTCGCTGGAGCCGTGGGCCAAGGTGTACGGCTGGCACCAGCGCTACCCCGGTTCGGTGCAGCAGTACGTCAGCTACAGCGCGGACGGCAAGCAGTTCGGCCAGGGCAACCTGTACGGGCTGCCGCAGGTCGGTGAGGTCGTCGGCATCTACTACAACCAGGCGGAGCTGGACCGGCTGCACATCGCCGTGCCCCGTACCTGGGACGACTTCGAGGCGGCGCTCGCGGCGGCCAAGGCGGGCGGCGCCACCCCGCTCGAGCTGGGCAACCTGGAGAAGTGGCCGGCGCTGCACGTCTTCGGCACCGTGCAGGACCAGCTCGCCGCGCCGGACCAGGTCGCCACCCTGGCCTTCGGCCGGTCCGGAGCGTCCTGGAACACGCCGGACAACCTGGCGGCCGCGCAGAAGATCGCCGACTGGGTAAAGGCGGGGTACTTCAACACCGGCGTCAACGGGATCGACGACAACCAGGCCTGGCAGGCGTTCGCCAAGGGCCAGTCGGTGTTCCTGATCGGCGGCTCCTGGTACGCCCCCGACCTGCGCGCGGCGATGGGCGACAAGGTGCACTTCATGCCCCCGCCGCCTCGGGCCGGCCGACCGGTCTCGGCCACGGGGGGTACCGGGCTGCCGTTCGCGATCACCAGCAGGTCCGCGCAGCCCGACGCCGCCGCTGCCTACCTGGACTTCATCACCAACACCGATGCGATGAAGGTGCTCACCGCGACCGGGAACCTGCCGGTGGTGGACACCGCCGCCCAGCAGCCGCCGGACCGGCTGTCCGGGGACCTGTTCACCGCGTTCGCCTCTGCCAGCGGCCAGGGCAAGCTGCTGCCGTACCTGGACTACGCGACACCCACGATGGCGGACACCATGGGCGCCGCGCTGCAGGACCTGCTCGGCGGCGCGAAGACCCCGCAGCAGGTCCTCGACACCGTACAGGCCGACTACGCCGCGTTCGTCGCGAAGAATGGCTGACGGCGGGCCGTCGACCGTGACGTCCGACCCTCGGCCCCCGCCGGTGGTGGCCCGACCGGCGCCGCGACGCCGGCGGGGACTGGGGCCGCCGCCGTGGGTGCCGCTGGCGTACCTCGCGCCCGGGTTCCTGGTCTATGCCGCGTTCCTGCTGTACCCGCTGGGCCGGGCGGTGCACCTGTCGCTGTTCGACTGGGACGGCCTGACGCTGGCCACGTTCGTGGGGTTCGGCAACTACGTCGACGTGGTCACCGACGAGAAGCTGCGTGCCGCGTTCGGCCACGCGCTGGTGCTGATCGTGTTCTTCGCCGGGCTGCCCACCGTGGTCGGGCTCATGCTGGCGGCGGTGCTGAACCGGGCGAAGGTGCGCGGGCTGGCGTTCTTCCGCACGGTGGTGTTCCTGCCGCAGGTGGTCGCCATGGTCGTGGTCGGCGTGGCGTGGCGGCGGCTCTACGCGCCGGACGGCTCGGTGAACGACCTGCTGCGCGCGGTCGGGCTCGGCGGCCTGGGCCGGGCCTGGCTGGGTGACACCACATTCGCCCTGCCGGCGGTCGGAGTGGCGGGCACCTGGGTACAGACGGGGCTGGTCACCGTGCTGCTGCTGGCCGGGATGAGCCGGGTGCCCGGTGACCTGTACGAGGCCGCCCGGCTGGACGGCGCCGGCGCGGTGCGCGAGTTCTTCGCGATCACCCTGCCCTCGGTGCGCGCCGAGCTGGCCGTGGCGCTGACTCTGACCGTGATCGCCGCGCTCAAGACGTTCGACCTGATCTACGTCACCACCGGCGGGGGCCCGGGCGACCGCACCTCGGTGCCCTCGTTCGAGGTCTACCACCGGGCGTTCCAGCTCGGCCAGGTCGGCTCGGCGGCCGCCGTCGGGGTGACCCTCACGGTGCTGATCTTCGTGATCAACCTGGCCGTCGCCCGGATCGGCGAGCGATGATCTCCCGCGCGGAGCGGACCGCGAACTACGCGATCCTGCTGTGCTTCGCCGCCTTCGCGCTGTGGCCGATCCTGAGCATCATCGGCAGCGCGCTCGGGCCACCGGACACGGGCGGACCCGGCGGCGGCCTTGCGAACTTCGCGGCGGCGTGGCGCGAGGGCCGGTTCGGCTCCTCGATGCTGACCAGCGTCGCGGTGTCCGGCTTCGTGGTGGTCACCGCCGGCGTGCTGTCGCTGCTGACCGGGTACGCGTTCGGCACGATGCGGGTCCCGGGCGGGCGGGTGCTGTTCGCGCTGTTCCTGCTCGGCCTGATGGTGCCGACCGAGGTCATCGTCGTGCCGCTCTACTTCGACCTGCGCAGCCTCGGGCTGACCAACACGTTCTGGGCGATCGCGCTGCCCCAGGTCGCCCAGTCCCTGGCGTTCGGCACGTTCTGGATGCGCGCCTACTTCCGGTCGCGGCCGGTGGCGCTGATCGAGGCCGCCCGCCTGGATGGGGCCGGCTCGTGGCGCATCCTCTGGCAGGTGCTCGTGCCGCCCGGCCGGCCCGCCATCGTCACGATGGTCGTGCTGACGTTCATGTGGACGTGGAACGAGTTCCTGATCCCGCTGGTGATGGCCACCGACGAGAGCCTGCGTACCGCCCCGCTCGGGTTGACGTTCTTCCAGGGCCAGCACACGTCCGGCTTCACCCTGCTCGCCGCCGGCGCGGTGATCGTCGCAACGCCGGTCGTCGTCGTGTACCTCTTGCTGCAGCGCCACTTCATCCGCGGCATGCTCGACGGCGCTGTGCGGGAATGAGACGGCTGCGACTCGGGGGGTCATTGGTGCGTGGGGCGCTCGTCAGGGTCGGGCTGGTCGGGCTGGCCGGGGTGCTCGCCGCCGGCCTGCTGGCCGCATGTGGTGCGCCGCCCGCCCCGCCGCCGGGTGCCACGTCCGCCGGCTCGCCCGCGCACCTGGACGTGTTGTTCATCGGCGCGCACCCGGACGACGAGTCGGGCATCCTCTCGACGCTCGGCCAGTGGACGCACGCCGGCACGTCGGTCGGCGTCGTCACGGTGACCAGGGGCGAAGGCGGCGGCAACGCGGTCGGCCCCGAGGAGGGCCCCGCGCTTGGGCTGCTGCGCGAGGGTGAGGAGCGCGCCGCGGTCGGCCTGGCGGGCGTCACCGACGTGTTCAACCTGGACAAGGTCGACTTCTTCTACACGGTGTCCGCCGAGCTCACCCGGCAGGTCTGGGACGAGCAGGACACCCTCGAGCGCGTGGTCCGGATCATCCGGCAGACCCGCCCTAACGTGGTGCTCACCATGGACCCCGCGCCGACGCCCGGCAACCACGGCAACCACCAGGAGGCCGCCCGCATCGCCGTCGAGGCCTACACCGACGCCGCCGACCCCGCCGCCTTCCCCGAGCAGCTCAGCAAAGAGGGGCTGCGGCCATTCGCCCCGTCGAAGATCCTCAGTGACACGGCCGACGGCACCGGGCCGAGCGGGCCGGCCTGCGCAGCCGGGTTCGTGCCCGCCGACCCGGCCCAGGACGTCTTCGGGGTGTGGAGCGGTGCGCCGGCGCCTCAGGGGCGGACGTGGGCCGCCGTGCAGCGCGACGCCGAGCGGCTCTACGCCTCGCAGGGCTGGGCCGGGTTCCCCGAGGTGCCCACTGACCCCGCGCGGCTGGCCTGCGACGAGTTCACCCAGATCGACTCGCGCGTGCCCTACCCGGCGCCCGCTACGCCGGCGGCCGCCGCCCCGGACGCGATCCTCGCCGGCACCGGCCCCGGTGCGCCGCTGCTGCGGATCGACGCCCCGTTCGACGTCACCGCGGGGACGCCGTTCCAGGCCAGCGTGCAGTCCGCCGGCGGGTACGGGTCGGGCTCGCCGGGTACGCGGGTGGCACTCACCGCGCCGGCGGGGTGGACGGTCGGCCCCGCGGGCGCGGCGGATGCGCTGGGGCGCACGGCGTTCACGGTCACCCCGCCCGCCGACGCCGCCCCGGGTGGCCGGGTGCGGCTGGTCGCCACGAGCGCCGCCGGCTACACGGCCCGGCAGGTGGAGGTGGCGGCGCCGGTGGACGTCGCGCAGCTGCCGTTGCCGCAGGTCGCCGACTACGACGCGTGGGCCGAGCGGGCCGGGGTGCCGTGGCTGCGCGGTGCCGTGCCCCCGGTGCTCACCCTGCCCTCGGGCGGCGCGCGCGAGGTACCCATGACCGTGACCAACCACTCCGCCCAGCCCAGGTCCGGCACCGTCGGCGTGGCACTGCCGCCCGGGTTCGCCGCCGATGCCACTTCGAAGCCGTTCGCCGACCTCGCGCCCGGGGCATCGGCCACCGTGCCGTTCACGATCACCAACACCGACGCCACGCTGCCCACGGCGAACCAGGGCGGCGACCATGCGTACCGGATCACGGTGACCAGCACGCCGTCCGGATCCGCGGTGGCGACCCCCGCCCCGGCGACCGCCACCGTCTCACCCGCGCTCGAGCTCGTGCCGGCGACCGTGATCCCGGCGGTGGCCACCGCCCCGGTGATCGACGGTGTGGCCGCGCCCTCGGAGTACCCGGGCCCGCCGCTCGACCTGTCCCGCCGCTGGGAGGGTGAGCCCTGCGACTCGCCGTACGACTGCTCCGCCACCGCGTACCTGGCCCGCTCCGGGGACGTGCTCGACGTGCTCGTGCAGGTGCGGGACTCGGTGCGCGGCACGGCGCTCAGCGAGGCCGACTGCAAGCGGCACTGGCGCACCGACAGCGTCGAGATCGCCATCGACCCTTCCGGGACCAGTGAGAACACCGCGACGACGATGAAGCTGGCGGTGCTGCCGTTCACGGCCGAGGGCCCGCCGTGCGCCGAGCGCGACGCTGACAACCACCAGGGCCCGGCCGCTCAGACCGCGCCCGGCGTCCGGTTCGCGAGCACCACGACGCCCGCCGGCTACACGGTCGAGGCGGCGATCCCGCTGTCCGCGCTGCCCGGCCCGGTGAGTCCCGCCGGCATCGGCCTGGACCTGTTCGTCTACGACTCCGACACCCAGGACCAGACGGGCAAGACCCGGATCGGTTGGTCCACCTGGCAGGGCGTGCAGGGCGACCCGTACCGCTGGGGCCGCGCGACGCTGCCGGGTTACCAGCCGAGCAGCCCCACGCCGACCCAGCCGCCGGTGGTGCCGAGGGAGGCGCTGGCGAGCACGGCGTCACCGAGCTCGATCGAGCAGGCGGTCCGGGTGCACGTGCCGCTGTCGGGTGGGCCGGCCGCCGAGCCGGACGACAGCGGTTGGCTGCGCGCCGCCGCCCGCAACGCCGGTAGCGCTGGTAACACCGTCGACGTGACGCTGACCAGCACCGGAGCCGGCACGGCGACCGTGTTCCTGCGCGACACAGGCGGCACCGCCGGTACCAGGACCGTGCCGGTGCGCTCGGCGGGTGAGCAGGTCGTCACGGTCCCGCTGACCCGGCCGCTGGTGGGCGGGCCGCACGCGATCGCCGCGTGGACCGGCGGTGGTGGCACGCTCGCGTCCCAGGTGCCGATCGGCTGATGTCGTCAGGCCTGCGCTGAGCCGGCCCGGGTGGGGTAGGAGGCCGTGCGGATGGTGTCGACATCGTCGGCCGCGATCTCGTGGCCGAGGTCGTCGATGTAGCCCACGTGCACCGGGCGGCCGGTCTCCTTGGCGCGCCGTTCGATGGTCGGCCCCGCCGGCCATGGCAGGTACCGGTCGCCCCACTGCTGCAGCGCGCCGAGCGTGACGTGCAGCGCACGGCCCGCATCGGTGAGCACGTACTCGTCGCGCGGGCGGCTGCCGGCCTCCTGGTACGGCACGCGGTGGAGCACGCCGTAGTCGACGAGCGTGGCCAGCCGGGCGGCGAGCACGTCCGGCGCGACCCCCAGCACCTCGCGGAACCGGGCGAACCGGGTGGTCCCTGTGAGTGCCTCGCGCAGCACCAGAAAGGTCCACCGCTCACCGAGCACGCCGAGGCTGCGCGCGATGGAGCAGCTCGACTCGAGCATCTTCGGAGTCGCCACGCCCTCCATCCTACGCTGCATTGTAATTTCCAAGCCAGGGCGATACCGTTGAAGCGCTAAATAGGAAAAGACAACTCAAGGTGAGGCGTGATGGCTGAGCACGGCTACGACCCGGCCCGGACCGGGCTCCTGCTGATCGACCCGTACAACGACTTCCTGTCCGAGGGCGGCAAGGTCTGGCCGAGGGTCAGGGAGGTGGCCGAGCGGGTGGGCCTGCTGGACAACCTGCGCGCGGTCACGTCGGCCGCGCGCGCCGCCGGCGTCCAGACGTTCGTCGTGCCGCACCGCCGCTGGCAGCCCGGCGACTACGAGGGCTGGGACCACCCCAACCTCTCGCAGCTCTCGGTCTCGCGCGGGCAGGTGTTCGCGAAGGGCACCTGGGGCGGCGACTGGCACCCGGACTTCGTGCCGCGCGACGGGGACGTCGTGATCAAGGAGCACTGGGCCCAGAGCGGGTTCGCCAACACCGACCTGGACTTCCAGCTCAAGCAGCACGGCATCACCCACGTGGTCCCGGTCGGGCTCCTCGCCAACACGTGCCTGGAGTCGACCGGCCGGTTCGCCATGGAGCTGGGTTACCACGTGACCCTGGTCCGGGACGCCACGGCGGCGCTGCGCGAGGAGATGATGCACGCGGCGCACGAGCTCAACGGCCCGACCTTCGCGCACGCCATCCTGACCACGAAGGAACTGGTCGATCGCCTCGAGTCGTAGCGGCCGCAATTGCGACGACTCCCACTCGAGGGTCATGATCGAGCGGTCCCGACCCGCGCGTGGCGAGGAGTCAGCGGTGGCCCGATCGGCCGAGCGATCTGTGCGAGACCTCCGTGTTGTGGTCACCGGGGCGACCGAGGGGATCGGCAAGGAGATCGCCAGGGGCCTGGTCGAGCGGGGCGCGGCGGTGACGATCGTGGCGCGCAACCCGACCAAGGCCGAGGCGACCGTGCGCGAGCTGGCTGCCTCGGTCACCGGGGGGCCGCCGACCGAGGTGGTGCTGGCCGACCTCGGAGACCTGGGCTCGGTGCGGCGGGCGGCCGACGAGCTCCGCACCCGGTACGACCGGATCGACGTGCTCGTCAACAACGCCGGCATCGTCGCGACCCGACCCGTGACCAGCCCGGACGGGTTCGAGATCATGATGGCCACCAACCACCTCGGCCCGTTCCTGCTGACGAACCTGCTGCTGCCGGTGCTGCGGGAGTCCGGCCCGGCGCGCATCGTGGGGACCGCGTCCGAGGCGCACCGGTTCAGCTCGCCGCTCGACCCGACGACGCTGGCCCAGCCGCTGGAATACGGGTCGGCCGGCGCGCAGGTGGTGTACGCCAGCACGAAGTTGATGAACGTGCTGAGCACCGCCGAGCTGGCCCGCCGCCTCGCCGGCACGCCGGTGACGGCCAACTGCTTCTGCCCCGGGTTTGTCGCCACCGGTTTGAGCCGCGACCTGGGTGACCGGGGGCAGCACGTCATGAGGCTCGTGTCGCGGACGCCGCTGCTGCGCCGGCCCGAGCAGGGCGCGCGGATGGGGCTGCGGCTCGTGCTCGACCCCGCGCTCGCGGGCACCAGTGGCCGGTTCTTCACGTCGACCCCGGGCGCTCGCCTGGTGCCGGCCGTCGCCAGCCGGAGCAATGTGCCGCTGCAGCGCGAGCTCTGGGAGCGGTCCGCCGAGCTCGTCGGGCTGGCGAGTTAACGCCTTCCTACGGCTGCGCGACGCGGAGGGCACCGGGGCGCGACGTACACGTGGCCGTGGCCGGGTGCGACGGGTGCGGCTGTACGGGTGAGTTGTTCATCACCCATTTGGACCTGTTCCTAGTACTTACACGTGTGTGATTATCCCCTATGTTGTGGTTCGAACCCGGCGGGTGCTCCCCTCCGCCGGGCTCGGACCGTTCAACACCCGGTAGTCCTACCCGGACGGCCTAGCGGCCCTCGGGCCCGCCGGTAGAGGCCAGGTAGGCGTCCTCGGCGGCGTAGTCGAAGCGGCCGCCGAAGAAGCCGTCGTCGAGCCCGGGCGGCAGCTGGGCGCCGCCGCCGCCGGCCCGGGACTGCTCGACCAGCCAGCGCACCCCGTCGGCGACGGTCGCCGCGTAGTCGCCGACCGGCCGGTGGCCCAGCGCGTGCGCGGCGGCCATGCTCAGCACGACCGGGGGCAGCCGGTGCCAGGGATGGCGGCCGAGCCCGGGTGGTGCGTCGGCGTCCAGCAATACCTCGCGCCAGCGGTGGCCGAGCAGGGCGGCGACCGTGCGTGCGATGGTGAGCCCGTCGGGCGCGTCGGGGTCGGCGGCGTTCAGGATCCGCCGGCCGGGTCGCTCGGCGGCCAGCTGGACGAGCGCCGCGATGTTCACCGCCGCCGACGGGTGGTCCGTGCCGGCGCCCCTACCCGCCAGCAACACCATCGGCCGCCGGTCCAGCACCCGCTTCACGAAGTACCACTCACGCGGCGGCCTGGCACCCTCACCGTGGATCTTCGACGGCCGCAGCACGGTGACCGGCGAGCCGCTGTCCAGCAGCACCTGCTCCGCGGCGACCTTGTTGGCGCCGTAGCCATGCCGCGAGCGGTGGTCCATCGTGCCGGGCGCCATCGTCGGCTGCTGCTCGGTCACGGGCCCGTCGAACCGGGGCGGCTGCTCGGAGTTCGAGTGGCGGCCCTCGCCGTCGACGTACACCGCTTTGCTGGAGATCATCACTGTCGAGCTCGCCGCCCGCGTCAGCGGCAGCAATAGCTCGGCGTGGGCGGCGGTGAAGCAGATGCAGTCGACCAGCAGGTCGGCCCCGTCACCGGCCGCTGTGGCCAGCGCGGCGGGGTCATCCCGCTCGGCGGGGCTGAAGTGGGCACCCGCGGCGGCGAGGTCGGCGGGCAGGTTCGCCGGGTCGCGGCCGGTCAGTCGCACCGTCCAACCGTCGGCCAGCAGGTGCCGCGCGACCGCGCGACCCACCAGCCCCGTTCCCCCGATGATCAGCGCGTGCGGCACCGGACGAACCTACAAAAAACCCCGTGAGTGACGAGTTGGGCCATAGCCCAACTCGCCACTCACGGGGGTGGGGATCAGGCGTTGGTCGAGCGCGCCCGGGTGGTGCGGGTGGTGGCGGTGCGGGCGTTGCTGCGCGAGCGGGCGGTGCCGTTCGCGGCGCGCCCGTTGGCCGGGGTGCCGTTGGTGGCGGTCGCCTTCGCGGCCGGAGCCGCCGTCGCGCTGACCTTGGTGGCGGCCGGGGCCGGGGTCACGGCCGGGGCCTTCGCGGCCGGAACCGCTGCCGGGGTGGCGGTCGCCGGAGCTGCCGGGGCGGTTGCCTCGGCGGCGGGCTTCGCGGCGGTCACCTTGGGCGCCGGGGTGGCGGCGGGCTTGCTGGCCGGGGCGGCCGGCTTCGCGGCGGCATGCGCCGACAGGTCGCGGCTCTTCTCGCGCCGGACCAGGTCGGCCAGCACCGCGCGGTCGTAGCTCGACTCGACACTCGCGGCGCGCTGGCGTGCCTTGGCGTCCTCCCGGCGGGCGTTCTTGCGGGCGGTGCGGAGCTTGCCGCGCTGCTTGTCGGCCGCCTTGATGGCCTTCTTCAGTCCGGCGACGCGGTCCAGCGCCGTCTGCAGGTTGGCCTCGTGCTCGCGGCGGGCGACCGCGTTGGCCTCCAACTGCTCGTCGAGCGACACCACATTGGCCTTGGTGGCGGCTGCTATGTCGGTGCGCTTCTGCAGCCTGGCCCGTCGTCGGTCCAGGGTCGAAGCCTTCGTGCCGGTCATGCTCGTTCCTCTCGTGTTCTGGGTTGCGTCCCGCCACCGGGCCGACGTCCGCGTCGGGCGGTCGTGCCAGCCCCGCGGCATGCCGACCGGTGCGAGCCGGTCGCGAGTAGCTGGAGTGCGTCTCCGAGATGTACTCAGGGTAAACGCTCAGTCAACGGCGGGTTGACCCGGGGGATCAACGTAGCAGTGTTTGGCACGTAGTCAACACTGGCATGCCGACCGGCGGGCGAGTTTGATCTCAGCCGCGGCGGGCCGGCGGTGGGTGACCCGCCGCGTCAGTTCCGGCCGAACAGGCGCCGCACGGCGGCCGGGACCAGTGGTGCGGCGCGGTCGAGTACAGGCTGCAGCAGTGGCAGCTCGGCCGGCCGGTCGGGGGGTGGGGCCACGGTCGCCGGGTCGTCGAACTCCTCGAACTCCTCGACCACGTACGCCGGCAGCGGTTCCGGGTCAGGTGGGCCGGGATTGACCTGGCCGAGCCGCCGCAGGGACCCGACGAACAGCGCGCCACCGGGCAGGGTGGCGGCCTGGTCCAGCACGCGACCGCTCAGCTCGCCGAGCCATTCCACGGTCGTGGGCGGAATCGGCGCGGCCTGCACCGGCGGCGGCACCATCGGCGTGATCGGCCGCTGGATCCGCACCGGCGCGCCGGCCGGCAGCTGCTGCCTCGGCGGCCCGGGGATGATCACGTCGCGGACCGCGTTGAGCGGCGCCCACACGAACGCGATCGCGTTGGTGCCCTGCTGGATCTGGTCGAACGTCTTGAGCATCGGCTCGAAGTGGCCGTCCGCGTAGGCCTGGCTCGCCGCGGTCACGGCCGGCCGCAGCGCGCGCAGGTGGTAGACCAGCTCGCCCAGCAGCGCCTCGGTGTTCCTCAGGATCTTGACCGAGGTCACCGCGATCTCGAACGGCAGCAGCGCGGTGGACACCACCACCTGGACCGGCACCGGCAGGCCGCGCAGTGTGCCGTAGTCGATCAGCGGCGAGAACCCGTCGCCCGGCTCGTCGATGGCGTCGGCGCGCAGTGGGTCCGGGCCCGTCGGGCGTGGCCGGGGGCGGCCGTCGTCAATCGGTGGCATCGCGCGTGCCTCCTCGGGCCGGCCGGGTGTCGTGCGGCTCCGAGGCTGAGGTTACCGGCCGGTCGGGGCGCCGCGGTGCCCTGTTGTGCAGTAGCTCACGCGGCCGCCCCCTCCCGGGTGGGGAAGGGGGCGGCCGGTTCGGGCTGGTGGTCAGCTGTTCTTGACGATGTGCACCGTGACGTTCATGCCCGGCACCAGTGACACGCCGTCGGAGTTGTCGATGGCGATCTTGACCGGGATCACCTGCGTGACCTTCTGGAAGTTGCCCGTGCTGTTGTCCTCGGGGAACAGCGAGAACTCGTCGGCAGCGCCCTCCTGGACCTCCTCGACCGTGCCCGTGACGGGGCTGCCCGGGTAGGCGTCCACGTCGACGTTCACGAGCTGGCCGGGGTGCACGTCGGCGATGTCCGTCTCGTCGACACGGGCGGTGATGTAGATCTTGTTGAAGTCGTAGGCGGTGGCCAGCTCGGTGCCGGCGGTCACCCACTGACCGTTCACCACGTCGTTCACCGCGATGGTGCCGTTGCCGGGCGACTTGATCAGCTCCTGAGGCCCGGTGCCCTGGATCTGCACGCGGCCGACCGTCTCGTCCGTGGTGACCGAAGTGCCCTGGTCGCCGTTCCAGTCCGTCAGCGTGCCGGTGACCGGAGCGTTGATGTCGACCTTGTCGCCGTCCACCTGCGCGTTGTCGGTCGACACGTACTGGCTCGCGTTCACCAGGTACGCGCCGCCGCCGCCGATCGCCCCGAGTAGCACGATGATGATCAGTACGATCAACAGACGCTTGCGGGACCGCTTCATCTTCGGCTTCGCGGGCGCGTTGGCCTCGTCCTGGGGGGCGGGCTGCGTCTCCGGGGCCGTCTCGGGCTCCGTGGCCGGCGCCGGGGTCTCGGTCAGGGCCGGGGGCTCGGTGAGGGTCTGAGGTTGGCTGAGGCTTGGCGCGGGAGGTGCCGGGCGGCGAGATGCGCCGTTCGTGCGGATCGGCCGCGAGGCCTCTTTCTGCTGTAGTCCGACATTCGACACGGCGTCTGGGCCTTTCACCGTGTGCCTCCAAAGTTTGTGCCGCGGGCCATCGCGTTCTCGTGAGACCCCTCTAAGCATAAGGAACGCTGCGTTCCCTATTCTAATTTCCGGACCTTAGGGGCTCTCAGATGCCGTGGTCAGCGCTGGCCGACATCCGGAGCCGGCTCCAGATGGGGGCGGAGTGGTGCGCGGGGTAGGAGTTGTCGGTGGTGCGGTGGCACCAGTACGAGGCACATGTACGAGGTATAGGAAATGTTGTACTGCGTATAGTTGGGCACGTGACCAGCGGGCGAGTGCGGGCGGCGCGGCTGGGTCGCGAGGTCGTGATCGAGCGTGCGCTGGCACTCGCGGACGCCCACGGGTTGGACGCGCTGACCATCCGGCGGCTCGCGGTCGAGCTCGGTGTAACCCCGATGGCCCTGTACTGGCACTTCAGCAACAAGGACGAGCTGATCGACGCACTCGCCGAGTACCTGTTCGGCCAGGTTGTGCTGCCCGAAACGCGCGCGGGGGCGGACTGGGTCGCCGCGCTGCGCGAGCTGCAGGTCGCCTTTGTCGCCGCGCTGCGCCCCCATCCCGCCGTCGCCCCCCTCGCCCGGGACCGTGTGCTCGCCAGCCGGGCGGGGTTGGTGCTCGCCGAGCGGTCGCTCGGTCTGCTGCGCGAGGCGGGGTTCACGGCCGAGCAGTCGGCCGAGCTGGGCGGTTATCTGCTCGGCGCGGTCGTCACGCTGGTCACCGCCGAACCCGGCCGGGCCGGCCCCGACGACGAGGCGGTGCGGGCGCGCCGGGCGGCCCTGCTCACGCTGTCGCCCCGCGAGTTCCCGAACATCGTCGACGCCGCGGAGCCGCTGAGCTACTGCGCCAACGATGACGCCTACTACGCCCGGGGCGTCGAGCTGCTGATCGAGGGCCTGCGCGGGCTTGCCGGCCAGGATCGCCGCGAACGGGTCTGACGTGCGGGTACTGGTGACCGGTGCCGCCGGGTACGTCGGCGGTGCCGTACTGGATGCGCTGCTCGCCGCGGGGCACGAGCCGGTCGCGCACGTGCACGGCGCTCCCTGCCGAGTGCCGGCCGGCGTGCCGGTGTGCATCGGCGACCTCCTCGACGACGGCCCGAACGGCAGCGGCGACCACAACGGGCTGGTCGCCGCTTTGGCGGGTGTCGACGCCGTGTGCCACCTGGCCGGGCTGACCCGGGTGCGGGAGTCGTGGGACCGCCCGCTGGACTACTTCGCGGTCAACGTCGGTGGCACGGTCGCGGTGCTGCGCGCGATGGAGTCGGCGGGGGTGGACCGGCTGGTCCTCGCGTCGACCGCCGCCTGTTACGGCTCGCCGGCGCGCCAGCCGATGGCCGAGCAGCTGCCCGACGACCCGCCGCACCCGTACGCCTCGAGCAAGGTGGCGGCGGAGTCGGTGATCGGCTGGGAGGCGCGCCGCCGCCCGCTGTCGGCGGTGGTGTTGCGGCTGTTCAACGCGGCCGGCGGCGCGCACCCCGGCCCGGCGGGGCTGATCCCGAGGGTGCTCGCGGTGGCCGAGGGGCAGAGCCCGGAGCTCGCGGTGAACGGGGACGGCGGCGTGGTCCGCGACTACCTGCACGTGACCGACGCGGCGGCCGCGTTCGTCGCCGCGTTGCACCGGCCGCCGCCTCCTGGCACGGTCAGCCGCTACAACATCGGCAGCGGTGTCGGGTCGAGCATCGCCGACGTGGTGGCCACCGCGGCCAGGGTGACCGGCCGGCCGGTCCCGGTCCGCCACAACCCGCCGGCCGCCGAACCCGCGCGGCTGGTCTGCGACCCGGCGCTCGCGCTCGCGGAGCTGGGCTGGCGCCCGCGCCTGCCCGACCTGGAGTCGGTCCTCCGCGAGGCCTGGCGGGACCGGAGCGAGGCCTGGCGGGACCGGAGCGCGGATCAGCCGGAGCAGGGCCGAGGCGAGCCGACGACCTAGCGGCGCTGGGCGCGGCGGACGGCGATGTCGGCGTCCAGGAACAGGTCGGTGCAGCGGTCGACGATGGTGTCCCGCCCGTGGTGGTTGGCGTCCTGGATCACGGTCGACAGGGTCTCGGCGAAGCCGCCGACCAGGAAGCGCGCGGTGATCTCCAGCGTGGCCGGGTCCGTCGGGTGGTCGGCGTGCACCTGGCCGGCCTGCTCGGCGACGAGGTGCGCGATCGTGCCGATGGCCTGGTGTCGCAGCGGCGCCAGCACCGGGCTGGCCATGGACTCGATGAGGATGACCCGGCCCTTGCGGCAGTCGTCGGTGAGCAGCCGGGCCACCGCGGCGAGCCCGGCGTGGATCTGTGTGCGCAGGCTCTGGTGGGACTCGGCGATCGCGGTCAGCCCGACGTGGGTCATCTCGGCCACGACCTGCTCGAACACGGCCACCGCGAGCGCGTCGGTGTTCGGGAAGCTCTCGTAGAAGTAGCGCGGGGCGAGCTGGGCCCGCGCCAGCGCGCCGCGCACGGTGAGGCCGGGCATGCCCTGGGTGCCGATCAGCTCGAGTCCGGCGTCGAGAAGCTGTGCACGCCTGGTGGCCTTGCGGGTCGCGGCGGACACCCCGCCGTAGTCGCGCTGCTCCGTCGTGGTCACCCGCCTATCTTGACGCACCGGTGTGCAGATACCTGAATTTCTGGTAACAGTCGCGTTCAGACCGTACGTCGCCTTACGGCCGACGATCAACGGAATTGGCGCGCGGTGCGCTGACCGGTGGCGGCCGAGCCCGGGTGCACGATGGGTCCACGGAACCGAGCTGCCGGCAACGGGCCGCGGCTGACGGCATCGGGGCGCGGCCGTCGGCAACGGGGACAGCTAGCGGGTGCCGAGCACGGCGTTGGTCATGGCTTCGGCGAGGAACCGGCCGTAGCGCTCCGCCGACCAGCCGCGTTCGAGCACGAGCAGCTCGTAGAGCTCAGGGCCGTGGTAGGTCCAGAGCACGTCGCGGACGTCGGCGGTACCCAGCCCGGCACGGACCTGACCGGTGGCGAGCAGGTCGGCGGCGAAGTGTGTCATCGCCGTGAGCATCTCGGCCCGCATCTGTGCCCAGACGAGCGCGGCGGCCCGGTCCGCGCCCGCCGCGTCGCGGGCGAGCAGCTGCAGCGGCGCGTGCCGGGGGGCGCCCTCGGCGAGGTGCCGGGCGTACAGCGCGATCTTCGCGGCCGCGTCGGAGGTGGCCCGGATTTCGCCGATGACGTCCCGCTCCGCCATCGGCGTCGGGTCGTCGTCGCCGGCGACCGACACATCGAACACGGCCTTGAGCAGCGTCGCCTTGTTGGCGAACGCCTTGTAGACCGTCTGCACCGAGACACCTGCGGCCCGCGCGATCTCCGGCACGGCGGTCTCCGTGTAGCCCGTGGTCAGGAAGAGCTCGCCGGCGGCCGCGAGGATCCGGCCCCGGTTCTCCCGCGCCTGTTCGCGGCGCCTGCTGGCGTCGTAGCGCCTTATGGGCTTGACGGGTTCGGACACTTGAGTAGAGATCCCTCTATCTAATAGATGGGTACCTACCACAATAGCCTGGAGGCCGGCGGATGTTGACCGGACAGCCCACTCCCGATCCGGGTCCCGCCACGCTGGCGGCCGCCCGGGAGCTCGCACCCCGGCTCAGCGCGCGCGCAGGCGAGGCGGACCAGCTGCGCACCCTGCCGCCGGACCTGGTGGCGGACGCCCGGGCGGCCGGCCTGTTCCGGCTGGCCATGCCCCGCGCCCTCGGTGGCCTGGAGCTGCCGCCCGACGAGATCGTCCGGATCGGCGAGGAGCTCTGCAGGGCGGACGGCTCGGCGGGTTGGACGATCATGGTCGGCAACGGGAGCGCGTTCCTGGCCTGGCTCGACCCGGTGGCGGCGGCGGAGCTGCTCGCCGGGCAGGCCGACGTGCTCTGTGCCTGCGTGTTCGCGCCGACCGGCCGGCTGACCCCGGACCCGGCGGCTGCCCCGGTCGACTCGAGCGGCGGTCCGGTCTCCGTGCCCGGCTCGGACGGCGACCCGGCGGGTGGTGCACGGTTCCGGCTGGATGGCGGCTGGGGGCTGGCCAGCGGCTGCCTGCATGCCGACTGGTTCGTCACGGGCGCGCTGGTCAGCGACGGCGAACAGCCTCGGCTGGTGCCAGGGCGCGGGCCGGACTGGCGCCTCGCGGTGTTCCCGGCCGCCGCCGGCTCGGTGGTCGACAACTGGGACGCGCCGGGCCTGCGTGGCACCGGCAGCCACGACATCGTCGCCGACGCGGTGCCGGTGCTCGAACGGCACACCATGGCGCCGTTCCTCGGGCCGGCCCGCCACGACGGCCCACTGTGGCGGTTCCCGTTCTTCACGCTGGTCGGCACGCTGTTCGTCGGCTTCCCACTGGGCGTGGGCCGGCGCGCGCTGGACGAGCTGGCCGCGTTCGCGCCGACCAAGTTCCGCCCGCCGGGCCCCGGGTCGGTCGCCGACGACGGTGACCTGCAGGTCGCGCTGACGCGCGCCGAGGGTGGCCTGCAGGCGGCGCGGGCGCTGGTCTTCGACGCGCTCGGCGAGATGTGGCGCAGCGCCTGTGCCGGTGACGCGCCGGACGTCGCCCAGCGTGCCCGGTTCCTGCTGGCCACCCAGCAGGCCATGCACGCGGCGACCGAGGCGGTGGACGTCGCGTACCGCTACACCGGGGCCGCCGCGCTGCGCGCCGACCACCCCGTGCAGCGCTGCTTCCGCGATCTGCACGCCGGCGCCCAGCACATCTACTTCTCGCCGGCCGCCGTGAAGCGGTATGCGAAGGTCCGCCTCGGGATCGAGCAGCAGACGTTCTGGTTCTGAACCTGCTCAGGCGGGCGGCTCGGCGTAATGTCCTCCAGCTAGCACAAGCTCTGGTGAGAACCAGTTGGACGCCGAGTTCGCGCGTACCCGATTACTTCCATCGCCTCCGCCGGTCGGTACTGCCAACGGATCGTGAAGGAGAGCCGATGAGCCTGCCCCAGGTCGTGTCGAGGCAAGACTGGCTGGCCGCCCGCAAGGCGCTGCTGACCAGGGAGAAGGAGCTCACCCGGGCCAGGGACGCGTTGAACGCCGACCGCAGGCGACTACCGATGGTGCACGTCGCGAAGGAGTACGTGTTCGACGGTCCGGACGGCAAGGTGAGCCTGCTGGACATGTTCGGCGGCCGGCGCCAGCTGATGGTCGGCCACTTCATGTTCGACCCGGAGTGGAGCGACGGCTGCTCGAGCTGCTCGGCCGGCGCGGAGGAGCTGTCCCCGGGGCTCTACACACACCTGGCCACGCGGGACACGGCGCTCGTGCACGTGTCCAGGGCGCCACTGCACAAGATCGAGGACTACAAGCGCCGCAAGGGCTGGACCTTTCCCTGGTACTCCTCCCACGGCAGCGACTTCAACTACGACTACGCCGTGACGCTCGACGAGAGCGTCACCCCGATCCAGTACAACTTCAAGACGCCGGAGGAACATCGCCAGGCCGGCGTGGACCACTACGTCACCGATGTACAGCCCTCCGAGCAGCCCGGCCTGAGCTGCTTCCTGCGCGACGGCGACTCGGTGTTCCACACGTACTCGACCTACGCCCGGGGTGCCGAGCAGCTCGGCGGCTCCTACTACTACCTGGACCTGACGGCGCTCGGTCGCCAGGAGGACTGGGAGGAGCCCAAGGGGCGCGCCGACCTGGCCCGCACGGCCCAGCCGGACTTCGCCACCTGAGCGTGTGAGCCGCCCACCGGTACACGAACGGGCCGCCCCGGCGACATGATCGCCGGGGCAGCCCGAGTGTTCGGAACGCCTCGGTCAGGCGGTCGCGCGGTCAGGCGGTCGCGCGGTCGGCCACCGGCTCGGCCAGCGCGGCGACCTGCTGGACCGCCGGCACGCGGCTGAACCGGATGCCGTCGTCGACCGGGCCCCGGCGCAGCAGGATCAGGTCGCGGATGTAGTTCTGGTAGGCCTTCCACGGCGCGGCCGGGCCTTGCTTGGGCAGCGTGTTGATGGCGCGCTGCACGTAGCCGGACTTCAGGTCCAGCAGCGGGGTCAGCTTCGCACCGGGCTCGGGCGAGAGCGGGGTGGCGACGTTCTGGCCCCGCGCGTCCATCTGCCTGAGCAGCCGGCAGATGTACTCGCCGACCAGGTCGGCCTTCAGCGTCCAGGAGGCGTTGGTGTAGCCGATGGTGAGTGCGAAGTTCGGCACGCCCGAGAGCATCAAGCCCTTGTAGGCCACGGTGTCGGGCAGCGAGACGGCCGCGCCGTCGACGGTGAGCGAGATGCCGCCGATCTCCTGCACGTTCAGCCCCGTCGCGGTGACCACGACGTCGGCGTTCAGCTCGGCGCCGGAGGCCAGCCGGATGCCGTCCTTGGTGAACCGGTCGATCCGGTCGGTGACCACCGAGGTGCGGCCGGCCCGGATCGCCTTGAAGAAGTCGCCGTCGGGCACCAGGCAGAGCCGCTCGTCCCACGGGTTGTAGCGGGGCTTGAAGTGCCGGTCGATGTCGTAGCCCTCGGGCAGCTGGCCCGTGACGCCCTTGCGCAGCGCCGACTTGACCACGCTCGGCGCGTGCCGGCTGAGCTGGAAGGTCAGCATCGTGAACAGCACGTTCTTCCAGCGGATGATCGGGTAGGCGACCTTGGCCGGCAGAGTGTCGCGCAGCCTGTCGGCCACCCCGTCCTTCGAGGGCATCGACACGATGTAGGTGGGCGAGCGCTGCAGCATGGTGACGTGCCCCGCCTGCTCGGCCATCGCCGGGACCAGCGTGACCGCGGTCGCCCCGCTGCCGATGACCACGACCTTCTTGCCGGCGTAGTCGAGGTCGGCCGGCCAGTGCTGGGGGTGCACGACCTGGCCGGCGAACTCCTCGATGCCCGGGAAGTTGGGCGTGTAGCCCTTGTCGTAGCGGTAGTACCCGGCGCAGGTGTAGAGGAACGAGCACGTCAGCTCGACCTG
>DATAYB010000086.1:0-30686 GCA_036272795.1 Pseudonocardia sp.
CTGGCGGCAGGTCGACGGCTTCGACTTTGCCGACATCACCTACCACCGCCACGCCGAGCACGGCACCGTGCGGATCGCGTTCGACCGGCCGGAGGTGCGCAACGCGTTCCGGCCCGGCACCGTCGACGAGCTCTACCGCGCCCTGGACCACGCGCGGATGAGCTCCGACGTGGGCTGCGTACTGCTCACCGGCAACGGGCCGGCCCCGAAGGACGGCGTGTGGGCGTTCTGCTCCGGCGGTGACCAGCGCATCCGGGGGCGCACCGGCTACCAGTACGCCAGCGGTGAGACCGCCGACACGGTGGACCCGGCACGCGCCGGCCGGCTGCACATCCTGGAGTGCCAGCGGCTGATCCGGTTCATGCCCAAGGTCGTGATCGCGGTGGTCAACGGCTGGGCGGCCGGCGGCGGGCACAGCCTGCACTCCGTGTGCGACCTCACCCTGGCCTCCGAGGAGCACGCCCGGTTCAAGCAGACCGACGCCGACGTGGGCTCCTTCGACGGCGGCTACGGCTCGGCGTACCTGGCCAGGGCGGTCGGCCAGAAGTTCGCGCGCGAGATCTTCTTCCTCGGCCGGACGTACTCCGCCGAGCAGATGCACCGGATGGGCGCGGTCAACGAGGTCGTGCCGCACGCCGAGCTGGAGGCCACCGCCATCCAGTGGGGCAAGGAGATCAACGGCAAGTCCCCGACCGCGCAGCGGATGCTCAAGTACTCGTTCAACCTGATCGACGACGGGCTCGTCGGCCAGCAGCTCTTCGCCGGCGAGACCACCCGGCTCGCCTACATGACCGACGAGGCCGTCGAGGGCCGGGACGCGTTCCTGCAGAAGCGGGCGCCCGACTGGTCCGGCTACCCCTGGTACTACTGACCTCGTGAGTGGCGAGTGACCCTGTGGGACCACTCGCCACTCACGACCCCTGAGGTGGGCAAATGCAGGTCGTGCGGTGTGATGGCTCACCGGCTTCGGTCGCGGAGCTGACCGAGGCGCTGACCGGGGCGTTGGCGGGTGGGCCGGCGGTGCTGCCCGTCGACGCCGCCGCCGCGGGCTCCGGTGCGGAGCCCGGCTGCGCGGCCGGGGGCGCCGTGCCGGAGCCGGCGCACGGGGCGGCGCTCGTCATCGAGACGTCAGGGTCCACCGGCGGGGCGAAGCGGGTGGTGCTCTCCGCCGCCGCGCTGCGGGCCTCGGCGCGGGCCACCGACCAGCGGCTCGGCGGCCCGGGGCACTGGCTGCTCGCGCTGCCGCCGCACCACGTCGCCGGCGCCCAGGTGATCTCCCGGGGGCTGCTCGCCGGGCACCTGCCGACCACCCTGGACTGCAGGGACGGGTTCCGCGCCGACCGGTTCGCCGAGGTCGCGGAGGCCCTGCTCGCGGACACCGAAGGCGAGCGCCACTACACCTCGCTCGTGCCGACGCAGCTGCACCGGGTGCTCACGGAAGGCGACGCGGAGGGTGCTTCTCACGGTGCTGGCAGCAGGGCCGGCAGCGGGACAGGCGGGCGGGCGCTGGCCTCGCTGCGCGCGTTCGACGCCGTGCTGGTCGGTGGCGCGGCGGTGCCGACGGCCCTGCTTACCGAGGCGCGCCAAGCGGGCGTCCGCGTCGTCACCACGTACGGCATGAGCGAGACCGCGGGCGGCTGCGTCTACAACGGCACACCGCTGGACGGCGCCGAGGTCCGGCTGGACCCGGCCGACGGCCGCATCTCCCTGGCGGGGCCGATGCTGGCCAGTGGCTACCTCGGCGACCCCGAGCTCACCGCGGCGAGCTTCCGGGACGGCTGGTTCCACACCTCTGACCTGGGGCGCTGGACCCCGGAAGGTCGGCTCCAGGTGCTCGGCCGGGCCGACGACGTGATCATTACCGGCGGCGAGAAGGTGCACCCGGCCGCGATCGAGCGCGTGCTCACCGCACAGCCCGGGGTCCGCGCGGCCTGCGTCGTCGGGCTGACCGACCCGGAGTGGGGGCAGGTGGTGGCCGCCGCGGTGGTCCGCACCGACGCGACCGGGCTCGGCTCGAGCTCTTTCGACTCCGGTGGGCTCGGCATTGCGGTGCGCGCCGAGCTGGGCGCCGCCTCGGTGCCGAAGCTGGTCCGTGAGCTGGCGGAACTGCCGTTGCGGGGCATCGGCAAGCCGGACCGCGCCGAGGTGGTCAGGCTGCTCGAGGGCGCCCGCTGAGCGGTCCGCCGGGCCGCCCGGCCGGCACAGTCCGACCCGCATCATAGGCAGCACGAATCACACAGAGAGACACGTGCCACTCAATGCTTCATTCGTCAAATACGTCGCTTTCACTCCAGGAGCCAATGTGATGTGGAAAACATTCGCTAAGTGCGGCGGCAACTCCCCGAGTCGGGTCACCCCCTCCTCCTTTCGGGTCCGCTTTGTCCCATCCGGGCCGAACCTCATAGGGTCGCGCCCGCCCGATTACTGAGACAACACATTTAGTCACGCAAGGTATGCGCTTGCTTTGGCAAGCATGAGCGCGCCGGTCCCCGGCCGGCCGGCGGGCGGGCTCGACCTCCACCACGTGGGTGGTACACGTTCCGGGCACTCACCCAGGGCTTATTGACCATTACGGATCTGTCGTATCTGCTCTCGCCGTGCTCGCCAGGCTGCCCACCGCGCTGCTCTCCGCGCTCTCCACGGTGCTGGTGAGTGCGCTCGGTGCCGCGCCACCGAGCGGCCCGCCACCGGGCGGCCTGGACTGGGCCCCGAACCTGAACCAGGGCCACGCCGTCGACGTCGCCTACGCGAACGGGGCACTGCGGCTGACCGGCCCGATCGGGCTGCTCACCCTGCCCGCGCACCCTCTGCCGCGCTCGGTCGGCCGGCTCAGCACGGAGCTGGACGCGGTGACCCCGCCCGGCACCGCCGTCGAGGTCGACGTGCGCGGCCGGCTGCCCGGCGGGCGCTGGACCGAGTGGCTGCCCAGCTCGCCAGATACACCGACCGCGCTGCCAGGCCCGAGCAACCTGGTCCAGCTGCGCCTACTGCTCACCGCCGCGCCCGCACCCGCCGCACCGGGCCCGGCCGCCGAACCCGCCGCCCCCGCACCCGCCGCCGTCCCGGGTCCAGCACCCGCCGTCCCCGCACCCGCCGTCCCAGCACCCGCCGTCCCCGCACCCGCCGTCCCCGCACCCGCCGCACCCGGCTCCGCCGCTCGGCCGGAGGTACGGGGCCTGCGGGTGCACGCCGAGGAGGTGCCGGAGCTGCGGGTCTCGGCCCCGACCGAAGCGGCCAGCTACCGCGTGTTCGCCACCCGCGAGGGCCTCGTGGACGGCCGGACCGCGAACGGCCACCGCATCAAGCGGCACGACCTGTTCGTGGCACTGCCCTCGTGGCGCTCGCTGGCCGATGAGGACGGCTCGGAGTACAGCGTGAAGGTCTGTGCGGTCGGCGGCCGCTGCGCCTGGGCGCCGGTCTGGGACGTCGGGCCGTGGAACACGAAGGACGACTACTGGAGCGCGCACCGGGAGGAGTGGCACGACCTCCCCCAGGGCACGCCGGAGGCCGAAGCCGCCTACCGGGACGGGCATAACGACGGCGAGGACGGCACCGGGCGCAAGGTCGGCAACCCGGCCGGCATCGACCTGTCCGACGGCGTGTTCGACGCCGCCCTGAAGCTGCCCGACAACGGCGAGGTGACCGTCAGCTACCTGTGGACCGGCGGCCAGCCGCTGAGCACCGTGAACGCCGAGAACCAGCAGACCGACACCGCCGACCAGCTCGCCGCCGCCCGCAGCACCGCCACACCCACCACCAGCACAGCCAGCACCGACTCCGACAAGTCGGACCAAACCGACTCCGACAAGTCCGACTCCGATCACAGCGACAACTCCGACGACCACGACAAGTCCGACCACGGCGACAAGTCCGACCACGACAAGTCCGACGACCACGGCGACAAGTCCAGCTCCGGCGACGACGGCCTCAGCGCCGACCAGGCGGTCCCGGTCCGCAACGCGCCGTCACCGGACGCGCCCCAGGTCGGGGTGGCCGCGCAGGACGCCGGGGTGCCGGTCGAGTGCACGACGCCGAACGGCTGGCTGCGGATCGGTCCGGACGAGTACCTGCCCGCCGGCGCGGTGGAGCTGGCCGACGACACCGCCGTCGGGCCTTGCTGATCTCGGGCCCCTGAGCCAGGTACGGTGATCTGGTGGCGACCGTTGCGCAGTGGGTGCAGGGCGCCCGCCCCAGAACCTTGCCGAACGCGGTGGCCCCGGTACTGGTCGGCACCGGCGCCGCGGTGGGCGATGGCGCGGTACGGCCGGGGCTCGCCCTGCTGGCGCTGCTGGTCGCGCTGTCCATGGTGATCGGCGTGAACTACGCGAACGACTACTCCGACGGCACCCGGGGCACGGACGACGTCCGGGTCGGCCCGCTGCGGCTGGTCGGCTCCGGGGTGGCCGCGCCCACCGAGGTCCGCACGATGGCGTTCGCCTGGCTGGGCCTCGGCATGCTCGCCGGCGTGGTGCTGGTCGCGCTCAGCGGCAAGTGGTGGCTGCTCATCGTCGGCGCGGTCTGCGTGCTCGGCGCGTGGTTCTACACCGGCGGCAAGCACCCGTACGGCTACCTCGGCCTCGGCGAGGTCGCGGTGTTCCTGTTCTTCGGCCCGATCGCCGTACTCGGCACCACGTACGTGCAGAGCGGCGCACCGGGCGCGCTGGCGCTGATCGGGGCCATGGGGGTCGGCATGCTGTCCTGCTCGGTGCTGGTGGCGAACAACCTGCGCGACATCGAGTCCGACGCCGAGGTGGGCAAGCGGACCCTGGCGGTGCTGCTCGGCGACCGCGACACCCGCAGGCTCTACGCCACCCTGATGATCCTGCCGATGGTGCTCAGCCTGGTCGGCGCCGTGATGAACCCTGCCGTGCTGCTCGGCCTGCTCGCGGCGCCGCTGGCCTACTCACCGGTTCGGCGGGTGCTCGGCGGTGTCCGGGGACGCGACCTGATCGCCGTTCTCGGCGACACCGCCATGGCCATGCTGGTCTGGTCCCTCGGAACGGCCGTCGGGCTCGCTCTGGCCGTCCTGGGCTGGTTCTGACCGGTCCCAGCCGGCCTGCTCGCCGCTGAGCTGCGCGCGCAGCCGCGCCTTCTGCTCCCTGCGCCGCGCGCCCGCCTCGGCGAGCGCGGCATCGAGCTCCCGGCGCAGCCTCGGAAACAGCAGCAACGACAGCGGCAGCGCCACCACCAGAGCCACCATGATCGCCACCAGCAACGGCACCCCGACCAGCACCAACAGCACCGTCAGCACGACCACCAGGCCGAGCCGCGCTGAGCCGTAGCGCGCGATCGCTACGCTCGGTGAGCGCCGAGGTGGGTCAAGGGGCAGGTCTGGCGATTGAGGTGGCTCGGATGTCACACGCCGAGCCTACGGATAACCCACTCGGGACCGTCGATCCCGGTCGGTCTGACCCGATCGGTGACGGTGTGGTGAACGAGAGGATGGCCTTCACCCCAGCAGTACCCCGGCTGAGTTAGCCTCTTGGGAGGAGGTGGTCGACAATGCTGTTCCTCATCGCGCTGGCCGCCGCGGCAGTCGTTGGCTTTGTGCTGTGGAAGGCGATGACCGATCAGCCGTCCCGGAAGTCGGACCGCTCCGCCGCCCCGCGCCGCGCTGCCGCGCCAGAGGATGACCCGGAGTTCCTGCGCCAGCTCGGCGAGCGTCTTCGCCGCGAGGGCGAAGATCCGCCGCGCCGGCGCTGACCGGCACGCACCGATCCGGGACGCGCCGATCCGAGATGCGCTGATCCGATACGTACTGGAGCACTGAGCCGGGCACCATGCCCGGCTCAGGTTCTGGTGCTTCGCTCAGGCTTTCGTCAAGCAAACCTCAAGTCTTGCTCAATTCCGACGAGGGTCCACCGGCGCGGGCTTACTCTGCTGCGCAGCAACGTTCTCCGGGCTCCGAGCTTGGCCGACGTTCGCCGGCTCGGAAGGGGGGAGTCGGCGGACGTCGGTCCACCGGCCCGCCGCCCCCACCTGGGCTCAAACGGTTGAGCCACCTGGTTGAACTCAGACCCGCTGCTCGGCCTCCGAGTGCGGGAACGCGTCGGCCACCGAGGCGGCCAGCTCCAGCAGCGCGAGCCGGGTCGTCGGCGCCAACCGGTCCAGGTCGAGCTCGGCGCCCTCCTCGAGGTGGCTGTCGTACGGGACCCGGATCACCTTGCGGCAGCGCGCCGCGAAGTGCTCGGCCACCCGGTCCAGGTCGACCTGGCCGGAGGAGCGCCGCACTGAGTTGATCACCGCGACCGAGTTGGCGACCAGGTCGCCGTGGCCGTGGGCGTCCAGCCAGTCCATCGTCGCCGAGGCACTGCGGGCGCCGTCGATCGAGCCGGACGACACGATCACCAGCGCGTCCGCCAGCCCGAGCACGCCGTACATGGCGGAGTGCATCAGGCCGGTGCCACAGTCGGTCAGCACGATGTTGTAGAAGTGCTCCAGCAGCGTCACCGTGCGCCGGTAGTCCTGCTCGCTGAACGCCTCGGACACCGCTGGGTCCTGCTCGCTGGCCAGCACCTCCAGCCGCGAGGGGCCCTGTGAGGTGTACGCCCGCACGTCGGTGTAGCGGCGCACCCGTTGCGCGTCACGCAACAGGTGGCGGACCGTGGCGCTGGTCTCCAGCGGGATCTTCTGGCTGAGCGTGCCCCGGTCGGGGTTGGCGTCCACCGCGATCACCCGGTCGCCGCGCAGCGAGGCGAACGTGGCACCCAGGGTCGCGGTCACCGTCGTCTTGCCGACGCCGCCCTTGAGGCTCAGCATGGCGATCTTGTAGCAGCCGTGCAACGGCTGGTTGACGCCACCGATCAGCTCGCGGCGGCGCTGGTCGACCGCGCCCTCACCCACGTTGATCAGGCCACCGGTCATCCTGAACAGGATCCGCCGCCAGCCCGTCCTCGGGGGGCGCCTGCCCGGCCGCAGCAGCCGTGCCGAGGCCAGCTCGCCCTCCTCGGCACCCTCCCCCGTGCGGGCCCGCTGCGCCTGCTCGGCGGCCAGCGCGCCGGGCTCCACCCAGCGGGCCGCCGGCCTCGGCTCCTCCGGCATCGGCCGGGGCGCCGGCTCGGTGGGTCGGGGCTGCTCGGGCTCCGGCCAGCTCGCCACGACGGGCTCGCGGTAGCCGCTGGGCTCGTCGTAGTCGGCCGGCTCGCGGTGCTCGGTGTGCGCCTGCTCGGGCTCCGGATAGTCGGCGAAGCCGCCGCCGTCCCAGCTCTCCTGGTTCGGCGAGGCCGCCTGATAGGCCTGGTGTGGCTCGGCCGGCTCGAAGTCCTCGTCCTCGTCGGTGTGCACGTCCGGCCCGGCGGGGGGTGCGAGCGGCTGGGCGGCGAACGCGGCGGGGGCGTCCGGGCCGGCGGCGGGGGGTGCCGGGTGCGGGTCGGCGGGCTCGGCGTCCCGCTCCGGCCACGACAGGTACCGCTCGTCCTCGTCGTAGCTCTCGTCGTGCGCCCGGTCCTGGGTCGGTTCCGGCCACGAGGGGTGCCGCTCGCGGTGGCCGTCCGCCGGATCGGCGACCGGCCGGGCGGCGTCGGCCCGCACCTCGGCGGGGTCGGTGACCGGCCGCGCCGGGGTGAACCAGGACGGGTGCCGCCCGTCCGTCGACTCCGGCCAGGAGGGCTGCTGCTCGTCGCCGTCGCCGTCGCCGCCGGTTCGGGCCGGGGGCCGCACAGGGTGCGGCGGCGCGCCCGCGCCGTTGGCCGGTACCCGGATCGCGTCCAGCAGGCTCTCCAGCTCGTCGGTGTGCCGGACGACCGGCGGCGTCGGTTCCCGCCGGGACTGCGCCGGCACCGACACCGGCCCGCTCAGCGGCTGGCGCTCGATGGCACCGGCCGCCCGCGTGACCTCGTCAGCGGGGTGCGCACCGCTCAGGGACGGGCGCTGGATGCCGTTCGCGGGCGTCTCGGCGGCCGGGTCGACCTCGTCAAGGTCGGCCCAGCTGTCGTCGTCGGCCCACTCCGCCTCGTCGGCGTAGTCCTCGGCATCGGCCCAGCGGCCCTCGGGCTGCTCGGCCGGGACCGGGTCCTGCTGAGCGGCTTCCGTACTGGACTGCGCCGGGCCGGCCTCGGGTGCCGCCTTGCCCCAACCGCGCCCCTGGGCCAGGTGCCCCACCGTGCCGGGTGGGTAGTCCTGCTGGGCCTGATCCACCGTACTCCTCTACACCAACACCGTCGCTCTTGCTCGCGACCGCCCCCGGGGGAACGGTAGTCCGGAGCTGACCTGCACGCGAGTGTGCCCCGCTCAACCCACTCCGGCGTAGGAGTGCAGCCCAGTGGTCACCAGATTGATGAAGAACAAGTTGAACAGCACCGCCGCCAGACCGACGACGTTGATCCACGCCGCTCCCCCGGTCCGCCAGCCGGCCGTGGACCGGGCGTGCAGGTAGCAGGCGTAGACGACCCACACGATGAAGGCCACCGTCTCCTTGGGGTCCCAGCCCCAGAACCGCCCCCAGGCGGCCTCCGCCCAGATGGCGCCACAGATGATGGCGAAGGTGTACAGCGGGAACGCGAAGATCGTCACCCGGTAGGCCACCCTGTCCAGGGCGTCCGCCGCCGGCAGCACGTCGAGCCAGCCGGCCCGCGCATACCGGCGCAGCAGGTACAGCACGCTGGCCACGCCGGACACCATGAGCAGACCGGACGCCAGGCTCACGGCCGTGACGTGGATGGTCAGCCAGTAGGACTGCAGTGCGGGCACCACCGGAGCGGGCCGGACGTAGAGCGCGCTGCCGGCGAGGAACAGCAGCACCTCGACCGGGAGCAGCACAAACGCGCCGAGTGGGCGGGTCGCGGGGTTGCGGCGCAGCACGTAGAGCCAGGTCAGCACCGCCATCAGGCAGGCCGCCGAGATGAACTCGTACATGTTGCCCCACGGCCAGCGCCCCACCGCGAAGCCGCGGGTGGCCACCGAACCGATCTGCACCAGCGCGCCGAGCACGGTCAGTGCCACGGCCATCCGGCCGAACCGCTCGCGCCATGGCCGCCCCGGGGCCGGCTCCGCCGCCGGTGCCGAGGGGACATCGACGGCAGGCGGTGCCTCGGCGGCGCCCGCCGGGACCGGCACCTTCGCCAGCGCGGCCGGCACCCGGGTCTTCGCGTACTCGCCGAGGTGCAACAGCATGGCCAGCAGGTAGATCCCGACCGCGGAGTGGAAGGCGTAGTCGCTGTAGGTAGCCAGCATCGCGTTGACGGGCATCAGGCCGAGCCTCCCCGATCTCGCGGGCCGTCGTCCGGCCGCGATGTGTTCGTGTTCCCGCTCTCGTCGACGGCCGCGCCGCCCGAGCTGTCGGCGACCGCACTGCCCGGGCTGTCGCCGCTCGGAGCCTCGCCGGTCGAGGTACCGAGCAGAGCCGCGCGCAGCCGGGCGAACTCCTCGCCGTAGCCGGCCTGGTCGGTCCGGGCCAGGCCGCCGATCTCCATCACGGTACGTCCCCCGTCCGAGGCCGGGTCAGCCGGGCGGATCTTCGCCCAGAACCGGCGGCGTTTGATGGTCAGCGAGGTGCCGAGGCCGAGCAGGATCAGCACCGCGAACAGCAGCACGAAGTCCTCCGCCGGGTCGTGCGAGATCTGCAGGTCGACCCACTGGGTGACGCTGTCGAAGCGCACCGTGGTGCCGTCGTCCAGGCGGATCTGCTGGCCAGGCACCAGGTTCTGCCTGGCCACCCGCTTCAGCGCGCCCGACTCCAGCTGCGCCTGCGACACCTCGAAGATGGACTGGCCGCGCCCGTCGTCGAGCCCGAGGTCGCCGCGCACCACGTCCACCGCCACCTCGGGGTGCAGCAGCCCCGGGAACACCGAGGTGATCACCTTGCCGCCCGAGGAGGTCGGCGCGAGCAGGCCGGTGACCGCGAGCTGGTTCTTCCGCCGGGCCGCCTCGTCGGGCAGGCCGGGGCGGTCGAACTTGGTGGCGCCCTCGGAGAGCATGGTGGACTGGTCCGCGGGCTTCCACTGGATGGTCTGGGTGCGGGCGGAGCCGTCGGGGAACGTGACCGTGAACGTCGGCGCGTAGCCGTGGCCGAGCAGGTAGACGCGATCCCCCGCGACCCGCAGCGGCGAGTTCACCTTCAGGTCGTACGGCCGCCACGGGCCGTCCGAGCCGGCAGCCAGGTCGGCGCCGGCCTGGTAGCCGATGGCCGCCTCGTAGTGCTCGGGCTGGCCGTTCGGCAGGTACTGGGCGGTGAAGGTGTCGACCTTGACGCAGAACTGGTTGAGCGAGGTGCCGTCCACCAGGTTGCCGGCTGTGAACGAGTCGTAGCCGAGGATGCCGCTGTTGCAGAACTGGTTGCCGCCGGTCAGCACGATGACCTGGCCCTGGTAGCCGAACAGCTTGCCGACCGCGAACCCGATGAGCAGGCCGACCAGCGCCAGGTGGAACACCAGGTTGCCGGCCTCGCGCAGGTAGCCCTTCTCGGCGGACACGGTGTAGCCGCCCCCGCCGTCCGGTTCCTCGCGCACCCGCCAGCCCCGCAGCCGGCCCCGCACCTGCTCGAGCGCCTGCTCGGGCGGGCCGTCGACCGGCGCCGACGCGTGGTGCGGCAGCCGGAACAGGTTGCGCGGCGTGACCACCGGCCGGGCCCGGCACGCGCGCGCGTAGTCCAGCGTGCGCGGCGTCAGGCAGCCGATCAGCGAGATGAACAGCAGCAGGTAGATCGCCGCGAACCACGGGCTGGCGAACACGTCGAAGAAGCCGAGCCGTTCCAGCAGCGGCCCGAGCCACGGGTGCTGGTCGCGGTACTCGGTGATCTTGGCGGGGTTCAGCGAGCGCTGCGGCAACAGGGCACCGGGCAGCGCGGCGAGCGCCAGCAGGAACAGCAGCACCAGCGCCGTCCGCATGCTGACCAGCCCGCGCCACGTGTTGCGCGCCCAGCTCACGAGCGTGCGCAGCCCACTTGGCGGACCGGGTACGGGTGGCGAGCCGTCGGTCCCCGATGCCGAGGTGGGCGGGGCAGGGTCGGGCTCTGGCGACGGGGCGGACGCGCCGGGGGCGTCCTGGGTAGACCTGGTCATCGGACCGTCACCTGGGCCTGCGCGCACGGCGGGGCCACTGCCGACATCGGAGCGGGCATCAGATCGGCGGGGTGTAGCCGGCGATCGAGGTCTGCAGGCCGGCCACCAGCTGCCCCCATACGCCGGTCACCAGCAGGACGCCGACCAGCACCAACAGCACACCGCCGCTGACCTGCACCGCGCGCACGTGCCGCCGCAGCCAGGCCAGCGCGCGGACGGCGCGCGCCGCACCCACCGCGATCACCACGAACGGCACCCCGAGCCCGGCGCAGTAGGCCAGCGTGAGCGCCACCCCACGCAGCGAGCCGCCGCCCGTGCCGGCAGCCACCGCGACCACCCCGGCAAGCGTCGGCCCGATGCACGGCACCCAGCCCAGCCCGAACAGCGCGCCGAGCAGCGGGGCGCCCCACAGCCCGGCCCGGGGTACGAGGTGCACCCGCCGCTCCCGGGACAGCGCCGGCACCAGCCCGACGAACGCCAACCCCATCACGATGGTGAGCACGCCGCCGATGCGCTGCAGCAGGTCCTCGTTGCGGGTCAGCGCGTCGGCCAGCCGCACGACCCCCACCATGATCACGCCGAACACCACGGTGAAGCCGAGCACGAAGAGCACGGCCGCGCCGGCCACCCGCCACCGGCCGTCCCGGGGCTCCGCCGCCTCCCGCTGGGTCACCGGCGGTGCGTCGGCCCCGACCAGGCCGTCCAGGTAGGCGAGGTAGCCCGGTACCAGCGGCACCACACACGGGGAGGCAAAACTGACCGCCCCGGCGGCAAGCGCGACCAGGACCGCGAGCAACGGCGGTCCTGAGATGGCGAGGCTGGTGGACGGGTCCATCAGATGGAGGGTAAGCAGCGCTCGCTGAGGAGCGCCGGGCGGGTTCGCCCCAGATCGGCGGCACCGCTCAGTCGACCCGCTCGGCGGCCAGCTGTGACACCACCGGGGCGAGCTGCCCGATCCGCACCGAGGTCAGGAAGACGGCGGCCACCCGGTGCTCGCGGTCCAGCACGATCGTCGACGGCACGGTGTTGCGCGGGTAGCCGTGCAGCGCGTCCAGGGTCCGGCCGGGGAAGTCGAAGATGGACGGGTAGGTCACCTTGCGGTCGCGGATGAAGTCGGCGGCGGCCGCCCGGTCGTCCCGCACGTCGATGCCGAGCATGGCGACGCCGCTGGCCTGGGTGCTCAGGTGCAGCTGTTGCAGGTCGTCCATCTCACCTCGGCACGGGCCGCACCAGGAGCCCCAGATGTTGAGCACCACGACCTGGCCGGGGTAGTCGCCGATGCCGACCTGCCTGCCCGGCTCGGTGACGCTGTCGCCCGCCAGTGCACCCAGCGTGCCGCGCGAGGCCGGCGGGTCGTACCGGATCACCGTCTGGCCGCCGGGCGCGACGAACTCGAAGTTGGCCCCGGTGGCCACCGCGTCCGACCCGGTGCTGCAGCCCACCAGCAGGCCTGTGACCAGCACCGCGGCCAGTGCCGCCGCAAGCGCCGCCGGAGCCCGGCCGGCGGATGCCTTCATGCGCCGGTCACCTTCGGGTCGCTGGCGCCGGCCGGCTCCCGGTAGCGCAGCTCGACGAGCTCGTCGCCGTCGAACACCAGGGTGGTCAGCGAGGCGAGCCCGCACTGCCGCTGCCGGGGGTCGTGCCACATGCGCTTGCCCTCGAAGTTGCGCCGGGCCGTCCAGATCGGCAGCTGGTGCGACACGCAGACGGCGGTGTGTCCCGTGGCCAGGTCCCGTGCCCTGTGCACCGAGGCGCGCATCCGGGCGGCGATCTCCACGTACGGCTCGCCCCAGGACGGCTTGAACGGGTTGAGCAGCTTCGGCCAGACCTCCGGGTGCCACAGCGCCCCGTCGCCGACCCCGAACCGGCGGCCCTCGAACTGGTTGGCCGCCTCGATCAGGCGAGGCTCGGTGAGCACCTCGAGGTCGTGCGACTTGGCGATGGGGGCGGCGGTCTGCTGCGCGCGCTCCATGGGGGAGACCAGCAGCACGGTGATGTCCTCGTCGGCGAGGGCCTCGGCCACCGCGGCGGCCTGTTGCTCGCCGCGCACCGAGAGGCGGTAGCCGGGCAGCCGCCCGTAGAGCACGCCCTCGGGGTTGTGCACCTCCCCGTGGCGCATCATGTGCACGGTCGTCAGCACACCCGTGCGGCCTGTTGTACCGGCGGTGCTGTCCTCGGTGGGGCCGTTCACCGGTCACCCCGCCCGGCCGGGTCGGTCGCCTCGGCGGCGGCGGCACGCGCGGCGGCCGGCAGCGCGCCGGCGATCACCTCGAACGCCTCGTCGTCCAGCGCGGCGGAGACGAACCACGCCTCGAACGCGCTCGGTGGGCCGTACACCCCACGCTCCAGCAGTGCCTGGAAGAACGCCGGGAACCGCCAGGTCTGCGCGGCGCTGGCCGTGGCGAAGTCGGTCACCGGCGCCTCGCTGAAGAACACCGAGAGCATGTTGCCGGCGTACTGCACACGGTGCGGCACGCCGGCGGCGGTCAGCGCCTCGCCGAACAGGCCGCCGAGCCGGGCGGCGTTGGCGTCCAGCGCGGCGTACACCGCGTCGTCGGCCGCGCGCAGGGTGGCCAGCCCGGCCGCCACCGCGATCGGGTTACCGGACAGCGTGCCCGCCTGGTAGACGGGGCCCGCCGGCGCGAGGTGGGACATCAGGTCGGCGCTGCCGCCGAACGCCGCCGCCGGCAGCCCGCCGGACATCACCTTGCCGAAGGTGTACAGGTCCCCCGCGACGCCCTCGACGCCGTACCAACCCGCCCGTGACACCCGGAAACCCGTCATGACCTCGTCCATCACCAGCAGCGCTCCGTGCGCGTTGGTGAGCGCCCTGAGCCCGGCGTTGAATTCGGCGTGCGGGGCGACAGCGCCCATGTTGCCGGCGGCCGCCTCGGTGATCACGCAGGCGATCTCCTGGCCGCGCTCGGCGAACACCGCGGCCACCGCGTCCAGGTCGTTGTACGGCAGCACGACCGTGTCCGCAGCCTGGGCGCCCGTGACTCCGGGGCTGGTGGGCAGCCCGAAGGTGGCCACCCCCGAGCCGGCCTGGGCCAGCAGCGCGTCCACGTGCCCGTGGTAGCAACCGGCGAACTTGACGATCACCTGCCGCCCCGTGACCCCCCTGGCGAGCCGGACCGCGCTCATCGTGGCCTCGGTGCCGGAGTTGACCAGGCGCACCTGCTCCACCGGCCCGACCCGGCCGATGATCTCCTCGGCGAGCTCGATCTCACCCTCGGTGGGGGCGCCGAACGACAGCCCGTGGCCGGCGGCGGTGCGCACCGCGTCCACGACGGCCGGGTGCGCATGCCCCAGGATCATCGGCCCCCACGAGCACACCAGGTCGACGTAGCGCACCCCGTCGGCGTCGGTCAGCCACGGGCCGTGGCCGGACGCCATGAACCGCGGTGTGCCGCCGACCGCCTGGAAGGCCCGGACAGGTGAGTTGACCCCGCCGGGGATGACCCCGGTGGCTCGGTCGAAGAGCTCGGCGGAACGGGTATGGACGCGGGGCGAGGTGGTCTGCGGGCTCACGGCCGCCAGTCTCGCAGAGTCGGCGGACGCCGGCCGACCCGCCGGCCGAGTTATCCACAGGCGCCCCATGGGAGTGGCGCCGCGCCCGGACCGGCCGTCAGCTCCGGGTGGCGACGAACTCCTGGGCGCGCGGCAGGAACATCAGCACCGCGCCGGCCACGGCCACCAGCACGATGCCGAGGCTCACCGGGTCCACCTCGGAGATCACCATCGTGCCGATCAGCAGCACGACCTCGAGCACGGCCAGCGCGGTGGCGATAGCGCGGGCCCCGCGCTTGGGCTGGATGGCCAGCCAGGCGAACAGGACGAGCAGCACGGCGAGGATCAGCACGACCACACCGACAGCCTTGAACACGTTGACCAGCAGATCCGTGCCCACCGTGCTGTGCACGCCGTCGATCCTGGCGCGCAGGTTCACGCCGACGTAGCCCGGCTGCAGGCCGAGCAGCACCCCGAACACCGCGGCTGGGATCGCCGCAAGGGTGAGGAAGATCGCACCGGCCCACAGCTCGGGCGGCCGGCGGAACACGTCCGCGGCGTGACGCCGCTGCTGGGGTTCGGACGAAGTGGTCACGATCGAAATTTTAGTCGCCAACCGGGCATTCGTACCGGTCCGGAACTATCTCGGACGGGTGGTCCGGCGCGGGCTCGGGTGTGACACCCGGCGCCGGGAGCTCAGCGGAAGAAGCCCCGCGTGCTCGGCCGGTACATCAGCACGGTGGCCGCCACGATCATGGCGAGCTTCGCGGTCACGTAGACCAGGGTGAACAGCACGAGGCCGTCCATGTGCCGGCCGAGCGACTCGTTCAGCCCGAACACCGCGAGCACGCTCACCGCGACGAACACCCACGCCACGCTCATCAGCGTGACCCGCGCCCAGAGCCGCCCGCTGCGCATCTGCGTGCCGAGGAACACGAACAACACGGTCTCGATCAACGCGCCGACCAGCACCGTAGCTCCGCTGATCTTGAAAGATATCTGGATCACGGCGTTGAGCAGGGATAACACCACCACGCCGAGGAACAGCGCGAATGACGCACGGACCGCGGTGGGTGGCATGGGTCCGACGTCCATCATCACAGCCAGGCACCGTATCGGATCATCGTCGAACCTCCCCGGGCGGCACGCCGGTGATCATCGAACGCTGATCGTCGAACTGCTGAGCGGCGCGGCGTCAGTAGGAGTGTGACGCATCGCCCGCGAGGTAGCGATCCACCTCGGGCTGGTAACCGCGCACGACCGCGGCCAGCGAACAGAGCAGCACCGCCCCGCCGAGCAGCAGCCAGCCGAGCCGGGGCGGGTCGGAGAGCAGCACGAGCGCCAACGTCACGTCGCACACGGCGATGAGCGTGGTCACCGAGGTACGGGCCCACCGTCGGCGCCGGTACGCCAGCACGGCGAGCGCCAGGTAACCGAGCGCAACCAGCAACGTGGCGGCGCCGAGCAACCGGTAACCGCCCTGACCGAGGTGCGCCAGTGGCCAGGGCCCGGCGTAGGGCAGCCAGCGGTCCGCCGGCAGGCTCAGCGCGGCGCCGCCGAGTACGACGAACGGCAGCCCGGCGAGCGCCCACAGCACCAGCGCGCCCCGCAGTGCCGCCGGCCGGGCCACCCGAAGGCTCTGTCTCGACCTGGCGAGCGACTGCCCAGGTTCGACCGGCACCGTGACCACGGCGCGGACGCTACGGCGCGCGGTCGACACCGGGGGGCGTGGCAATACGAACGGGTGGCCCGGATGGCCGCAAGATCACCCGTCTCGGTGGATGGAGCGGACAATACTTGCGACTCGCGGGGTTGGTGGGACGGGTGATGTTGATGGGGCGATGCTGGTGATGTTTTTGAGGCTGAAGAGGTTGGTGGGTCAGGTGAGCCAGGTCGACACTTCGGTGGCCCAGTAGGTCAGAACGATGTCGGCACCGGCCCTGCGGATGCCGGTGAGGGTCTCCAGCACGATGCGCTCGCGGTCCACCCAGCCGTGCGCGGCGGCCGCCTCGATCATCGAGTACTCGCCGGAGACCTGGTACGCGGCGACCGGTACGTCCGCGTTGTCGGCGACCGTGCGCAGGATGTCGAGATAGGCCATGGCTGGTTTGACCATCACGAGGTCGGCGCCCTCGGCAAGGTCGAGGGAGAGCTCGCGCAGCGCCTCGCGGCCGTTCGCCGGGTCCTGCTGGTAGGTCTTCCGGTCACCCTGCAGCGAGGACTGCACGGCCTCCCGGAACGGGCCGAAGAACGCCGAGGCGTACTTGGCGGTGTAGGCGAGAATGCCGGCGTCGAGGTGCCCGGCCTCGTCCAGCGCCTCCCGGATCACGCCGACCTGGCCGTCCATCATCCCGCTCGGCCCGATCAGGTGCGCACCGGCGGTGGCCTGCGCGACGGCCATGTCGGCGTACAGGCTGAGCGTGGCGTCGTTGTCCACCGCGCCCTCGGGCGTCAGCACGCCGCAGTGCCCGTGGTCGGTGAACTCGTCGAGGCAGCAGTCGGACATGATCACCGTGGCGTCGCCGACCTCGGCCGCCAGGTCGGCGAGACCGACGTTGAGCACACCCTTCGGGTCGATCGCGCCGGAGCCCGTGGCGTCCTTGTGCTCGGGCACGCCGAACAGCATCAGGCCGCCGACGCCCGCAGCCACCGCCTCAACTGCGGACTTGCGCAGTGAGTCTCTGCTGTGCTGGACGACGCCGGGCATCGACGCGATCGGCACCGGCTCGGTGGCATTTTCTCTAACGAACATGGGCAGCACGAGGTTGCGGGGACGCAGCTCGGTTTCGGCGACCAGCCGCCGCAGCGCGGGCGTGCCACGCAGCCGGCGGGGGCGTTGCGTCGGAAACATGCCCCGAGCCTACGACCGTCCCGCGCCCCCGTCGCCGTCACTTCGCACACGGTCCGCATGGCGCACGGTCCGCATGGCGCACGGTCCGCACGGCGCACGGTCCGCACGGCGCACGGTCCGCATGGCGCACACGGAACCGAGCGCGCCCGTAGCTCGACGCGCGCGGAACGCACGTAGTTCGACTTGTCGTGGCAACTCGTCGTGACAAGTGGGTCTTGTCGTGCCTATTGCCACGACAAGTCGGCATGGCGCGGGCGTGGCCGCCCCCGGGTCACCGCGCTTACGGCGTCCCGCGCTGCGTCCCGACTTGCGCGGCGTTACCGAGCGGCGCGGCTACCGGCAGCAGGGCCTACCGAGCGCGCGGCGCCACCGAGCAGCGCGGCGCTACCGGCAGCAGGGCCCCGAGCAGCGCGGCCCACCGAGCAGCGCGGCGTTACCGAACTGCACCACAGGCAGGTTCTCGCGCCGAAAAACCTGCGCCTTGTGCAGTTCGGTAACAACAGGCGGCCGGCAGCCGGTCGACGCGAACGGGGACGATGCTCCCGCCCAGTCTCCCCCGAAGCTCGACAAGTCGGACGGGCACAGGTGTCACCAACCCCACTTCGCACCCCGCGCTGTCACTTCGCACAGTTTGCAAACCGTGCGAGGTGTATGCACGCCGTGCGAAGTCGAACGCGGTGCGCGAAGTGCGGACACGGCCCGCCACCCCAAACACCGCAGCCACCCAAAGGGCCACCGCGACGTCGTGCGAAGACGGCAACGCGCCCCGCCGTGCAGCCAACACGGGGCGGGGCGCGTCGAACGCCGCTGCTAGCGGACTAGCGGCGGCGGGCCTTGGCCTTGCGCGGCGGCGGCAGGGCGCCCTCCGCGCGGAGCCGGGCGGCGTGGTCGGCCAGCGCATCCACGAGAGTGGGCACGGACGCCACGTCAGGCTGCACGTCGACCCGCAGGCCGAACTCCCGGGCGGTCTCTGCCGTCTTCGGGCCGATGCAGGCGACCAGCGTGCGGGCGTGCGGCTTGCCGGCGATGCCGACCAGGTTGCGCACTGTCGAGGACGACGTAAAGCAGACCGCCTCGAAGCCACCGGTCTTGATCGCCTCGCGGATCGGGGCGGGCGGCGGGGCGGCGCGCACCGTGCGGTACGCGGTCACGTCGTCGATCTCCCAGCCTCGGTCACGCAGGCCGGCGGCGAGGGTCTCGGTGGCGATGTCGGCGCGCGGCAGCAGTACGCGGTCCACCGGGTCGAGGATGTCGTCGTGCGGCGGGAAGATCTCCAGCAGCCCCTCCGACGACATCTCGGTGGACTCGTCGGAGTTCGGCACCAGCTCGGGGTGGATCCCGAACGAGCGCACCTTGGCCGCGGTGGCCGAACCGACGCAGGCGATCTTGACGCCGGAGAACGCGCGGGCGTCGAGGCCGAACTCGGCGAACTTCTCCCACACGGCGCGCACCGCGTTGGTCGAGGTGAACACCACCCACTGGTAGCGCCCGTCGACAAGTCCCTTGACCGCGCGCTCCATCTGCGCGGGCGACCGGGGCGGCTCCACCGCGATCGTGGGCACCTCCTCCGGGATGGCGCCGTGGATGCGCAGCCGCTCGCTCATGGCGCCGGCCTGGTCCTTCGTCCTGGGCACCAGTACCCGCCAGCCGTACAGCGCGCGGGACTCCCACCAGGACATCAGGTCGCGGTGCTCGACGGTGTCGCCGACGGTGACCACGAGCGAGCCGCTGAGCCCGCCGGCCTCTGCGGCCAGCGAGGACACGGTGGTGATCACGGTGCGCTGCGTGGAGCAGGTGCCCTCGGCGGTGACGGCGGCCGGCGTCTGGCCGGCGATGCCCTGCTCGGTCAGGCCCGCGGTGACCTCGTTGAGGTGCGCGGCGGTGGCGTGCAGCACCATCGGCTCGGGGCCGCTGGCCAGCCGCGCCCAGTCCACCCCGGACCGGACGTCGGCCACGGTGTGCGCGGAGCCGAGCGGCACTCCGGCGTACGCGGGCACGGCGGTGGACGAGGCCACCCCGGGCACCACGTCGAAGGGCACGGGGCCCTGGGCGACCTCGAGCGCCTCGGCCACGACGGCGTCGGCGGTCAGCGGGTCACCGGAGACGAGCCGGACGACCGCGCGCCCCGCGCTGGCCTCCGAGATCAGCTCCTTGGCGACCTGCGCCGGCTCGCCGACGGCGGGGCGGATCTCGGCCCCGTCAGCGGCCAGCGCCAGGACCTGCTCAGGTACGTCCGGGTCGGTGATGATCAGCGGCGCGGCGCTGATCATGTCCCTGGCTCGTACCGTGAGCAGGCCCGGGTCGCCCGGGCCACTGCCCACAAAGGCGATCCGGCTGGTGGTGGACTGCATTCGGCTCATCAGGAACTCCCGATCCAACGGTGCGCGGGGCTGCCTGCCGCGGGGAGCGGTTCGGCGCCCAGGTCGAGCAATTCGGCCGCGAGGGCGCGCCCAAGCGACTCGGCTTCGGTGGTCTTTCCGGTAATCGAGGCGCGCACGAGCGCGCCATCGGATGTCGCCGCGACGCCGCGCAGCGACAGGCTTTCGATGATCTTGCCATCGTCGTCGAGGTCCTCGACGACCTCGCCCAGCGCGCCGATCGGCGCGGAGCAGGGACTGCCGAGCCCGGCCAGCATGGCCCGCTCGGCGGTGACCGCGGCGCGGGTGGCCGGGTCGTTCAGGGCGCCGAGGCGGTGCTCGGTGTCCAGGTCGTCGGCCCGGCACTCGATGGCCAGCGCGCCCTGGGCGGGCGCAGGCAGCATCTGCAGCGGGTCGAGCGTCTCGGTGATCTCACCGGCACGGCCCAGCCGGACCAGGCCGGCGCGGGCCACCACCACGGCATCCAGCTCACCGGTGCGGACCTTGTTGACCCGCGTCGGTACGTTGCCGCGCAGGTCGACGATCTGGAGCCCGAGCCCGAGCGCACACAGCTGCGAGGCGCGCCGGGGTGAGCCGGTGCCCACCCGGGAGCCGGTCGGCAGCTCGCCGAGCACCATCCCGTCGCGGGCCACGAGCGCGTCGCGGGGGTCCTCCCGCACCGGCACCGCGGCCAGCGTGAGCCGGGGGTCGGGAGCGGTGGGCAGGTCCTTGTAGGAGTGCACCGCGAAGTCGACCTTGCCGGTGGCGAGCGCTTCGCGCAGCGCGCTGACGAACACCCCGATGCCGAGCTCCGCCACCGGGGCGAGCGACTCGTCGCCGGTGGTACTGACCACGACCAGCTCTACGGGGCAGCCGGCGGCGCGGATCACGTCGGCCACATGGCCGGCCTGCGCGAGCGCCAGCTCACTGCCCCGCGTACCGATCCGCAACACACGTTGGCTCATCGGACTCCGTCTCTCATCAGACACCGTCCTGTGGAATCTGGTCCAGCGCGAGCCCGTCGACCCTGGCGGCGGACTCGAAGCCGCCCTCCAGGTGACCGGTGGACTCCGCGCTCGCGGCACGGGCGGCGGCGACCGCGGCGGGTGCCTGCGGGTCCAGCCCGAACAGCTCGCGCAGCGCCTCGGCGTAGGTATCGCCACCGGGGGCTTCGGCCAGTTGCTTCACCCGGACGGTCGGGGTGTGCAGCAGTTTGTCCACCACGCGGCGGACGGTGTGCGCGAGCTCCTCGCGCACACCTGGGTCGAGGTCGGGCAGGCGCCCGGACATCCGCAGTAGCTCGGCGTCCACCACCTCGGCGGCGCGCCTGCGCAGCGCGGTGACCGTCGGGGTGACCTCTGCGGAGCGCTGCGCGGACAAGTAGTGGGCGACCTCGTCGGCGACGATCTGCCGGGCGGCGCGCACGGCGTCGCCCTCGGTGCGCTCGCCGAGCCGCTCGTTCAGGGTGACCAGGTCGATCACGGTGACGCCGGGCAGCTCCGCGACGGCTGGGTCCACATCGCGGGGCAGCCCGAGGTCGCAGATCACCAGCGGCCGCTCGTCGCGGTGCGCCAGTGCCTCGGTGACCATCTCGGTGGTCAGTACCGTGCCGACCGCGCCGGTACAGCTGACCAGCACGTCGGCGAGCGCGAGCTCCGCCGGTACCCGATCGAGCCCGACGGCCCTGGACGGCACGCCGTCCTCGGTCAGCGTGGCGGCGAGCCGGGCGGCGCGCTCCGGGGTCCGGTTGGCCAGCACGAGCGAGCCGATCTCCGCCCGGCGCAGCCGCGAGCCGGCCAGCGCGCCCATCGAACCGGCGCCGACCACCATGGCCCGCCGGCCGCGCAGCCCGTCCAACCGGGCGGCGGCGTCGGCGAGCGCCTCGGAGACCACGGAGGCCCCCGCCGCGTCGATCCCCGTCTCGGAGTGCGAGCGCTTGCCGACCCGCAGCGCCTGCTGGGCCAGCTCGTGCATGACCCGCCCGACGGTGCCGGCCTCGATCGCGGTGTTGTAAGCGGTCCGCAGCTGGCCGAGGATCTGGGCCTCGCCGACGACCATCGAGTCCAAGCCCGCGGCCACCGAGAACAGGTGCTCCACGGCCGACCCGGCGTAGTGCACATAGAGATAGGAGCCGAGCGAGCGCACGTCCAGCCCGGTGTGCCTGGCCAGCACGCCGGACACGTCCGCGAGGCCGCCGTGGAACGCCTCCACCACCGCGTACACCTCGACGCGGTTGCACGTGGAGAGCACCACGGCCTCACCGACCCGGCCGGTGCGGGCCAGCTCGTCGAGCAGCTTCGGCACGTCCTCGCTGGACACCGACGCCTTCTCGAGGAGCTCGACCGGGGCGCTGCGATGCGACAGCCCGACCACCAACACGCTCATTGCGGTAGCACCGCCCGACCGGTCCTGTCCTCGGCGGACTTCACAGGGTCACCTCGGTACCGTTCACGCTTCCATTAACGGACCCGTTCGGCGCCGCGTTCACCGACGCGCCGACAACCTTGACGCCGTGCGCCGAACCGTTGGCCAGCACCCCGTTGGAGGCGCCGTTCGCCGCGCCGTTCGCACTGCCGTTGCGCACCGAGCCGTTGCTCGCCGTTCCGTTGCGGACGGAGCCGTTCAGCACGGGCTCGCCGTGCCGGCGGGCGACGTGGAAGGAGAGGATCTGCATCTCGACAGCGAGGTCGACCTTGCGGACCTCGACCCGTTCCGGCACCTGCAGCACCGCCGGGGCGAAGTTCAGGATGGAGCGCACGCCGGCGCCGACCAGCTGGTTGCACACCGCCTGCGCCGCGCTGCCCGGGGTGGCGATCACGCCGATGGTGACGCCGCGCTGCACGCAGACCTCGGCGATCCGGTCGATGTGCTCGACGAGGATGCCGGCAATGTGGATGCCGACCAGGTCGGGGTCGACGTCGAAGAGCGCGCGCAGCGGGAAGCCCCGCCCTGCGAAGCCGCTGTAGCCGGCCAGTGCGTGGCCCAGGTTGCCGACGCCGACCAGCGCGACCGCATGCCGCTGGGTCAGCCCGAGGGTGTGCTCGATCTGGTGCACCAGGCGGGTGACCTCGTAGCCGACGCCCCGGGTCCCGTTCGAACCGATGTAGGAGAGGTCCTTGCGCAGCTTCGCCGAGTTGACCCCGGCGGCGGCGGCGAGGTCCTCGCTGGAGACTGTCTCGCTGCCGGTCGTGGACATCTCGCCGAGCACGCGGAGGTAGACCGCGAGCCGCGCGACGGTGGCCTCCGGGATCACCCGTTCCAGCTTCGCGGCGTCCTCGCGGGCCGGATCCTCGCCGGACGGATCGGCCTGCGGATGCAACGTCACGCTGGCGTCTCCTCGATCCCCGCGGCTAGTGAGTTACGCCGACACATCGATTGCGGCACCCGCAGAGAATTGTGCGTGGCCGCCACGCGTCATGGCGTCTGCGACTACGGTAGCCGCTTGTGAACGCAGGCACAAAGTAGCGATCTTGGTCGGCATCTGCATTGCCGAACGCAAGCCGTTGACCTGCACTGATGCCAATGTGATCGGGAACCGGGCGGACGCGCGTCACACTGTGGAACGCATCACGTGGCAGCGAGTTCCGGCCCGTTCTCAGCGCCTGTTGGGACCCCGACGGGCCCTGGACCGCAGGCCTCCCGGATCACCACTCGGGCCCCCGGAACGCCCACCCGCACACCCGACAAAACCTCCGGACACGCGTGTGGGGCGGCCCCGGCGAACGGGACCGCCCCACACACGAACCGGTGATGCTCCGGGTCAGGGGGTCTTCGGCTGCAGCACGTTGTCGATCAGGAACAGGGTGGCGTTCGCGGTCGGGATGTTGCCGCACAGCACGTGCGCGGTAGTGCCCGTGTTGTCGGTGATGTCCATCGTGTCGCGGTCGTCGCGAATCCGCAGGCTGCCGCCCTGCAGCGTGGTCACGGTGCCCGCGGTGACCAGGCCGGCGCGGTCGTAGCGCTTCACGATCACCTGGTACTTGAGCACGTCCGCCAGCGCGTTCTGATCGCCCATCAGCTGGTTGAACCGGTCCTGCCCGAGGCCCTGCTGGAAGTTCGTGAAGCCCCGGTCGTAGACCGCGAAGACCGTGATCTCCTTGCCCTGGTTCAGGGTGTCGACCAGCCCGGCCTTCTGGACCGCGGTCGTCATCGTCTTCAGCAGCGGGTTTGCGGCGATCGCGGCGAACACGGGCAGAGACGCGACCCGGACCGCCGAGCCCGGCGTGCCGGCCTGCGGCAGCTCGCCACACGCGGGGCCGAACACATCAGTCGGTTGGGTGACACCGTTGGCCTGCGGGCCGGGCGACGGTTCCGCACTGGCGGGGGGCGCAGCGGACGGCGCACCGGCGATCGGGGCCGGAGCGCTGCATGCGGCCACCGCGACAACGAGCGCCACCATGGCGCCGGCCACCGCGAGACGTTGGAAGTTCCTCACGAGTCTGTTCCTCCTTGAACGTCCGGTCCCGCCGGACTCGAAGTCACGTCTTCCCCAGCCAGGACGCCGTCACCCGAATACTCTCGGTACCGACCCGAACACGGACCGACACGAGGTGAGGCTAGCGCTGCTGGTTCCCGGCGGACTCCCCGGGCTGCCCAGCGCCCGTCCGGGCGTGTCGAAGGGGCGCCGGCCACTCGGGCCGGGGATCGGACACCCAGATGATCAATTCCAAGGGGTTCGTGCGGCGGGTGGAGGCCGGTCGATGGTCACCGCCGGCGGCCGAAGGTCCGGCGGCCGAAGGTTCCGAGCGAGGGTGGAGTGCTGGTGGCGGCGTGCTGTCACTTCGCACGGCGTGCTGTCACTTCGCACAGTCTGCGGAGTATGCGAAGTGACAGCGCGGTATGCGAAGTGGAGTGGGTGAGCGCGGTGGCGGCGCCGGCCACCTTGCGGTGCGCGAGCAGGGACTCCTCCGGCCGGCCAGGCGAGCGACTCGATCCGGCTCGCCCGGCCTCCCAGCCACCCTCACAAAACCTCGCGCCGGAGCAACCCCTTGGCAGATCGTCTAGTGGGCCGTGAGCTGGACGCTCGGCCAGCCGGTGGCGCCGTCCGGGACGGGGTCGGCGTGCACGGCGGTCTGGGTCTGGCCGGTGCGGTCGGTGGCGCGGCACTCCAGCAGGTGGTTGCCGGGTGGCACGGTCAGGTCGATCCGCCACATCCGCCACGTGTCCGAGCTGACCTCGGTGGACAGCTGCGCCTGCTGCCACGCGCCGCCGTCCATGCGGACCTCGACGTTCGAGATGCCCCGGTGCTGCGCCCAGGCGATGCCGGCGGCGGTGAACGGGCCGGCGGGCACCGAGCTGCCCTGCTGTGGCCGGTCGATCCGGGACTGCGTTTTGATCGGCGCCTGCTGTGACCAGCCGCGCTGCAGCCAGTACGACTGCTTGGCGTCGAACGTGGTGAGCTCCAGGTCGGCCAGCCACTTGGTGGCGGAGACGAACCCGTACAGCCCGGGCACCACCATCCGCACCGGGTAGCCGTGCTCCAGGGGCAGCGGGCCTGCGTTCATACCCAGCGCGAGCATCGCCCCCCGGTCCGGCTCCAGCACGACCTCGACCGGGGTGCCGGCGGTGAACCCGTCCAGGCTCGTGCTGAACAGCTGGTCCGCGCCGGGCCGCACGCCGGCCTCCAGCAGCAGGTCGCGCAGCGAGACCCCGAGGAAGTTGGCCGTCGAGATCAGGTTGCCGCCGACCTCGTTGGACACGCAGGTCAGGGTGACCGGCCGTTCGATCAGCGGCCGGTCCAGCAGGTCCTGGTAGGTGATCATGAGCTCCCGCTCGACCAGCCCGTGCACCTTCATCGACCAGTCCGTGGCCGCCTTCGCCGGCAGCCGCAGCGCGGTGTCGATCCGGTAGAAGTCCCGGTTCGCCGTGAGGAACGTCGGCGTGCCCTGAGCAGCGAAGTCCGCGCCCGCCGGTAGGGGCGCCGCCGGTTGGGCCGGGTGCAGCGCCTCGGCGACCTGGGACTGCGAGTCGGCGACGTCCACCCCGGCGCCGAGCAGGTAACCGCCGACTCCCGCCCCGGCCGCGCCGACCCCGACCGCGGCGGAGCCGAGCAGCAGCTGCCGCCGCGACACCTCCTCGGGCGGCCCGGTGTGCCGCGCGCGCCCGCCTGGACCCGGCAGCCGGGGGATCGGCACCGTGCTCGGCGGGTCGTCCGGGTCGGGCCCGGCGTCCGGGTCGGCGCGTCCCCTCGGCACCACCGCCACCCGGCTCGCGACCGGGTTCGCGGCACTGCTCGCGGCCCTGTCCACGGCAAGCGCCATCGCCCGCTCGTGCAGCCAGCGGAACGCCCAGAGCCCGGCGCCGAGCGAGGCCAGCGGCGCGACCACGTCCGGCAGCGTGAACACCGGCGAGCTGACCACAGCGGCGAGCCCGACCAGGCCGAGTCCCGTGATCACCCGCCGGCCGGGCCGCACATCGCGCCGGGAGGCGAGCCCGGCCAGCACGGCGACCAGCACGAGCACCACGCCGACGCCGAGCAGCAGGCCGAACTTGTCCGCCTTGCCGGCCGGCAGCCCGGGCAGGGCGAGCGACTTGCCGAACTCGACCAGCCCCGAGGGCGCCAGCCGCACCACCGCGTCGGCGACCGCCTGGTACGGCGAGGAGAGCGGCGAGACCACCCCGGCGACCAGGTGACCGACGCCGACCGCGGCCCCGAACCCGAGCACGGAGCAGGCCGCCGCCTGGGCCCCGGGGATGCGGGGCTCGGCGTGGACCGGGGCGCGGTGGGGAGCCGCGACGGTACTCATAACCGCCGTTCGTACCAGGACATCGACATCCCGGGCCGCCCTTCTGGCGCCGCCGTCAGCGATCGGTAATGCGCCGGGCCAGCGCGGCCCGGAACCGGTCCTCCTCGACCGCGAAGTAGCCGTGCTCGCGACCGTCGATCAGGATCACCGGGACCCGGTCGCCGTACTCCGCGCGCAGCTCGCGATCTGCGTCCACATCCGAGGAGTCCCACGATACGCCCAGCTCAGCGCATATCCGGTTCACGGCATCGGTGGCTTTGTCGCACAGCGAGCAGTTCTTCCTGGTCATCACCGTGACCACCGACGACCCGGTCATGAGTGCCCCTCCTCGCGCAGCGCCAACCGGGTGATCTTGCCGGTGGCGGAGTGCGGCAGCTGGTCGGCGAACTGGACGACTGTCGGGATCTTGAACCGGGCCAGCCGGGTGACGCAGTGCTCGCGCAGCTGCTCGACGGTCAGCTCGGCGCCGGGGCGCAGCACCAGCACGGCCTTCACCGCCTCGCCGGTGCGCGGGTCGGGCACCCCGACGACGGCCGCCTCGGCAATCGACGGGTGTTCGTTGAGCACCTGCTCCACCTCGTGCGGGTACACGTTGAAGCCGTTCACGATGACCAGGTCGTTGGCCCGGTCCACCAGGTGCAGGTCGCCGTCGGAGTCCACGAAGCCGACGTCCGAGGTGCGGAACCAGCCGTCCGCGTCCGGCCCGCCCGCGCCGTCCGGCCAGTACCCGGAGAACAGGTTCGGGCCGCGCACCGAGACCAGGCCGGTGTCCGGGTGGTCGTCGTCGAGGTCGTCGGGTTCGTCGCCGAAGTCGTTCGGGTCGTCGTCCCGGCGCGCGGGCGGCCCCGCGTTGTCGCCGGCCGAGCCGTCGCCCGGATCCGAGCCGTCGGTGCCCGGGTTCGCGCCGCCTGGGGCCGGATCACCGTCGGCGGGCCGGTCCGCCGCGTCGACCAGCCGCAGCTCGACCCCGGCCACCCCTGGGCCGCCGGGCAGCGGACGTCCGACCGAGCCCGGCTTCGCCAGGCCGCTGACCAGCGTCGTCGTCAGCACGGGGCCGGTCTCGGTGAGCCCGTAGCCCTCGAAAAGGTCCAGCCCGGTGGTCTCCCGGAAGCCGTGCAGCAGGTCGGGGGCCAGCGGCGCGCCGCCGGCTGTGCACAGCCGCACCGAGACCAGTGCGTCGCGCAGGCGCTGGGCCGGCAGCTCGAGCATCGCCCGGTACATCGAGGGAACCCCGGCCAGCACGGTCACCCGCTCGGTCCGGATCACCTCGACAACCGCGCCGGGGTCGACCCGCTCCACCAGCACCCCGGTCGCGCCCGACCAGCAGACCTGCAGCAGGCCGGCGCCGAGCCCGTAGATGTGGAACAGCGGCAGGTGCAGCAGCACGCGGTCGGCGGGGCTCACGGGGACGGGCCGCAGCTGCGCGGTCTGCGCCCGGTTGGCCAGCAGCGCCCGGTGCGAGAGCCGCACGCCGCGCGGGACGCCGGTGGTGCCCGACGTGTAGCCGAGCACCGCGATGTCCTCGCCGCCGCCGACCACCTGACGCCGAACACCTGTCGACGCGGCGCCGCCACCTGTCGAGCCGGCCACCGGGTCAGGGGCAGCGAGCAACCGGGCACTCTCCGCCGGGCCACCGACGGAAACCGCGGCGGCCACAGCGGTGTCGCCCGGCTCCGCGACCAGCACGGACGGCACGCAGTCCACGACGATCGCGGTGAGCTCGCGGCCGGTGGAGTGGGTGCCGACGGGTACCGCGATCGCCCCGATACGCAGCGCGCCGAACAGCGCGACACAGAACCGCGCGCCGTGCCCGAGCCGGATCAGTACCCGGTCCCCGGCGCCCACCCCGGCAGCGGCCAGCCGGTCGGCCTCGGCGTCGGCGGCGGCGTCCAGGGCTGCCCAGCTCAGCACCAGTCCCTTGGCGGGCTCCAGCAGCGCGGGGTGGTCCGGGCCGCGCCCGGCGGCGGCCGCCACCAGGTCGGCCACGTTCCCGGCGAGCACGTGCCGCCCGTCCCCGGCTCCCCCATCCCCGGCGGCGGTGCCAGTCCCGGCGGCGGTGCCGGTTTCGGTGCCATTCGACTCGCTGCCCACGGCCGAAGTCTGACACGGCGGGCCGGCCCCGGCCGCGTGGCGTACCGCCGCCCCGGCCGTTCGGACCCGCACAGGACTCCCTCTCCCGACTCCCGCGTCCGAGCTGCCCTGTGAGACTCCCGCGCATGACTCTCGCCCCGGACCCCCGCGTCGCCGCTCACCGCCACTTGTCGCGCGACGGGGCCGCGGGCCTGCGGCAAGACGGCCGAAGTGATCCCGTTCACCGGCGGAGGGCATCCGTTCATCGGGACCGCGACACGCCCACCAACCGCCGAACGACCCAAATCCCGCGCCGGCCGCCTGCTAAGGGCCGTTCACCGGCTGCATTCGCAGAACGCGGGGCTGCGTTGAAGGCGCCAACTCGTTCGGCCCTATGCTCCCCAAACACGGCCGGCTGGGCGCGCTGAGCGAATGGCGACCCTGGCACCGTCGATTCCGAGGGAGCGCCACATGCTGAACGTCACCGGCACCGCGCCGGTCCCGTTGCGGGTCTTGGTCCTCTCGACCCGGGTCACGCCTAGCAGCTCACTCCAGGAATCGTGACCCGGCCGTTCAGACCAACGAGACTTCTGCGGTCCGAGCAACGCTCGGAGGCGGAGGTCACTGGTCAGCGAATGTCATCGAGGGTGGACCCGACCACTCAACGGGTGGACCAGCGCACCGGTCAGCCGGTCGCTCAGCGGCCCGGTTACCCGGTGCCGGTGCTGCCCCGGCCGCGTCCCGACGAGGTGCCCCCGCAGCACCCCCAGGGTGCCGCGCCCGCGACGGGTCCCACCCAGCCCCGCTCGGCTCCCCGCCCGGACGGACCGCGAGTGACTGAGCCGCGTTCCGCCCAGCCCGGCGTCGCCAACCCCGGTGTTGCCCACCCCGCCGCTCCCCAGTCGGCTCCCCCACCCAGCGCTCCCCAGCGCGGCGCCACCCAGCGCCCCCTCAGCAGCCCGCACGCGACGCCTCCCCCCACCCCCGAGCTCCCCGTGGACTCCGAGGAGCTCGCCGGCCCCGGTGGCTCCGGCACCGAGACGTCGACCACCGACGCCAACGGGCTCGCCGGTTGGGACCTCGTCCGCGCCACCCAGGCCGGCGACCAGGAGGCCTTCGGCCAGCTCTACGACCGCTACCACGAGATGGTGTTCCGGTACGTCCTGTTCCGCGTCGGCGACCGGCAGCTCGCCGAGGACCTGACGGCCGAGACCTTTCTGCGCGCGCTGCGCCGGATCGCCTCGGTGAGCTACCAGGGCCGGGACATCGGCGCCTGGTTCGTCACCATCGCGCGTAACCTGGTGCTCGACCACGTCAAGTCCAGCCGGTACCGCCTCGAGCAGACCACGTCCGAGATCGCCGACCTCTCGCCGAGCACCAGCGGGCCTGAGCAACAGGTCCTGGACGGTGCAACGCACGAGGAACTGCTGCGGTGCGTCGCCAAGCTGAACTCCGACCAGAAGGAGTGCATCGCGCTGCGTTTCCTGCAGGGGCTGTCGGTCGCCGAGACCGCGCGCCTGATGGGACGCAACGAGGGCGCGGTCAAGGCGCTGCAGCACAGAGCCGTCCGACGACTCGCCCAGCTCCTGCCTGAAGGCCTACGATGAACGCGCCGGAAGCCTTCAGGAGGCAACTGCGCGTGATCACGCCGTGCACTCTTCGCAACATCGGGTCACCCGATGCGGTGAACGCCATCACCCCCGTAACCCTCCGTCCGCTGACTCGTTGTGCAGAACAGGGTCGGGGAAGCACGGTGATGCAGTGAGGACGGGAGACATGCCCGCGGGTGCAGGTCGGGAGAGCGAGCGGTTCGCCGCCGCGGTGGAGTACGGCATGGACGCCGTACCGCCGGGCGACGGCCAGCTCCACCGTGAGCTAGACGTGGTCGCCCTACTCCGGGAGAGTCGGGCGGCGATGTCACCGGGAGCGGACGCATCCGCTCGGATGCGCGCTCGGGTGATGGCAGCGGCCGCCACCATGTTGACTGACCAGAACGCGGGTCAGGCGGCCCCCACGAACGTCTCGACCATCGGCAGCGCGCCGTCCTTCGAGGACGCGCCCACCATGGTCGACACCCCCATCATCACCGCCGACATGGCTGCCACCGAGATCATCTCGGCCGACGCCATCGAGGACGCTGACCCGGCCGAGGACA
>DATAYB010000087.1:0-7980 GCA_036272795.1 Pseudonocardia sp.
TGACGACACCGCCGGGGCGCGGCCGCTCGGCCCGGCGGACGTGCGCGCGCTGGCCGCCCGGCTGGGGCTGCGGCCGACGAAGAAGCTCGGGCAGAACTTCGTGCACGACCCGAACACCGTGCGCCGGATCGCCAGGCTGGCCGAGCTGGAGCCGGACGAGGTGGTGCTGGAGATCGGCCCCGGGCTCGGCTCGCTGACCCTGGCGCTGCTGCCGGCCGTCGCCTCGGTGCTCGCGGTCGAGATCGACGAGGTGTTGGCGGGAGCGCTGCCGGGCACGGTGGCCGAGCGGGCGCCGGCGCTGGCCGACCGGTTGACCGTGCTCACCATGGACGCGCTGCGCCTGCGCGCCGACCAGCTGCCGCGGCAGCCGACCGCCGTGGTGGCCAACCTGCCCTACAACGTCGGCGTGCCCGTGCTGCTGCACGTGCTCGAGGTGCTGCCGTCGCTGCGGCACGGGCTGGTGATGATCCAGTCCGAGGTGGTGGACCGGCTGGCGGCTGGCCCCGGCGGGCGGGAGTACGGCGCGCCGAGTGCCAAGCTGGCCTGGTACGCCGAGGCGCGCCGCGCCGGCCCGGTGCCGCGCGCGGTGTTCTGGCCGGTCCCGGGGGTGGACTCGGCGTTGCTGTCGGTACGGCGGCGCGCGGAGCCCGTCGAGGCGGCAGGTGCGGGAGAGGCGGGTGCCGAGGTGAGCAGGTCCGCCGTGTTCGCGGTGGTGGACGCCGCCTTTGCGCAGCGCCGCAAGTCGCTGCGGGGAGCGTTGTCGGGCTGGGCGGGCTCGCCGGCGGCCGCCGAGCAGGTGCTGCGCGCGGCGGGCGTGGACCCCGCGACCCGCGCCGAGCGGCTCTCCATCGCCGACTTCACCCGGATCGCGGTCGCGCATGGCCCATGTGGGTCTGCCACCGGCGCGCACACGTAGAGTGATCGACGTGCTCGCCATCGTCCCGCCACCGGTCACCGTGCGTGTCCCGGCGAAGGTCAACCTCCACCTCGCGGTAGGGGAACCGCGCCAGGACGGCTTCCATGACCTGGTCACGGTGTTCCATGCGGTGAGCCTGTTCGACGAGGTCACCGTCGCGGCCACCGACCAGCCCGGCGTCGACGTGCACGGCGAGGGCGGCACCGGCAGCCCCGTCGAGGTGCCGGCCGACGAGCGCAACCTGGCCTGGCGCGCCGTCCTCGCGCTCGCCAAGCTGGCCGGCCGCGACCCCGACGTCCGCGTTGTGCTGCGCAAGGCCATCCCGGTGGCAGGCGGCATGGCGGGCGGCAGCGCCGACGCGGCGGGCACCCTGGTCGCGCTGTCCGCACTGTGGAAGCTGGACCTGCCGCGCGACCAGCTGGCCGGGCTCGCCGCGGAGCTGGGCAGCGACGTCACGTTCGCCCTCTACGGAGGCACCGCGCTGGGCACCGGCCGGGGCGAGCAGCTGGTCCCCGTGCTGAGCCGGCACACCCAGCACTGGGTGATCGCGCTGCACCACCGCGGCCTCTCCACGCCGGCGGCGTTTGCCGAGCTGGACCGGCTGCGTGCGGTGTCCGGCTCACCCACCGTGCCGCCCCGTGCCGGCGGCGTGGAGCCGGTGCTCGAGGCGCTGGCCTCCGGTGACCCGCGCCAGCTGGCCCTGTTGCTCGGCAACGACCTGCAGGCCGCCGCGGTGAGCCTGGAGCCCACGCTGCGCCGTACCCTGCGCGCCGGGGTGGAGGCCGGTGCGCTCGCCGGCATCGTGTCCGGCTCGGGCCCGACCTGCGCGTTCCTCTGCTCCGACGAGGAGGCGGCGGTGAGCGCGGCGGCCGAGCTGGCCGGCGTCGGGGTGTGCCGCACGGTCCGGGTGGTGCACGGCCCGGTGCCCGGGGCGCGGGTGGTCGACGACGACGAGCTCGGCCCGAACGGGGTGCCGCCCGGTTCGCCGGGGCCCGGTTACCCACCGCCGCCGGCGCGGGCCTGAGCGCCGGTCATGGCAGACACGAACCTGATCAACTTTGAGTCGGTCACCGCGACCGTGCCGGGGGACGGCTCCCGGGTACTGCTGGACAAGGTGTCCCTCGGGGTGGCCGCCGGCGACCGGATCGGCGTCGTCGGGCTCAACGGCGGCGGCAAGACGACCATGCTCGAGGTGCTCACCGGGGAGCGCGAGCCGGACGGCGGGCGCGTCAGCCGCCAGCGTGGCCTGCGGATCGCCGTGGTCGGCCAGCACACCGAGCTGCCCGCCGGCTCCCGGGTCCGGGACGTGGTGCTGGGCCGCCTCGGGGTGAGCGTGGACGGCGACGAGCACGAGTGGGCCTCCGACGCCCAGGTCCGCACCGTGCTGGCCGGCCTCGGCATCACCGACTTCGACCGGACCGTGGACGGCATGTCCGGTGGCGAGCGGCGCCGGGTCTCGCTGGCCGCCGCGCTGGTAGGCGAGTCGGACCTGATCGTGCTCGACGAGCCCACCAACCACCTCGACGTCGAGGGCATCGCCTGGCTGGCCCAGCACCTGGTGTCCCGCCGCTGTGCCGTGCTCGTCGTCACCCACGACAGGTGGTTCCTGGACGCCGTCTGCACGAACACCTGGGAGGTTGGCGGCGGCGACACGGCCGGCCGGGTGGAGGCGTACACCGGCGGCTACGCGGACTGGGTGTACGCCCGCGCGGAGCGCGTCCGGCAGTCCGACGCGGCCGAGGAGCGGCGCCGCAACCTGGCCCGCAAGGAGCTGGCGTGGCTGCGCCGCGGCGCCCCAGCCCGGACGTCCAAGCCGAAGTTCCGGATCGAGGCGGCCGAGGTACTCATCGCCGACGTGCCCGACCCTCGCAACACGCCGGAGCTGATGGCGTTCGCGTCCGCCCGGCTCGGCCGCCAGGTGCTGGAGCTGGAGGACGCCACCCTGACGGTGCCCGCGCGCACCCTGCTCGACCGCGTCACCTGGCGCCTTGGCCCCGGCGACCGGATCGGGCTGGTCGGGGTCAACGGGTCCGGCAAGACGACGCTGCTGCGCGCGCTGGGCGGCGAGCGCGAGCTGGACGGCGGCAAGCTGGTCACCGGCAAGACGGTCCGCCTGGCGCACCTGACCCAGGAGCTGGTCGACCTGCCCGCCAGCCAGCGCGTGCTGGAGGCGGTCGAGGAGATCGCCCGGTTCGTCACCGTCGGCCGGCACGAGCTGTCGGCGTCCTCGATGCTGGAGCGGCTCGGCTTCCCGGCGGCCCGGCAGTGGACCCCGGTCGGCGAGCTGTCCGGCGGCGAGCGGCGCCGGCTGCAGCTGACCCGGCTGCTGATGGGTGAGCCGAACGTCCTACTGCTCGACGAGCCCACCAACGACCTGGACATCGACACCCTGCAGCGGCTCGAGGACCTGCTCGACGGCTGGCCGGGCACCATGGTCGTGGTCAGCCACGACCGGTACCTGATCGAACGCGTCTGCGACACCGTGGTGGCCCTGTTCGGCGACGGCAGGATCACCCATCTGCCCGGCGGCATCGAGGAGTACCTGCGCCGCCGCGCCGCCGCCCCGGTCCCCACGGGCGGCGCTCCGACGTCCGCGGCGGCCCGAACCGGCGCGAGCCGAACCGGAGGCACAGCCGGCACGGGGTCCAGCGGAGCCGGCGCGACGGCCGGGACCGGGACCGGCGCCGCGACAGGTGGGCCCGACCAGCCCAGCGCAGCGGAGCGCCGGGACGCGCAGAAGGAGGCCCGCCGGCTGGAGCGCCGCATGGCGACGCTCGACGCCAGGGAGGCCAAGCTGCACACCGCCCTCGCCGAAGCCGCGACCGACCCGCCCCGGCTCCTCGAGCTCGACGCCGAACTGCGCGCCCTGATCACCGAGCGCACCCAGGTCGAAGAGGACTGGCTGGCCGCCGCCGAAACCGCCGAAACCTGACCGGCAAGCCGCCGCAACCTTCCGCGAGTCGCTGGATTCCGCGGGCCGTGTCGCTGGATTCCGCGGGACGAGGCGCTGGGGTCCGCGGTTTTGCAGTCCAGTTCCGGGCGGGCGCCGAATCGGCGCGATGAGTTTTCGGGTGGGTGTCGGTCTGCACTGCTGTCATTCGACGCACTGACGAGCGCCGGCACACAGAGGCCGGCACCGATGCCCGGAAGGTCCACGACCATGAGCCTCAACGCCAGCGCCGCCGCCAAGGATGTCCAACCCAGCCGTGCCGGGGCCCGGACCGGGTTGGTGATCACCATCCTGGTCGACCTGTTCCTGCTGTTCGACTCCGTGACGAAGCTGCTGCGGCTGCCGGCCGTGGTGGCCGCGACCGTGCAACTGGGCTTCCCGGCACACACCGTGGCGCTGATGGGCACCCTGTTGTTGATCAGCCTGGTGGTCTACAACGTGCCGAGGACCGCCGTGTTCGGCGCGGTGCTGCTGACCGGCTACCTCGGTGGCGCGGTGTGCGCGAACGTCCGCACCGAGCAGCCGTTGTTCGGCTACGTGCTCTTCCCGGTGTACGTCGCCGTGCTGGTCTGGCTGGGGCTGTACCTGCGCAGCCCGGCGCTGCGCCAGCTCGTCCGGTCGAGCCGGTAGCAGCGTGCCCGTCGATGTTAGCCTCTAACATGTTAGCTACTAACATGGAGGCGGGCGATGGGATCGGACGACGTGCTCGTGGTGGGGGCCGGCCCGACCGGGCTCGTGCTGGCCTGTGGCCTGCGCGCCGCCGGGGTGCGGGTGCGGGTGGTGGACGCGGCGCCGGGGCCGGCCACGACCTCCCGCGCGCTGGGGCTGCAACCGCGCGGGGTCGAGGTGCTCGACCGGATCGGTGCGCTCGGCGACCTGCCAGGGCGCGCGCTCGCGGTGCAACAGCTGGTCATCGCGGTGGCCGGCCGGGAGCTGTGCCGGCTCCGGGTGGGGCAGCGCACGCGGCTCGGCGGCCACCCGGGGCTGCTCATCTCGCAGGCGGAGATCGAGGGTGCGCTGCGCGCGCGTCTGGCTGAGCTCGGTGGTCAGGTCGAGTGGGGGCGTGCGGTGCGGGCGGTCGAGCAGGACGCCGGCGGGGTGACCGTGCTCTTTGCGGGAGGTGTCGACCCTGCTGAGGCCCGGGTCCGCTGGCTGGTCGGCTGCGACGGCGCCCACAGCTCGGTGCGCAAGGCGGTCGGCATCGGCTTCCCCGGCGTGCCGCTGGTCGAACGGTTCCTGCTCGCCGACGTGCACGCCGAGCTCGACAGGCCGAGGGACACCGTGCTCGCCTGACTGCGCGGCTCGCACCTGCTCGCCGCGTTCCCGCTGCCCGGTGAGGATCTCTGGCGGTTGATGGCCTCGGCGCCCGCCCCCGCTGCCGCCGCCGACCCGGCTACCGCTGCCGCCGACCCCGCCTCGGCACTCGCGTGGATGGGCGAGCTGCTGCGTGCCGAGGCCGGCGGTGAGGTGCGCGGCGCGGAGTGGACCTCGTCGTTCCAGATCCACCGGCGGCTGGCCGAGGTCTACCGGCGGGGTCGCGTGCTGCTGGCCGGGGACGCGGCGCACATCCACAGCCCGCTGGGTGGCCAGGGTATGAACACCGGCATCGGGGACGCCGAGAACCTCGCCTGGAAGCTGGCTGCCGTCGCCACCGGGCACGCCGGCGAGCCCCTCCTCGACACCTACGAGGCGGAACGCCGCCCGGTCGCCGCCGAGGTACTCGGCACGACCAGCGGCGCGACCAGGGTGATGTACGCCGACAACACCGCCGCGAGGCTGCTGCGTGACCACGTTGTCGTCCCGCTGATGAACCGTCCGCGGGTGCAGCGGTGGATCACCGAGGGGTCCTCGCAGCTGCTGGTCTCCTACCGGGGTGGCCCGCTGGCGCCGGCCGGGTGGCCCCGCACGCCGGCGTGGCGCCGGTCCGGTCCGCGCCCGGGGGACCGGGTCCCGGACCTGGTGTGCCGCCGCGTCGACGGGAGCACGACCCGCCTGCACGCCGAGCTCGGGCGGCGGTGGGCGGTACTCGGCCCGGCCGGCGCCGGGAAAGCAGCCGGCTCCGCGGCCGCCGCCGGGGAGACAGCGGGCTCGGGGGCCGCCGCCGGGGAAGCGGCCGGCTCCGGGAGCGCTGCCGGGGACATGGTGCGGGCGGTGCTCGGGACCGCCGTGACCGAGCTGCGCTGGGACGGCCCCGACACGCTGCTCGTACGCCCGGACGGCCACCTGGCCTGGCGTGGCGCCGACCCGGCTGGCATGGCGCGCTGGCTCGCGGCCGCATTCGAGGACCGCGCGCCGATGGCCGGAGCGCGGGCCGGCATGCTGGACTGGTGACCCAGGCGGACTGGCGGGAGCGCAAGCGGGCGGCCACGCGGCGCTCGATCCAGGAGCACGCGCTGCGGCTGTTCCTGGCCAATGGCTACGACGCCACCACCGTCGAGGAGATCGCCGCCGCCGCCGGGGTGTCCCACATGACGTTCTTCCGGCACTTCGCGCGCAAGGAGGCCGTCGTCGAGTCGGACGACTACGACCCGATGATCGCCGAGCTGATCGTGGCGCGTCCCCCTGACGAGGATCCGCTGACCTCGATCCACCGCGCGCTGCGCGAGGGCATCGGCTCCGTGCTGCCAGCTGACCGGGAGGCCATCCTGGTCCGGACCCGCCTGATGCTCGACACCCCAGCGTTGCGGGCCCGGAGCTGGCGCAACCTGAAGGCCACCCAGGAGCTGTTCACCGAGGCACTGACCCGGCGGGCGGGGGACTCGGCCAAGCCCGCGGACCTGCGGCGCCAGGTTCTTGCGGCAGCGGCCCTCGCCGCGCTGACCACCGCGATCACCGCCTGGGCCATGGGCAACGGCACGGCGGACCTGGTCGGGCTGGTCGACGAGGCGTTCGACGCGCTGCGGACACCGGAGAACGCGCCGGGCGCGGCACCCTGACGTCCGGCCGGCGCGGCCCCTGACACCCGAGAACCGGCCGGCGCGGCCCCCCGCGCGGCCCCCGCGAGGTGTCAGCGCCGGTGTCAGTGCTCATGTCAGTGCTCATGTCAGTGCCGTGTCGGTGTCCTGTCAGTGGGTCCGGCCAGAGTTGCCCTCGATGCGAGAACGCAGTGAGGGGAACACGGACATGGACTGTGCAATACGGGTCGAAGGGCTGGCCAAGAGCTTCGGTGCGACCACCGCACTGGCCGGCGTCGACTTCACCGTGCGCCGGGGAGGCGTGCTCGGGCTGCTCGGTCCGAACGGCGCCGGCAAGACCACCGTGGTGCAGATCCTGGCCACGCTGCTGCGCCCGGACGCCGGCCTCGTGGAGGTGCTCGGGCTGGATGTGGTCGCCCAGCCGGCCGCGGTCAGGGCGCGGATCGGGCTCACCGGCCAGTACGCGGCGGTGGACGAGGCGCTCTCCGGCCGGCACAACATGATGCTGGTCGGTCGGCTGCTCGGGCTGTCCCGCGCGGAGGCAAGGGCCATGGCCGACCGGCTGCTCGAGAGCTTCGGGCTGGCCGCCGCCGCCGGGCGCCGCGCCAAGACGTACTCCGGTGGCATGCGCCGCCGGCTGGACCTGGCGGTGAGCCTGATCGGCCGCCCCGACGTGCTGTTCCTGGACGAGCCGACCACGGGCCTCGATCCGCGCTACCGCAACGAGGTGCTGGACCAGGTCCGGGTGCTGGCCGCCGAGGGCGTCACCGTGCTGCTCACCACCCAGTACCTGGACGAGGCCGAGCAGCTCGCGGACGAGCTGGTGGTGATCGACCACGGCAGGGTGATCGGCGCGGGCACGCCGGCCGCCCTGAAGGCCGAGGTCGGCGGGCAACGGCTGCACGTGCGCCCGCTGCGCCGTGCCGACCTCGTGGCGGTCGCCGCGGTGGTGGCCGACCAGTCCGGCGGTATCGCACCGGTGATCGGTGCCACCGGCGAGGTGGTCGTGACCTCGGCCGACGCCGCGATGCTGCACCGGGTCGGCGCGCGGCTGGAGGCCGACCGGCTGGCGGTGGTCGAGATCGGCCTGCGGCTGCCCAGCCTCGACGACGTCTTCCTGACCCTGACCGGCCAGCCCGCCACCACCGATGACCCCGCTCCGGCTGATCGTGCCGACAGTGCTGCGAAGGAGGACGCCG
>DATAYB010000088.1:0-3483 GCA_036272795.1 Pseudonocardia sp.
CGCTACGTGCTCGTGTTCTTCGGGTTCACGCACTGCGCGATGGTGTGCCCGAGGGCGCTCGGCAAGCTCTCGGCGGCGCTGGAGCGCCTCGGGCCGGCGGCGGAGCGGTTCCGGGCCCTCTACGTGACCGTGGACCCCGAGCGGGACACCCCCGAGGTGATGAAGGAGTTCCTCGAACGGAGCTACCCACGGTTCACCGGCCTGACCGGCACGGCCGAGGAGATCGACGCGGCGAAGCGGGAGTTCCGGGTCTTCGCCAGGCGCACCGAGGACCCCGACGGCGTCGAGCCCTACGTCGTGCCGCACTCGGCGATCACCTACGTACTCGACCGGTCCGGCGCGTTCCGTACCCACTTCACCGACGCGCTGGAGGCGGACGAGGTGGCAGCCCGACTGACGGCGGTGCTCGCCACAGGGCACGACACGGAGGACGGCCCGCCCGGGTGAGCGTCGTCGATCAGCCCGGGTGAGCGCCGTCGGTCACTGGGGTAGCGGCTGCATCCCCGTGCGGAACAGGTCGTCGAAGATCCGGACGCGGTCGAAGGCCATGGCGTGCTCGCGGCCGCGCAGCTCCAGGTCACGCCGCTCGTGCTCCGGCATCTCCAGCACCACCCGGTCCAGGGCCGCCGTCAGGGCCAGCACGTCGCCGGCCGGCACGATGACTGCCGTGTCGCCGACGGCCTCGCCGGTGCCACCGGTCAGGGTGGTGATCACCGGCCCGCCCCCGGCCAGCATCTTCTCGGTCAGTGCGATGCCGAACGTCTCGACGAAGTCGGGCTCCGGTTTGGTCGGCAGCGCGTAGGTCGCGCAGCCCCGCATCAGCAGCGGCTTCTCGTCGTCGTCCACGTCGTTGAGGAAGACGATCCGGTTGGCGGGCAGCCCCATCGCGGCGGCCTGCTCCCGGACCTCCGGCAGCGCGGGGCCGTTGCCGGCGACGACGAGCTTGACCCGGTGCCGGGACCGGGACTCGGCGTAGGCCGTGACCAGGTCGTGGATGCCCTTGGCGCGGGTGACCCTGGACAGGAACAGGATGTAGCCGTCCCGCTGCAGGCCGCGCCTGGCCAGTGCGGTGTCCACGGTCAGCGGGTCGTGGTCGAGGTAGGCGGAGGCGTCGATCGGCGGGTAGCTCACTGTCACACGTTCCTGGCAGGCGCGCGCGAAGTGGGTGCCGCAGTGCAGGTCGACTGCCTCGGCGGAGAGCACGATCTGGTCTCGGGTGTACTCCGAGACCGCCACGACCTCGTCGTGCGCCAGGTACGTGGTCATCGTGACGGCGGCCGCGCCGAAGCGCCCCTCGCGCAGGCAGGAGGCGATGACGTTGGTGACGTCCGACCCCACCGCCTTGGCGATCGTGTGGACCTCGGGGTTGAAGCCGGCCGCCCTGGAAGCGGTCACGGCGTCGATCACCACGTTCGCGTGCGGTGCCAGGTACATCGCCAGGCACGTGGTCGGCACCGGCTCGGCGAGCAGCTCGACCAGCCGCCCGGTGAGCCCGGCCAGATGGCGGCCGTCCGGCACCCGGTAGTCGCCGACGGGCTCCGGGCGCTCCACGGTGATGCCCGGGCTGTACGGCTGCAGGCGGTCCAGCGGTTTCAGCGGCAGCCCGGCGGCCTGCAGCGTCGCGATCGGCCAGGTCAGCAGCCTGACGTCGTCGAAGCCTCTGGTCAGGGCCGCCTCGGCGAGGTTGCGGGCTTCACCGGAGTGGCCGCAGATCACCGGGTCGGCCCGCACGACAATGACGAGCCGTCGGTCGTAGTACCTCATCATGTCCCACCCCTCGTGCGTGCGTCTGACAGGGACGGCGGGCGGGCGGTGCGCCCCCACGCCGATGGTTCCGGGCCGAGCTCCAGGTGCAGGACGCCGCCACCGTGCACGTCAGCCGCGCTGACGTGGGTCGTCTCGAGTGGCCGTCCGTTCAGGGTCGCCGACCGCACGTACTGCGTCGGCGGCGTTTCCTCGATGCCGTCCGCTCCGACCGGGGACTCGTGGTGCCCGGTCGTCTCGATCACGAACTCACCCCCGCCGACTCGCAGCGCGGCCCTGGCGAAGGCCGGTGCGTTCACGAGGAACAGGCTCTGCCCCGCGATCGGGAAAAGCCCCAGTGAAGCCCAGACGTACCATGAGCTGAGACCTCCCGAGTCGTCGTTTCCGGGTAGGCCACCGGCCCCGGTGCCGTATTGCCAGGTCAGAGCGCTGTGCACGACGTGCGCAGTGCGGTCCGGACGGCCGGCGTAGGTGTAGGCCCACGGCGCCTCCATGTCCGGTTCGTTGTTCAGTCCCTCGAACCGGTTGAGCACGTAGCCGGCCGCCATCTCCGTCGGCGAGGGACGCCGGCCGGGCTGGGTCACCGCCCCCGCGCCGAAACCGAAGAAGTCGTCGAGCATGGCCACGAACGCGTCGTCACCGCCGGCCAGCGCGATCCGCGCCCGCATGTCGTGCAGCAGCCGGAACGAGTAGTTCCACTTGCCGCCCTCGTAGAACTCCGAGTCACGCAGCAGCCCGGTGTACGGGTCGAAGGCGTTGACCCACAGCCGGCTGCGCCCCTCGAGCTCGTCGGCGAGGCGCTTGTCGCCCAGCGCGCGGGCCACCTGCGCCGTGCAGTGGTGGGCGTAGGCGAGGTCGAGCGTGTGCGTGACCGGGTGCACGATGCCGTGCTCGATGAAGTCCTCGCCGTAGAGCCGGTGCAGGTCGGCCTCCATGTGCACCAGCGCCCAGCTCCAGTCCAGGCCGCCGAGCTCCAGTGCCTGGGCGTCGGCGAGCGCGGTGTGGGCCAGCGCGCTGCCCTGCCGGAAGAACCGGTCCGCGCCCCGCGCCATCCGGTAGCCGATCGGGAAGTTGCCCTCTTCCTCGCAGACCCGGATCAGCGACTCCAGCAGGTCGGCCGCCCGGCCGGGCGCGATCGCCATCAGCAGTGGGATCTGGGTCTTGTAGATGTCCCACATCGTGCAGACGTCGAACGCGAACGGGCCCGAGGCCGGCCAGAACGGGCTCTCGTCGTCGCCGAAGCACGGCTTGATCAGCGAGTGGTAGAGCGCGGTCGCCATGACCTTGCGCCGCGCCGGGGTACCGCCCTCGACCTGGACGCGGTCCAGGTAGTCACCCCAGCGGGCGCGGGTCCGGTCCCGGGTCGGGTCGAAGGCAGGCTCGCCCTCACCGCACTCGCGCCGCAGGTTGTCGCGGGCCTGCTCGCAGCCGCGCAGGGAGAAGCCGAGCCGCACCTCCACGGTCTGTCCGGCGTGCACCGGTCCCCGGAAGAGCAGGCCGAACGGGCGAAGTGTGGTCTGCCGGATGCTGTCGAAGTCGAGCCGGGTGCCGCCCTCGATCAGCCGGCGGTCGTGCCAGAGCATCTGCCGCCAGCCCGGGCTGTCGACCTCGATGGCCACCGACAGCGGGACGCCCTCCAGCACCACCGTGCCCTGTGCCCGGCCGTAGCCCAGGCTCTCCACGACCGCGCGCAGCGGGACCGTCTGGCCGTGCTCGACG
>DATAYB010000089.1:0-5883 GCA_036272795.1 Pseudonocardia sp.
GAGATGGCCGTGGTCGACAACTACCGCGTGTTCCACGGCCGGCACGGCTACTCCGACCCGGCCCGGCGGCTCTACTCGATCTGGGCGTGGACCACGTCCGCCGTCGAGGTCCCGGCCGGCGAGCTCGACATCGTGAACCCGATCCCGGCGAAGGCCGGCTGACCGGACCGAGGCCCGGCGGCGGGCTGGTGGACAGGCGGGCAGACGTGGTCCGCGGGCAGACGTGGTCCGCGGGCTGGCGTGGCTGGCGGGCAGACGTGGTCCGCGGGCAGACGTGGTCCGCGGGCAGACGTGGCTCGCGGGGCTGCTTGTGGTTACCGAACTCCACCACAGGCAGGTTTTTCGGCCCGAGAACCTGCCTCCTGTGCAGCTCGGTAACGGCAGGCCCGCCACACCGCCCCGCAACCTGCACCCTGTGCAGCTCGGTAACGGCAGGCCGGGCACGCCGCCCCGCAACCTGCCTCCTGTGCAGCTCGGTAACCACAGGCAGGCAGGCCGGCGGCTCAGGCGGGCGGGTGGGCGCGGGCCAGGCCCTCCCGGGCCGCGCCTGTCTCCTGGGCCGCGCCTGTCTCCTGGGCCGCGCCTGCCTCCCGGGCCGCGCCTGCCTCCCGGGCCGCGCCTGCCTCCCGGGCCGCGCCTACCTCCCGGGCCTCCCCTGCCGCCGCTGCCCTGGCGCAGCGGTCGGCGAACGCTTGGGCGGCGGAGGCGTGGCTGGCCGCGAGCGCGTCAGTCTCCACGGCGGAGAGCAGGTCGAACTGCAGACCCCGCCAGAGCGCGACCAGCTCGCGCGCCAGCAGCGCGGCGTCGGCCGGCGGCACGCCGTCGGCGCGCAGGTACCCGGTGACCTGGTTGACCCAGTCGTGGCCGACCCGGTCGAGGAACTCGTCGAAACGCCCCGACTGGTGCGCGGCCACCCCGAACACCTCGAAGAACAGCCGGTGGAACGGCACGTTCGCGGGCGACGCGATGCGCGCCCAGCAGGCGTTCAGCCGGTCGGCGAGCGGACCGGGGTCACCGAGCGCGGAGATCGCCGAGTTCAGCGCGGGGTAGCCGGCCGATGCGGCCAGCAGCGCCCGGGAGATCAGCTGCTCCTTGGAGCCGAAGTAGTAGAGCAGCATGCGGTTGTTGGTGCCGATGGCCACCCCGAGGCGGCGGAGCGTGAGGCCCGCGATGCCGTGCTCGAGCACGTAGCCCGCGGTGAGCCGGAGCAACCGGTCCGGTTCGGACTCCGGCCGCTGATCTCCCATTCGGCAACGGTACCGGCCACGAAATAGCAGTTACGCTGGTGCACCGGGCAGGCAACATCGTAGAAACGTGCGGTTCGTAGCGTCGGTGACCACCATCGAGTATCGGGAGTACCCCATATGCCCGAACCCGGAGACCCCGCGATCGCGCTGAGTGAGATCGTGCAGGATTTCCCGATTCGTCGCGGCAGCACCGTTCGCGCCCTGGACGGCTTCGACCTGAAGATCGCGCACGGCGAGTTCGTCGCCATTCTCGGGCCGTCGGGCTGCGGCAAGTCCACCGTGCTGCGGCTGGTCGCCGGGCTGGAGCGGGCCACCGTCGGCGAGGTACTGGTGGAGGGCCGCGCACCGGCCGAGCTGAGCCGCGAGCACCGGCTCGGGGTGGCGTTCCAGGAGCACGCGCTGCTGCCGTGGGCCAGCGCCCGGTCGAACATCGAGCTGCCGTTCAAGGTCGCCGGCCGGCCGGTGAACCGCGCCCGGGTGGACGAGCTGCTGAACCTCGTCGGACTGGCCGGGTTCGCCGACGCGCGGCCGCGCCAGCTGTCCGGTGGCATGCGCCAGCGGGTCGCCATCGCCAGGGCACTCGCGCTGGATCCCGACGTGCTGCTGCTGGACGAGCCCTTCGGGGCGCTGGACGCCGTGACGCGCAGGCGGATGAACCTCGAGTTGGCCAGGATCTGGCAGGCGCAACGGATCACCACCCTGCTGGTCACGCACGACGTCGACGAGGCGGTGCTGCTGGCCGACCGCGTCGTCGTGATGACCGGGCGGCCGGGCCGGGTGCGCCACGTCGAGCTGGTCGACATCCCGCGCCCGCGCGGCACCGAGGTCACCAGGGAGCCCGCGTTCCACGAGATCGTGGACCGGCTGACCGGGCTGCTGGACGAGGCGGAGCCGGGCGCCGTGACAGAGCCGGCCGGGCGGCCACCCAGGTCCGCCGCATGACCAGCGGCACCGCCGGCATCGGCCGGGTCCGGTCCGCCGGCGCGGCGCCGGCTGCCACGCGCCGCGGTTTCTGGCTGGCCGCCGCCGGTGTGCTCGCGCTGCTGCTGGTCATCGAGCTGATCGGCCGGCTCGGCCTGGCCGGGCCCAGCTGGCCGCCGCTCAGCGCGGTGCTCGGCTACCTCGGCACCCCCACCGCGCGGCTCGTGCTGGGCCGCGCGATCGGCGCCACCGGCACGGCGGCGGCGCTCGGTCTCCTGCTCGGCACGGTGCTCGGCGTGCTGCTGGCGACCCTTGGCACTCTGCTGCCGCCGATCGGCCCCGGCCTGGACCGGCTGGCCGCGGTCGTCAACGCCATCCCGCTGATCGCGCTCGGCCCGCTGCTGATCAACACCGCCGGCCGGGCCGCCACGCCGACGCTGGTCGCCGCGCTGGCAGCGGGCTTCGCCGTGTTCGTGGCAGCCACCTCTGCGCTGGCGTCCGCCGCGACCAGCCAGTTGGACGTCTTCGCGGTACTCGGCGCCGGGCGGCTGAGCACCCTGCTGCGGCTGCGCCTGCCGGCCGGGCTGCCACTGATCGTGGACGGGCTCACCCTGGCCGCCCCGGCGGCGGTGCTGGGCGCGGTGATCGGCGAGTGGTTCGGCGCCCCGCGCGGGCTGGGCGTGCTGCTGGTCAGCGCGATGCAGAACTTCCAGGCGAACCTGCTGTGGGCGGCCGCGCTGGGTGCCTCGGTGCTCGCCCTGGCCGGCTACCTCGTGCTGCTCGGTCTGCGCCGGCTGGTCAACCGGAGGTTCATGTGACCGTCGCCGAGCCCCACCGCCCGCTGACCACGACCTCCGACCCGGCCGGCCGCGACCCGACCGGCCTCGACACGACCGGCCTCGGCCCTGCCGGTGTCGGCCCTGCCGGTGTCGTTCCGACCGCCACCCCGGCCCGAGCGCCACGGCCGCTGCGGTGGCTCGGGACGGCGGTGTCGCGGTACTGGACGGTCGTGGTGTTCTTCGTCGCCTGGCAGCTCTGGGCCACCCTCAACCACTACAACCAGATCGTCGTGCCGACCCCGGTCGCGGTGCTCTCCGATGTGCTCGGCCATCCCGACGCCTACCTTGCCGACCTCGCCAGCACACTCGCGGTGGCCGCCGCCGGGCTGGTCCTCGGCATGCTGCTCGGCGCAGGGCTGGCCGTCGCGGTGTGGGCGTCGCCGCTGCTGTCCGGGATGATGACGCCGGTGGCGCTGGTGATGCGGTCCGTGCCGGTGGTCGCCATGATCCCGGTGCTCGCCAGGGTCTTCGGCTACAGCTGGCCGACCGTCGTCGTGATCACCACCGTCGTGTCGTTCTTCCCGGCGTTCGTGTTCGTGGGCTCCCGGCTGCGCGATGCCCCGGCCAGCTCGCTGGACCTGTTCGCGGTGCTCGGCGCGTCCCGGGTCACCACCCTGCGCCGGCTGCTGCTGCCGCACGCGGTGCCGGGCGTGCTCGTCGCGTTCCGGCTGGCCGCGCCGACCGCCGTGCTGGCGGCGATGCTCGCCGAGTACCTGATGGGCGGCCGGGGGCTGGGCACGCTGTTCGCCCGCGCGGTCAGCTTCTACCAAGCCGACCGGGCCTGGGGCGCCGCACTGGTCGCCACGGTCGTCTCGGTGCTCTGCTTCGTGGCCGCGCGCGCGGTCGAGCGCCGTGGCCTGGCCCGGATGACCTGACCCTGCCGACTCCCGCCAGTCCCCATACCCCGTCTCTGGGCCCCACCGAACGCCACCGAGGAGCCGCACATGCCCGACTCGCCTGTCGCCTGGAGCCGCCGCGGGCTGCTGCGCAACGCCGGACTGGCCGGCCTCGGCCTGGTCGCCGGCCCCGCGCTGCTGGCCGCCTGCGGCGGCGGTGGCTCCGCCGGGGCACCGGCCGCCGGCGGCACCCCGGTCCGGCTCGCGCTCGGCTGGATCAGCAACGTCGAGTTCGCCGGGTTCTGGATCGCCCAGGCCCGGGGCTACTACCAGCAGGAAGGGCTCAACGTCGAGTTCATCCCCGGCGGGCCGAACGCGCCGACCCCGAGCGCCACGCTGGCCGCGGGCGGCGCCGACATCGCCAACCCGATCGCCATGCAGGAGTTCATCAGCGCGGTGAACTCGGGCAACGACTTCGTCGCCTACGCCGCCCAGTTCCAGAACACGCCGGCCGGCTTCCTCTCGCTGGCCAAGAACCCGGTGCGCACCGCGGCCGACCTGGTCGACAAGACCGTGCTCGGGCAGCAGGGCGTGCAGCCCTTCGTCGAGGCCGCGATGAAACTGGCCAAGGTGCCGGTGCGGTACAAGTTCGTGCCCGTCGGCTACGACCCGAGCCCGCTGCTGGACGGCCAGGGCGACGTCTACACGTGCTTCGCCACCAACCAGCCGATCACCCTGGAGCAGAAGGGGCTCAAGGAGGGCACGGACTTCGTGGTCACGACCTACGGGCAACTCGGCCTGCCGCAGTACTCCGACCTGCTGTGCAGCTCACGCTCCTGGCTCACCGCCAACCGGGCCACCGCCGTCAAGTTCATGCGTGCGACCGTGCGCGGCTGGCAGGACAACGCGGCCGACCCGGCCATCGCGGCCAAGCTCGCGGTCGACAAGTTCGGCGCCGACCTCGGCCTCGACCTCGTCCAGCAGACCAGGGAGAACCAGCTCCAGACCACGTTCACCCAGAGCGCCCTGACCAAGGCCAGCGGCCTGATGCGGCTGGACCCGAAGGAGGTGGCCGGCCCGATGTACACCGCGTTCGGCGCCGCCGGGGTGTCGCCGCTGCCCGACGTGACCAAGGTGATCGACACGACCGTGCTCGACGACGTCTTCCAGGGCAAGACCACCGTCTAGGAACCTGTGAGTGGTATTGGTCGCTCAGGCGACCAATACGACTCACGGGGTGAGCCACAGGTCAGCTGCCGTGCGGGCTGCTGGAGGCCGGCTCGGCGGCCTCCGTCTGTGGGGTGGCGCGGGCGGTGCGCTTACCCCGGATCACGCGGCCGAGCACGAACGCGGCCGGCACCAGGCCCGCGACGATCAGCGCCAGCGTCGACCAGTCGCTGAGCAGCAGCACGTCGCCGCCTGGCCCGGCGAGCCCGAGCACCCCGACGGTCAGCGCCCACGCGATCAGCGGCAGGCTGGCAGACCAGGAGCCGCCCAGCTCACCGGCCCTCCGCACGAACCACGGCGTGCTGACCAGCGCGACCAGCGCGCTGACCGGCACCGGCACCACGCCGACCGCCAGTGTCAGGAACATCAGCTCCAACATGGCCAGCAGCGCCGCGTCCACGGTCAGCAGTCCGACCACGAGCATGGAATGGGCCCGGTCCTCGTTCACCACGTCTCGATCCCGTCGAACAGGTCGGTCTCCCGCACCGGACGCACCGAGCCGGCCGCGCCGACCAGCGCGTAGCTCTCGGTGCGCGGCACCGGCATTGCGATCTCGTTGGTCAGTGCGAAGGCCAGCCGGCCGGTCTCGGCCAGCGCCACCAGCCCGGCCGACCCGGCCCCGGAGTCGGTCCCGTTGCCGGCCCCGGACCCCGTCCCGTGGTCCGGACCGGACCCACATCCGGTCCAGACCGTCAGCTGCGTGGCGTGCGCGCGCAGTGCGGCCACCTTCGCGGCCAGCTGGGCGGACACGTCCAGCCGGGTCGTCACGGTGTCGTCGGGTACCGAGGGCAGCTGGTCGGCGGTGGGCAGCGC